>JAJKHX010000360.1 GCA_021154785.1 Nocardiopsis sp.
CGTTGCCGGCCGGCATCACGTCCCCGCCCTCGAAGGTTGCCAGTCCCCAGTCCTTCTCCG
The DNA here is from genome assembly GCA_021154785.1 of Nocardiopsis sp. Taxonomy (GTDB): domain Bacteria; phylum Actinomycetota; class Actinomycetes; order Streptosporangiales; family Streptosporangiaceae; genus Palsa-504. Next base: position 61 of record JAJKHX010000360.1, read on the forward strand.
GGTCGCCCCACCAGATCCGGGCGCCGGCGAAGTCCGGGTGGAAGGTGTATAGCGCCTTCATCAGCAGCGTCTCGTCGTGCCGGGCGGGCCAGTACAGCGGGTTGAGGGTCACCCCGCCATAGATCCAGCATGTCGTGTCCCGGGTGTACAGGGTGTTCGGCAGGGGCGGCATGAGGTACTCGCGGACGCCGGTGTGCTCGCGGGCCAGGGCGAGATAGCCCGGCCGGAAATCATCAGGCAGGTCGGCGGTCGCCAGCCCGCCGATCATGAACTCCGCCAGCTTCCGCGGCTCCAGGCTCTCCAGGTAGGCGCGCGTGTCGTCGACCAGGCCGAGGCCTACTTCGTTGGCGGTGATCTTCTTGTCGAGCAGCCATTGCTTCGCCGCACCGATGGCGAGGGTCTCGGTCAGCAGGTTGTGCAGTTCCACCACCTCGACGCCCCGCTCGCGCATCTTGTTCATGAAGTCGAAATGATCCCGGCGGGCGTTCTGCACCCACAGCACGTCATCGAACAGCAGGTCATCGCAATTCGTGGGGGTCAGCCGTTCATGGGCCAGCCCCGGAGCGCAGACCAGGACCTTACGCAGCTGGCCGACTTCGGAGTGCACGCCGTACTGCCCGGCGCCGGACGAGGCGGTATCAGTCATTGGGTTTCTCCTTAGATAGAGATCGCGCCGGTGGCCAGGCTGACGATGCCGGCCACGGCTCCAGCGACGGCGATGACCAGGATGATCAGCTCGGGCCGGGAGAAGGCACGCCGGTTCTGCTCGCGCCGCGACATGACGAACAGGACCGTGCCGGGCGCGTAGATGATGAAGGACAGCAGCGTGAAGTCCAGGCCCGCGGCGAAGACCAGGAACACGGTGTAGAAGGTGGCCAGGCCGGCCACCAGCGCCTCCCGGCCCCGGTTCTGCGGCGCCGTGTCGTAGGTCTCGCCGCGGACCCCGAGTTTCAGCGCGTAGGCGGCGGCGAGCAGGTACGGGATCAGCGACAGCGCGCTGCACAGCTTGAGCGTGAAGGTGAACGCATCCGCGGAGAACAGCGTAATCACCAGCGCGACCTGGATCAGGATGCTGGTCATGATCAGCGCGGGCAGCGGCACGTTCTTGCCGGTGGTCCGGGCCAGGAAGGACGGCATGTCGCGGTCCTTGGCCGCCACGTACAGCACCTCGGCCGACATCAGCGTCCACGCCAGGTAGGCGCCGAGGACCGAGACGATCACCCCGACGCTGATGAACGCGGTCCCCCAGTAGCCGACCACCGATTCCATCGCGCCCGCCATCGACGGCTGCCGCAGCTTGCCCAGCGCGGCGCGGGGCAAGATGCCGTAGGAGAAGATCGTCACCGAGGCGAACAGCGCCAGCACGCCCAGGAACCCGAGCACGGTGGCCTTGCCGACGTCCGAGCGCTTTTTCGCGTAGCGGGAGTACACGCTGGCGCCCTCGATGCCGAGGAAGACGAACACGGTGATCAGCATGGTCGCCCGCACCTGGCCGAACAGGGCGCCGGCGGTCTTCGGCTCGCCGCCCCAGAAGTTCGCGCTGAAGACGTGCGCCTTCAGCGCGAAGATCGCCACCACGACGAAGGTCAGGATCGGCACGATCTTGGCGTAGGTCACGATCTTGTTGATCGCGGCGGCCTCCTGCACCCCGCGGGCGATCATGAAGTGGAAGATCCAGACGCCCGCCGATCCCAGCAGCACCGCGGCCACCGTGTCGCCCTCGCCGAAGACCCCGGGCCAGAGCCGTCCGAGGGTGGAGGTGACCAGCACCCAGTAGGTGACGTTGCCGATGCAGGCGCTGGCCCAGTACCCGAAGGCGGAGAAGAAGCCTAGGTACTCACCGAAGCCGGCCTTGGCGTAGGCGTACACCCCGGCGTCGAGCTCGGGCTTGCGGACGGCCAGCGTCTGGAACACGAACGCCAGCATCAGCATCCCGCTGCCCGCGATAACCCAGGCGATCAGGGCGCCGAAGCCGCCAGTGGCCAGGGCGAAATTACGCGGCAGCGAGAACACGCCCGCTCCGACCATCGATCCCACGACCATGGCCGTGAGCGTGGTCAGCGAGAACTTCCGCACCTCGGCTGGCGCCTTGGTGTCAACCGCAGTCACTGTGACCGCCTCCTACGCGCGGGTCCTGTCGTTTCCGCCGGGCCAGCTAACGCGTCAGTCCTCGAGGCCGAACGCCTCCCGGAGCCTGGCTTCCTGCTCGTCGGACAGGTTGGTGCGGATCAGCTCGGCCTGCGTGCCCCGGAACTCGTCCGCCACCTTGTCCTGCACCGCACCGGACGTGAGCACGAACAGCGCCGACGTGCCGGGCGTGACCTTTTCCCGGACCGCCTGGATGAATTCGTCGCTGATCCCGACGTCGCGCATGGAGCCGAACAGCGCGCCGCTGGCCGCTCCGATGGCCAGGCCCAGGAACGGCACGAAGAAGATCAGGCCGTACAGCATCCCCCAGAACGCGCCGCCGAGCGCGCCCGCCTTGGTGGTGTCGTGCATCTCGTGGGTCGCCGGCTTCTTCTTGCCGGCCTCCCAGCTGACTACCGCCGCATCGTGCAGGTTGATCAGGAAATCCCGGCTCAGTTTCTCCAGCCTGTTCAGCGCCTCGTCGGCTCCCTGGGGGGTGTCGAACTTCCATGCGGTAAGCGTGGCCATGACCTCTCCATCGGAATGTGCCGGGACGGGTCTGCGCGTGCCGGGACGGGCCTGCGCGCGGGAGGCAGGACACGGTGTTCGCCTCCCAGCGTCATGATGACCACGGGGACGGCTCCGCTGGCTCATACATTTCGGGTGACGGCGGGCGCTGCCAGGTCAGCTGGGCCCAAGCCAGGTGAGGACGGCGGTGGTCAGGGCGGCGACGCCGGCGGCAAGAGTGGGCTGGAGCACCGGGGCGTAGAGCGGCGAGTGATTGGACGGCACATCCCGCGTCGCGGCGACGATCTCGGCCCGGGTCGAGGCGCCGGCGAAGTGACGCGGGTCGGCGCCGCCCAGGAGCCAGTACACGCACGGGGCACCGGCCGCGGTCGCGAGGATGCCAACGTCTTCGCTGCCGGTGACGGGCCCCGGATCGAACACCCGGTCAGGCCCGAACCGCCGGCTGAACGCCGCGCTGATGCGCTCGGCCGCCGCCTCGTCGTTAACCACGGCGGGAAAGGTCTGGATGGTCTCGACGAGCGGATCCCGGGTGGCGCCGGACGCGGCCGCCTCGGCGCGCACGATGCGGCCGATCGCGTCCAGCACGCGGCCGCGCACAGCGGGATCGACGGTCCGGACGCTGAGGAGCAGTTCGGCATCATCGGGGATGATGTTTTCCTTGGTCCCGGCGCGGAGGGCCCCGACCGTCACCACGGCGGTGTCGTCGCCGGCGATCTCCCGCGAGACCACGCCCTGCAACCGCATGACCGTGGCCGCGGCCATCACTACCGGGTCGATCCCGGCATCCGGCCGCGAGCCGTGGGCGCCGCGGCCGTAGAGGGTGACACGCAGCGAGTCGGACGCGGCGAAGGCTGGACCGGGCCGGACGCCGAGCAGGCCGGCCGGGAACGGGGCCACGTGCTGGCCGAGCACGACGTCGGGACGTCCGGCCCGGTCGAGCAATCCGTCGTCAATCATGGCCTGTGCCCCGGTCCCGAGTTCCTCGGCCGGCTGGAACACCGTGACCAGCGTGCCCGACCACGCGTCACGGGCGGCGGCCAGTTCCCAGGCCGCGCCGACCAGGCAGGTGACGTGCATATCATGACCGCAGGCGTGCATCACCGGGACTTCATGCCCATCCCGGTCGGTGGCCCGCAGCGAGCTGGCATAGGGCAGGCCGGTTTGCTCGAGGACCGGGAGCGCGTCCATGTCGGCGCGGACCAGCACGGTCGGTCCGGCGCCGTTGGCCAGGACGCCTGCCACGCCGGTGCCCCCGATATCCGTCATCACCTCGAATCCCGCGGCGGCGAGCTGGCCGGCCGCCAGCGCCGCGGTGCGATGCTCCTGCCGCGACAGCTCGGGGCGGCCATGCAGATCGCGGTAGATCTGCTCCAGGGCCGCAACGGCGGGGCCGGGACTGAGCCCTGATGCGGTCATGAGGACTCCACGGCTTCCCGGCTTTCCACCGTGCCAGCAGCGATGGCCCGGACCAGCTGAGCGTGATCCCGCTCGTTCTGGTCGGCGTACGAGCAGGCGAACCGGGCCATCGCCGCGGTAAAACCGGGCCCCTTCCCGATGTAGCCGTCGATGGCCACCGGGTCACCGGTGCGGGCGTGGGCCTTGGCCAGGGTTTCACCGCAGGCGGTAGCGAACTCGACCAGACGCGGAGCGATCAGCTCGGTTTTCGGGATGATCTTCATGTCGCGGAACTGCCGCACGTAGTAGTCCCGGCCGTGCAGCGAGCCCCAGCCGACGAATATGTCGGTGGCGCTCTGCACCATCCGCTTGCCGTTGATCACCCGCGCGCCGTGATGGTCGTGGCGGCTGGACCGGTCCGCTGTCTCGTAGACGGACGGTCCCGCCTGCTTGGCCTGGAGGAACAATGGGTCAGCACCGCTGCGGCCCTCCAGGAGGATCAGGTAGACCCGCATGCCCACGCTGCCCACTCCGACGACCTGGCGAACCACATCGACGGCGGTAAACCGGTCGAACAGGCTCCGCCGGTCCTCCTGGAGGGTCAGCCGGTACCCGGCCAGGAGGTGATCGACGACCTCGGCCTGCTCGTCGTCGCGGAGCGCGACGCGGACCGGGGGCTCCTGGGTGATCCGGGGACGTCCGTGCGCCATCGTCGTCAGCCTGGCGAACGCTCCGCGGCTGGTGCGGGTCTCCCGCTTCTTCTCGATGTGGACCGAGACCCGCCCGCGGTCAGCCAGCTCGAAATAGCCGATCAGGTGGTCGGCGTGAATGCCGTCGTACCAGATGTCGAGCTCGGGCATCATCACGTACCGGCGCATGCGGGTGCGGTAGGCCTCGACGCCGGCCGTTACCGCGGCAACGGCCGTCGCCTGCCTGATCCGGTTCTGCCGGGCCGCTACCACAAGACTGGCGGCGAAGCGCTTGACATCCCACTCGAACGGGCCCGGCAGGGTTTCGTCGAAGTCGCGCAGGTCGAACGACAGGTTCCGCTCCGGTGTGGCCCACAGGCCGAAGTTCAGCACGTGGGCGTCGCCGCACAACTGCACTATCAGCCCGCTGTCGGGCTGGGTGGCGAGGTCGGCGGCCATGACCGCGGCGGCGCCCCGGTAGTAGTTCCACGGGGAGGCCGCCATGCGCTGATGCCGCAGAGGGATAAGTTCGGGAACCCGGGTCTGGTCCTGGGCCAGGATCGTCTTCAGCCCGTCCTGCCTGCGCTGTTCTTCGTCCCAGAATCCCAGCGGGCCCCGTCGAGCACGTTTCCTGGCGGCCTTGCCCGATGCTCGCCGCTCGTCGCCCGTGGCCCGCAGATCATGCAATCCAGCGGGCGACGGCGGTGGTCTCGGCGAGCGGGACCCGGTCATGCGGCACTGGATCCGGACGATGCCGACGGTGACGGGCAGCTCGGGCTGGCCGCGTCCAGAAGCTGACGCGCCGCGGTGGATACGCCGCGGACCGCGGTGACCACACCGGACACGCTGCTGGCGTTGCGCTCAGTGGCGAGGGTGCTGACCGCGGACTGGAGCTTGCTCAGGGCCGACCTCAGGTCGCTGACCTGCCCGCTCCACAGGTTACCGGCGGCGCTGCTGAGGCCGGCGAGGTTCGACTGGACGTCCTGCACGGCGGTTCTGAGCTCAGCCACCGTGCTCGGGCTGGGTCTGATACTGGCAAGGTGCTGCAGTGATCCGCGCAGCGCGGCGACCTCGGAGCACAACGCCGCCGAGCCGGACGCCGGCGGAGCGGCAGCGCTCGACGAAGGACTGCCGGCCGAGGCCGGGCTCCCGGCCGAGGCCGGGCTTCCGGCGGCGCTGCCGCTGGAGCCGCACGCGGCCGCCAGCAGCACCAGCCCGGACAGGAGAACGTTCCGGCAGGCGCGCCGGGTCAGCGTCAGTCTGCTCATACTGCGCGATCGTGCCGCCGGACGGCCAGCTTCGCCTCATACACGGCGGGTGATCTCGCAGCGGCAATGCCCGCACCGGCCCAGCCGGCCACCGGATCACCCGGCCGGCCGCCGCCGGGAGCAAAGGTTTGCAAAAGATCACTGACGGTTCACCGCCGGGCATATAGTGCCAGCAGGCTGCCGCGGAACCTACGGATAGTGCCAGCAGGCCGCCATGGAACTGGCGATGGGGGCAACGTGGGCACGCACCGCTACCGGATCACCGTCGCGGGTGGTCTCGGCCGCGTCGCCCGCGAGGTCTTCGAGGATTTTACGATCGAAACCGACGGCACGCACACGTCGCTCGTCGCCGACCTCGACCAGGCCGCCCTCTACGGCGCGCTGAACCGCATCCAATCACTTGGACTCGAACTCGTCGAGCTCAAGCGGATTTCTGCGGACCGGGCGACTGTCAGCTCGAAGGCTGGTCCGGGGCCTGCCTGATATCCATGAGCTCCAGACCGAGCGCCCGCACCCGGTCCAGCAGCGCGTGCAGGGCGGCCTGGTCCAGGTCACCGCACAGGACAGTGCTGGTGGGCTCCACTTCGACGACTAGGTCGGTAAACGCCTCACGGGCCGCCGGGCCAATCGATCCGACCACCCTGATTTCGTAGCGGCGTCCGAGCACGGGGCCTCCTTCCAGATCGGGACCCGATCCAGCATGCTCGCAGCCGTCCGGCCTGAGCGGCTCACCCGCCTGAGGTGAAGCTGTCCCTCGCGGCTTCGGTGTCAATCTGCACGGCCGGCGGGCGGGGCGCGAACGCGGAGCGCTTCGATCAAGTCGAGGCCGAGAACCCGGATTCGTTCGAGCGCACCGTGCAGGCTGGCCTGATCGAACTCTCCCCTGATCGTGGTGACGCTGTCGCGAACGGTGACCTCCAGGCCCGCGAACGCGGCGGCCGCCGTCTCATCGAGACGGCCCGCGATATGGAGCTCATAGCGCGCGAGCATAAGGCTTCTTCTTCCGGCGATCTGTGTTGTTCGGTTCACGAACTTCTCATGTTCCACGGTGGTACGAATCGCCGCCGCGCGCCTCATCCGAAACGAGTAGCCGTGGTCAGTCAGCCGCCGGGCCGCCTCAGAGCAGCTCGAGTTCCCACGCCCGCAGCACCGCTTCCTTCCGCCTGCTGGCGGTGAGCTTCCGGTAAATCGCGGCCAGGTGTGTCTTGACCGTGTTGACCGACAGGCACATCTCGTCGGCAATCTCAGCCGTGGACAGGCCGGCGGCCAGGAACCGCAGGGCCGCGTGCTCGCGTTCGGTCAGCGGGTCGGGAAGATCAGCGGTGTCCGGTCGTCCGCCCGGCATGATCTCATGAACCGGGACGCCTTCCGGCGGCAGTGGCCACTGAGCCGCGACGGCTGGATGGCGGGCCAGCAGCGAGGCGAACACGCCCTGGGTGGCGAAGAACGGCAGGACGATGTCATCCTGGGCGAGCTCCATTGCTCCGGCTATCATCTCGAGCGCGCGGCCCGGGTCGCCTTTCAGCTGCGCGATCTGCGCGTCGCAGAGCATGGCCTCCAGCAGGTTATAGCGGCTGACCAGCGCGCTCGTGGCGGTCAGCACGGTGCGCACGCAATGCTGCGCCCGGGGCAAGTCGCGCAGAGCCAGATAGGCCCGCGCGCGCGGCAGAGCCACCAGGACGGCCAGGTCACCATCCTGGCACCCGCGCAGGAGGCCAAGCGCGGCGTTGGGGCGTCCGACGATGGTCTCGATGTCGGCGAGCAGCGTCTCGCGCAGCAGTACCAGCAGCGGCAGATCCGAGCGCGAGGACGCGTGGTTCATGACCGCCCGGGCCTGGTTCAGGTCACCGCTGGCGAGCAGCATGGTTGCCTGCCCGACGGCGCGGGCGCCGACGAGGCCCGGGTCGAAGCCCGCATAGCCGGAAGTCAGCGCCCGCTCCGTCGCGCGGGCCGCCGCGACGAGGTCGGCCGCGATCAGCGAGCGGACGGCCGCCGCGAGCTCCAGCGCCAGCGGCGGGCTGAGGTCGTTGTGCTGGCGGAGCAGGGCATGCGCCCGGGTGACCGCCTCGCCGGCGTGGTGCGGACGGGACAGAAGGCTGTCGGTCAGCGCGATCATGGCGAGCACGTTCAGCTCGAGGACCGGGGGCCCGTCGCGTTCAGCTTCCCTCAGCGCCGCCTGCAGGAGCGCGCCGACGTCTTCGTTCCTTCCGTGCCAGAACTGGGTGGCCGCCTGCGCCAGCATGACGGCGGCCGGAAGACCCGGTACCCGGTACCCGGGCGGATGACCGCTCGGGGCCAGCAGGCGGCCCGCCGCCTCATCGACCGCCTGCGCGTCGCCGGCCTTCATCCCCAGGAGCAGCCGGACCAGTCCTGCGGTGACGAGCAATTCCGGGCTCAGCTGCTGATCGGCCAGCTGGTCAGCCGTCTGGTCCAGGGCACGCAGGTCGGATGCCGCCGACTCGGCGCCGGCCATGACGGCGACGACGGCGGAACTCACGACGGCCGCTTCGCGGGCTTGCGCGGCATCGGCACGGCCGGGAAGCGCAGGCGCCTGCCAGCTTTCCAGATGCAGACCTGATAGGTCCACGCCGTGGACGAACGCGTGGGCCAGTCCGCCGCGGGCGAGCACGGCCGCGGCATACTGGGCGTCGCCCGACTCGGCCGCCCAGTACAGGGCGTTCCTGAAGTCGCCGGTGCGCTCGAAGTGGGCCGCCGCTCGCCGCATGAGGTCCGGCACCGTGCACCGGTCGTATCGCCGCCCGTCGTGACGGAGGATCTCGGCGAATAGCTGGTGATAGCGGAAGCGGGTCTGGGCGGCGTCCAGCGGGACGACGAATGAGTTCGTGCGGGCCAGCCCGGCGAGCATGTCGCCGCACCCGTCCCGGCCGGTGACCGCATCCGCCAGTGGCCCGGTCACCTCGTCCAGGAAGCTCGTCTCGGCCAGCATCCGGCGGATTGGCTCGGGCTGGCGGTCCAGGACCTCGGCGATCAGGTACTCACCGATGCTGCCCTGATCGACCGCCAGTTCCGAGACGAACCGGGCCGGATGCTCGGTACCCTCCATCCGCATCGCCGACAGCCGCAGTCCCGCGACCCATCCCTCGGTCCTGGCCAGGAGCGCGTCCAGGTTCTCCGCGGGCAGGGTAACGCCGTGGGCCGCGAGCAGCGCCCGCATTTCCCCGCGGGTCATGGCCAGCTGCGGCGCGCGCAGTTCGCACATCAGGCCGGCCAGCCGGTACCGGTGCAGCGGCAACAGCGGGTCGCTGCGGGCAGCAAGCACCAGGCGCAGCCGCGGCGGCCCGCCGCGGATGATCAAGTCCAGGCCCTCGAGCACGGCCGGATGGGTCAGCAGATGGGCGTCGTCGATGACCAGGACCGGCGGGATCGCGGAGTCAGGCAGGCTGTCCAGTAGCGACTGCACTCCGCCGATGGCCGCGGTCGCCGCCGCCGACGGCGGGATTTCACCTGGCCCCGTGCCCGCCCGCAGCGCTGAAGCCAGTAGCGGCCAGAACCGCCGGGGCGCCGCATCGGCGGTGGTGAGGTTGATCCACCCGACGGGTGCCGGGCGGGCCAGGACCCAATCCGCCAGCAGGACGGTCTTTCCCGACCCGGGTCCCGCCGCCAGCACGACGAGCGGCAGCCCGTCAGCACCATCAAGGGCGGCCAGCAGACGCGAGCGGGCAACGTGCCGGGGAGGCAAGGGAGGCACACCGAGCCGTCGGTCTGCTTGCTCCGGCGTCATGGTCGGCCTTCCAGAACGGGCTGGACACAATCGCCCGCTGCTTAGTGCCCCTTATGGCCAACCTAACTGCTGGCAAGCGCCAGTGAAAGTAGCTGAACGGTTCCAGATTGGCCGGGCCCTCGCCGCAGACCTACGCGTCACAGGCGTGGCTGCCCACCGGAATATCCAGGAACCTGGAAGCTGCGGCGGCCGCCGCGATGAGCCGGGCCGGCGCATCGGGGTCTGACCGGCGGAAATCGTGACCTTCAGCCCCGGGTCGGCCGGCGGTTTATGTCAGGGGCCGACTCAACAGCCTGGTTTTGTCACTAGCATCGATTCCGTGCCTACGGAGGAATGTTCCGTCTCAGCCACGGCTGGCGCACGGTCACGGTCTGGGGGTCGTAATGAGCGATGACTGGCCACGCGGGTGGTACAGCCAGGAGCCGGAACAGCGGGGCGCGGCGGGCCGGCAGGCCCAGCCGGGCTTCACGCCGCGGCCGGCCCAGGGCTCGCCGGCCGGCCGCGCGGACGCCCGGAACGTGGCCGGGCCGGGGCAGGCCGCGTGGCCCTCGCAGCCACCGCCGCGCTCGGCACTGGGCAGCGGCGGCCGGGGCGGATACCGAGGGCCTGCCCGGCGCGGGGGGCGGCGGTGGCTGCGCCCGCGGCGCCTGCTCGCCATCCTGGCCGGGCTGGTGGCGCTGATCGTGGTGGTGGCCGTGGCCGTCTACTTCAGCGTGAACTCGAAGCTGACCAAGGCCGACGTGCTGGTGCCGGCGTCCTTCACCTCGGCCGGGACGAACTGGCTGATCACCGGCTCCGACAGCCGCGCCGGGCTGAACAAGAAGGAAGAGAACCAGCTGGCCCTCGGGCACAATATCCCCGGCCAGCGTTCCGACACGATCCTGCTGCTGCACGTGCCGGCCAACAGCACCCGGCCCACGCTGGTCAGCCTGCCGCGGGACTCCTACGTGCCGATTCCCGGGCACGGCTACAACAAGCTCAACGCGGCCTACGCCTTCGGCGGGCCGAAGCTGCTGGTCCAGACCGTGCAGAACGTGACCGGGCTGCCCGTCAACCATTACATGGGCATCGGCTTCGGCGGCCTGGTCGGCGTGGTCAACGACATCGGCGGCGTCCGCCTGTGCCTGCCGGGACCGATGAAGGACCCGAAGGCCGGCCTGAACCTCAAGGCGGGCTGCCAGGTGCTCAACGGCGACCAGGCGCTCGGCTTCGTCCGGACCCGGAACTTCGCGATCAGCGACCTCCAGCGCGAGCAGGACCAGCGGATCCTGATCAAGGGCATCCTGACCAAGATGACGTCACCGGGCACGCTGGCTAACCCGTTCGCGGTGATCCCGGCGGCCAACGGCGCGGCCGGCGCGCTTACGGTCGACCAGGGCACCGGCCTGAGCCAGCTCGTCTCCGTCGCGTTCGCGCTGCGCAACCCGGTCACCACGACGGTGCCGGTCGCGAACGCGAGCCTGAGCACGGCCGCCGGGTCGGCCGTGCAGTGGAACCGCACCGAGGCCCTGCGGTTCTTCAACGACCTCGGCCACGATCAGGCGCTGCCGAAGGATCTTGTCACCGGCTCTTCCGTCCAGGGCACGGCTTAGCTCTCACCTCGGCTAGCTCTCTGGCCGGCCAGGTGTACGCAGGCGGGGATGCTGGGTACAGGTACTGAACAGTCGGTTCATACCGGTCCAGGTGCCGGTTTACCTGAACCTTCATGGATTGACGCAGTACCTACCGCTTTTGGTACGTTCGCTGCGGTACGGACCCACCGGGTCGCGTCTGCAGTCGGAGGTCAGATGGACGATCGCACGGTCCCTCGGCCAGACGGGGGCGAGGGACCCGCTCTTAACGGCGGCGGGGAGCCGCACGCGCTGTCCGCGCGCGAGGCGGAAGTCATGTCGCTCATCGCGGACGGCCAGACCAACGGGGAGATCGCCGCTCACCTGTTCCTGGCCGAGAAGACCGTGAAGAATCACGTCCGGCGCATCTACTCCAAGCTCGGCGTCGGCTCGCGGCCCGCCGCCATCGCCTACTGGCGCGAGGCCGGACCCGCGACGCGGTAGGCCCGGGGCGGGGGGATTCGCGCGGTTCGCCGCCGGGTGGAGACCTTATCCAGGGAGCATTCAGGTTATCCTCAGCGTGGCGGGCGATAATACAGAACATGGAAACGCTGACCGATGCGAGGCAGCGACCGGATGCCAGGCTGCTTGTCGTCGAGGACGAGCCGAACATCCTCGAGTTGCTGTCCGCAAGCCTGCGCTACGCGGGTTTCGACGTCGTCACGGCGGCCGCCGGAACCGAGGCCGTCCAGGCCGCTCAGCGTCACCGGCCTGACCTCATCGTGCTCGACGTCATGCTGCCCGACATGGACGGCTTCGATGTCATCCGGCGGCTGCGCGGCGGCGGCGCCCGCATCCCGGTGGTCTTCCTGACCGCCCGGGACGCCACCGAGGACAAGATCCGCGGCCTCACCCTGGGCGGTGACGACTACGTCACCAAGCCGTTCAGCCTGGAAGAGGTCATCGCCCGGATCCGTGCCGTGCTGCGCCGGACCCGCGGTGACGGCGTCGAGCCGACGCCCCGGCTGACCTTCGCCGACCTCGAACTCGACGAGGAGAGCCACGAGGTGTGGCGGGGCGGGGAGCAGATCCAGCTCTCCCCCACCGAATTCAAGCTGCTCAGGTACTTCATGAGCAACGCCAACCGGGTGCTGTCAAAGATGCAGATCCTCGACCACGTCTGGGATTACGACTTCCGCGGCGACACCGGCATCGTCGAGTCCTATGTGTCCGTGCTGCGGCGCAAGGTCGACACCAAGCAGCCGCGGCTGATCCACACGCTGCGCGGCGTGGGATACGTGCTGCGGCTGCCCGCTTCCTGACGTTGGTGAGCTAGGCATGACGGCGGGAGCACCGAGTCACGACGGCCGCGCGATGGCACGACCCTGGCGGGCGATGCAGCGGCTGTCCAGCCGGACCTCGCTGCGGGTCAAGCTGGTCGCGGTGCTGTTCACCCTGGTGACCGTGGCGCTGGTCGTGATCAGCTGTGTCGGCACGTCGATCCTGCGGGGCTACCTGCTCGGACAGACAGACCAGGACTTGCAGAACACCCAGGTTCAGCACGTAGCGGCGGAGGCCGCCTCCGGCTCGTTCTCGAGCGCCGGCGAAATGGCACAGAACGGATTCGCGGTCTGGTACTTGCCGAACGGCGGCACCATACAGCAGGTCGTGCAGCCGGGCGGCATGGAGCTGGGGACGACGCCCAGCGGGATCTCCACCCTGCCCGCGTCGGTCACGTCGGCGCTCGTCGCGAATCCCGGCGTGACGACCACGGTGGCTGGGCGGGTCTCGGGCGACCGGTGGCGGGTGATCGGTGTCCCGACCTACGCCAACGGCACGAGGAGCGGCACCCTGTTCATCGGCACCGACGTGTCCAGCGTCTACACCACCGTGCAGCGGCTCATCGGCGCGGATGTCATCGTCAGCGTCGTGGTACTCGCCGTACTGCTGCTAGCCGGGATCGGGCTGGTCCGGGCGAACCTGCGGCCGCTGGTCGACATCGAGGAGACGGCGGGCGAGATCGCGGAGGGACACCTGAACCGGCGCGTGCCCGAGCGCGATCCGCACACCGAGATCGGCCGTCTGGGCCGGTCGCTGAACCTCATGCTGAGCCAGATCGAGACCGCCTTCCATGCCCGGGAGGAGTCCGAGGCGGCGGCGCACCAGTCCGAGGAGCGGATGCGCCGCTTCATCGCCGACGCCAGCCACGAACTGCGCACCCCGCTGACCGCGATCCGCGGTTTCGCCGAGTACTACCGGCAGCGCGGCGGGATGGTCCGGCGCTGGGACCGGGACCAGGCACCCGCGGCCACGACGCTGGCCGGGACCGGCGGCGGGCTGCTGCCCGACGACCTGGACCGGATCATGCAGCGGGTGGAAAAGGAAGCGGCCCGGATGGGGCTGCTGGTCGAGGACCTGCTGCTGCTGGCCCGGCTGGACCAGCAGCGGCCGCTGGCCCACCAGCCGATCGACCTGCTCATCCTGGCCGCCGACGCGGTCCACGACACCCGGCTGCTCGCCCCGTCCCGGACCATCGAGCTGTCGGTCCAGCCCGGCGCGGCGTTCCTGGTCACCGGCGACGAGCCGCGGCTGCGGCAGGTCATCGGGAACCTGATGAGCAACGCGCTCACCCACACCCCGGACGGGACGCCCATCGAGGTGTCCATCGGCTCGGGAACGCTCGACCCGCGGGCGCCCGATTCACCGCCCGCCGTGACGCTCGACGTGACCGACCACGGCCCCGGGATGTCCCCGGAGCAGGCCCACCGCGTGTTCGAGCGCTTCTACCGCGCCGACCAGGCCCGGACGCGCGCCACCGGCGGCAGCGGGCTCGGCCTGGCCATCGTGAACGCGCTCGTCGCGGCGCACGGCGGGGTCGCCTCGGTGCGGACCGCACCCGACCGGGGGGCGACGTTCCGGATCGCGCTGCCGCTCGACCCCGACGCCCAGGGGGGCATGGCCGCGGACGACGACCTGGACGACCTGGACGAGGCGCCGGCCGAGACGGGCCAGGACACCTGACCTTCGGGGAAGGGCTCAGGGAGCTGCCGCTGGCCGGCTAGGGCAGGCGGGGGGCCGGGGCGGGAAGGCTACCCCGTTCGGTCCAAATCTTTGGTGCCAAACGGGTGGGCGCGGCGCGGTCAGTCCCAGCATTGCCAGGAACTGGGGTTGGTGAACAGCGTGAAGCGGGAAACCGCGCTGCTGACGTGGTACAGCGCGTTGCACGCGGCGGTCGTGTCGACCGGGGCCGACGGTGCGGTGCAGTACCAGCCGGTGGCGTTGTCCGCGACCAGCTTGCTGGTGCCGAGGCCCGCCTGGGCGCAGTAGGCCGCCACGTCGAGCGGGCCCAGGTACCGGTTGACGCGCCAGCACTGCCAGGCGTTGGGATCGCTGAAGCTGGTGGTCACGTCGATCACCTTGCTGCTGCTCAGGTGGTAAGACCAAGCGCAGACGCGGCCGGCGTTGAGTGCCAGCGACGGGTAGAGCGTGCAGCGCCAGCCGTAGGCGTTGGCCGTGACCACTTCGGCGGTGTGGTGGCCGATGTGCCGGCAGTACCCGTTGAAGTTGGGTACGCCCAGGTTGTGCGGCGTCACCCCGCCGCTGGGGCCGGACTTGCGGGTGGGCTTGGGGGTGGCCCTGGCCTTCTTTTTCGCGCTGCCCGGCCGCGCCGTCTTGTCGGGGACGGAGGGCGAACTCGTCGCGTGCGGGTGTTTCTTCTTGTGCGCCGACGGCGTCGCGGACGGCGACGGCGACGGCGTGTCGACGACGCTGGCCGGGACCGGCTGCGTGCTGGGGGCCGGGCCGGCCTTGAAGCCGAGGCTGGAAGCCGCCCCCTTGCCCGGGGCCACGAGCACGAACGCGGCGACGAGGATGCCGGCCATGGCGAGCGGCCCGGCCCCGAACAGCAGGACATTCATCAGCGTGCCGCGGCCGCCCCAGGACGGGCGGGGGACGCGGCGACGGGACGGGGCGGACGGGCTCGCGAAGGGCCCCGCGGCCGGGGTGCTGGGGTACCAGCCCACCGAGGCGGGGTCGTCAGGGGTCTCATCCGGGGCGGGAGCCGCGGAGGCAGGCGCGGGGGCCTCAGGCGCCGGCGGGGCGGGCGGCACAGGAGGGGCGGAAGGTACCGGAGGCGCGGGCTTGGACGCGCCGAAGCTCGGCGGGATCCCGCCCGGGCCCGGCTGGTTCCCGGCCTGCCCGGGCCCCCCGGCCTGGTCTCCGGCCGGACGGCCGTCATTTCCGCTCACGATGGCGCCAACTTCCCCAGGTGTCCCCGACAATAATGTCGTGATCTGTCGCCCCGATGCGGACCAATTGTAGGGGTCTGACCCAGGTCAGCACCGGAACTCGGCGTATCTAGACGGACAGGGCCGCCCGGGCCGCGGCCCGGACCCCTTCGGCGTAGGACGCGCCGAACAGGCAGGCGTGCACCAGCAGGGGATGCAGCTGGTGCAGCGGGATCCGGTGCCGCCAGCCCGCCGCGAGCGGCACCGTGTCGTTGTAGCCGGCCAGGATGCGGTCCAGGTCGGGGGCGCCGAACAGGGCCAGCAGGGCCAGGTCGGTCTCACGGTGGCCGCCGTGGGCGGCCGGGTCGATGAGCCAGCCCCGGTCGCCGGACCAGAGCACGTTCCCGGCCCAGCAGTCGCCGTGGATGCGGCTGGGCGGCTCGGCCGGCCCGGCCAGCGTCCCGATCCGGTCCGTCACCGCCTCCACCAGCCGGGCGTCCGGGTGGCCGAGGGCGCCCGTGTCCACCGCCATCCGCAGGTAGGGCAGCACCCGGCGGGCGGCGTACCACGACGGCCAGTCCGGCGGCCCCGCCAGGGGCGTGTTGTCCAGCGGCAGGCTGGCGATGACGCCGCGCCAGGGGGCCCCGAAACCGGCGGCACCGGCCGCGTGCAAGCGGGCGAGTCCGGCGCCGAATCCGAACGCGGCCGATGGCGATGCGCGTCCCGGCGGGATCATCGCGATGACGAGCGCCGCCTCGGTGACGGCCAGCACCTCGGGTACCGGGACGGCGTCCGCTTCGGCCAGCCAGCGCAGGCCGTTCGCCTCGGCCGCGAACGCGCCGCCGAGCTGGCCGGTGTCGTCTTCGGCGGCTACCTTGGCGAACGCGCGCTGGCCGCCCGCCAGCGTGAGCATGAAGTGCTGGTAGCCGTGCTGAGCGCCGGCGGCGCGGGCGTCGCGGACGGCCAGGCCGGTCAGCCGGGCGATCCGGCGCGCGGCGGGACCCAGTGAGCTCACCCCAGCTGCCGGGCCACCCGGGCGGCGATCACCGGCGCGGCCGTGCGCAGCAGGTCGAGCACGCGGTCGAACTCCGCCGGGCCGCCGCCCCACGGGTCGGGGATGTCACGGCTCCCGGCCGCGTCCAGGCCGCCGAGCTCGCCGAACAGGCGGATCCGGGTCTGGTCGCCGCCCCGGGCCATCCGCCGCAGGTCGGTGAGGTTGCGCGTGTCCATGGCGAGGACGAGGTCGTATCCGGCCAGCCAGGACGGCTCGAACTGGCGGGCGCGGTGGGCCGACCCGTCGTGCCCGCGGCGGGCCAGCGCGGCCCGGGCGTCCGGGTCCATCGTGTCGCCGATGTGCCAGTCCCCCGTGCCGGCGCTGTCCACGACGACCTTGCCGTCGAGGCCGGCCTGGTCTAGTTCGGCCCGCAGGATTGTCTCGGCCATCGGCGACCGGCAGATGTTACCCAGGCAGACCAGGCAGATCCGGTACGGCGAGCCCGGTTCACGCGGAGATGGCAGCTCAGCCGCCGGATTCTCAGGCATGCCACCAGCATGCCGCATCGGTGCTGGTTACCCGGCAGCGCGGCCGCGGCCTGCCAGGGCCGGCTGCCGGTCCACGGGGGCCGTGCCCGGCGCCTGGTCGGGGCCGAACCTGGCGTCCAGCCAGCGGCCCACCCGGCGGCCGAGGTTCTGCATCGGCCGCTCGACGCACAGGTAGGTCACGGAGCTGAGCACGATCATGGCGGTCAGGAGCCCCGCGGCGATCAGCACCTGGAGCCAGAACGGATGCTGGCGTGACGGGTGGAAGTGGTGGTAGGCCTCGATGACCAGCGGGTGCAGCAGGTAGACGGAGTAGCTGACCAGGCCCAGCCAGGTCAGCGCCCGCGGCCACCTGACGTGCCGGAACGCCATCCCGGCGGCGAAGGTCAGGGCGGCCAGGCCGAGCGCGGAGACCCATTTGCGCGACCAGATCAGCTCGCCGTGCGGCGACATGCCCAGGGCGCGGCTGTGCCACAGCCCGGCGGCGATGGCCCCGCCCAGCACGATCACCCCGAGGGCGATGGCCTTGCGCCACGCGTACTGGCCCTGTTCGGCCCGGTAGAACATGGTGCCGGTGAACATCAGGGCGAGGATGGACAGCGCCTCGAACGGCAAGAGCCAGCTGCCGTTGACGGCCACCAGCGTGAGCGCCACCACCGCCGCGAGCGCCGCGCCGAGCAGCCGGGACATGCCGCGGCGGACCACGGCGAAGGCCAGCCCGGCCAGGATGAGCAGGTCGGCTACCAGGGCGACCACCCGGGTGGGGGCCACGTGGTGGATGAGGTAGGCCTGCGGCAGCACTCCGCCGATGGCGAGGGCGGCGACCGCGAAGCCCACCGCGTACCAGTTGCTGCGCTTGTGGACCCGGGCGATGAACAGGGCGGTGAGCAGCAGGTAGAAGACCATCTCGTAGGACAGCGACCAGACCACGTTGGGCAGGTTCTGGCCGGAGAGCACGTTGGACATCATCAGCAGCTGGGACAGGACCGAGGCGCCGGGATGGGCGGCCTCGCCGCGCGCCTTCCCGACGTGCGTCAGGTAGAACGCCACCGCGATACCCACGGCCAGCAGGTACAGCGGGTACAGCCGGAACAGCCGGCTCACCCAGAAGGTCCGGACGCTCCCCTTGCGCTCCAGCGAGGCCGGCACGATGTACCCGCTGATGAGGAAGAAGACGAAGACGCCGTAGTTCCCCGCGTCGAACCACTGGTAGATGACCGACCGCACGTGCTGGAGCACGTAGTAGCTGGTGTGGTCGAAGACCACCGCCAGCGCGGCGATGCCGCGGAGTACGTCGAGCCAGCCCAGCCGGCCGGCCGAGCCTGCTTTCGCCCCGTCCCGCGGTTTCGCCCCGTCCCGCGCGGGGGGCCCGGCCGGTTCCTTCGCGCGGGGCCGGGCGAGGTCCCGCGCGGGGAACTGGCGCGTTTCAGGCACGGACGCCGACTCTGCAACGTTGCGCTCGGTCATCCGTTCGTCACCCGCAAATACCCCACTCTCGCTGCGTCCCTCGTCCCTAACATCACTACACGTCTCTCTACGTCCACATTCCGCATCCGGTTCATAGCACATCGTGGCCACGACGCCGGGGATAGCGTGGATGCTGCCTATCGAGAGCTACCACAGGGCGTTCGGAATATTGGTCCTTTGGATTTTTTCTTCCGGACGTCCCGAGGTTTCCCACTTTCCCGGTCGGCAGTGTGGAGGATAGCCGGCCCGGTGGCCGTTAGTACGGGAACCGGGCGACGTCGCGATTCGCATTGCCCCGGCGCTAACTGCTACGATCACAGCGTTCCGAAGGCGCCGCTAGCTCAACTGGCAGAGCAGCAGACTCTTAATCTGCGGGTTCGGGGTTCGAGTCCCTGGCGGCGCACTGTACTTACCTGACACACTATGCGGTCCTTGACGGCCCGGAGACAGTTGCCTCCGGGCCTTAGCTGGCGGTCATCCCGCACAGGGGCGCCGGTCCTTCACGTAGCCTGATGGCCCATGAGGCACCAGGTCATAGACGCCCGGGGAACGAGGATCCACTGCGTGGAGGAAGGGTCCGGTCCGCTGGTCCTGCTCGTCCACGGCTTCCCCGAGTCGTGGTACTCGTGGCGGCATCAGCTGCCGGTGATCGCCGAGGCCGGGTTCCGGGCCGTGGCGATTGACGTCCGCGGGTACGGGCGGTCCTCCGCCCCGCTGGAGGTCGAGGCCTACGGGATGCTCCAGCACGTCACCGACAACCTCGGGGTGGTGGAGGCACTGGCCGGCCGGGGCTCGCCGGCGATCGTCATCGGCCACGACTGGGGGGCGCCGATCGCCGCCCACTCGGCCCTGCTGCGGCCGGACGTCTTCACCGCGGTCGCGATGCTCAGCGTCCCCTGGAGCCCCCCGGGCAGCCGGCCGCCCA
>JAJKHX010000361.1 GCA_021154785.1 Nocardiopsis sp.
CCGTGCCGCAGGTGCAGTTCGCTGATCTCTCCGTCCACTGGGTCAAGGCCGGCCATCGCGGCGCGGACCAGGGCCCGGGTCTCGCCGCCCGGCGTGGTGAGCGCGAATGTCCCGGTGTCCTGCATCGCGTGGGCACCCTCGTAGAGCCGCGCGGACGGGCCGGCCGCCTGCAGCCGCCGCTGGCACTCGTTACGGGCCAGCGCGAACAGCCAGGCTCGCAGCCGGTCGGGCCGCTTCAGCGCCCGGATGCCGGCCGCTGCGAGGACGAAGGTGTCCTGAACGGCGCTCGCCGCGGCGGCCGGGTCGGCCAGCTGCGACCGGCAGTAGGCGTACAGGCCCTGGGCGTAACGGCCGAAGGCCGCGGCTATGCCTAGGTCGTCACCCTCCGCGATCGCGGCGACGATATCGCGATCGCGTACCGATGGCTCGTGATCGGGCCCGGGCATGCGGAACGGCCCGGTGGCGTGCGGGGCCAGCAGGACGGGCGGCCCAGCAGGCGGCGGAGCAGCCTGCTGAGGCTGGTCAGGCCGCGTCCCCCCGCCTAGGCGCTCGCGCAGGATGATCTTGAGGATCCGCCATCCGTCCCGCACCGCGTGCAGGTTGCTGGCCCCGAAAATGCGCGGGCACTCGTGGCTCGGCACCTCGTAGATCGTCAGGCCGGCCTTCGCCGCCCGTATGTTCATCAGCGTCTCGACCTCGAAGCCGGGACACTGGCTGATCTCGATCGCGTCCAGGTGGCGAGCCCAGAACGCGTTGTAGCCGTAGCACAGATCGGTGAAGTGGGTGCCGAACATCGAGTTGACCATGAAGCTCAGCACCCGGTTGCCGTAGCGGCGGATGCCGGTGATGTCGTCGCTGCCGCCGCTGCTCGAGAAGCGCGAGCCCTTGGCGAAGTCGGCGCCGGCCAGCAGTGCGCCGACGAACCTGATGATCTCGGCCCCGTCGGTGGATCCGTCGGCGTCGATCATGACGAGGATGTCGCCGGTCGCGGCCGTGAAGCCGGCGTACAGCGCATCCCCCTTGCCCCGGCCTGACTGCTTCACCACCTTGACCGCGGGGCAGAGCCGGCGGGCCACGGCCACGGTGTCGTCGACGGAGTGGCCGTCGACCAAGATGATCTCGTCGACCCAGGACGGCAGCGTCCCGAAAACGTGCGGGAGGTTCGCGGCCTCATTCCGCGCCGGAATGACTACGCTCACGCTGGGCGCAATCGCGAGGCTTTCTGACACCGGCCGGTACGGCGCTATGGGATGGACGATCGTGTTCTCCGAGTCTTGCCGCGGAAGAAGCTGACCGCCGCCGGAAAATACCGGAAAGCTCGGGCGTACCATTAAATATTGACCTAACTAGGAACCCAGCCCCTAATTGAGGTTCGGACATCTCTGGTCCCCGTCACGCATTACCTGGTGACAGGAACTGTTCCGATCATTTCTCATGTGGCGATTTCGACCACTTCAGATGTATCCCGCCTGAGCTCCCCTCCGCACCCTGGTACGGGCGCTGCGCTGCACCCTCTCCCTAGTTGACGCATAGTCCGGCTGGGAGATTCACACCTGTTTCATCCTGTTCGATATCTTCCGGGTAGTGTATGCCGCTATCACCCTCGATAGGACCAATCGTGGCTGAACATCCAGCTTTTCAGTGCTTCGACCAGTGCACGTACCCGGCCGGAGGGGAAGTATGCGACTCTGCACACGCAACACCATGCTGTGACTTGAGTGCAGATTGTAACCAATGCACCTGATGTGACAGTAGATACCATCAATAACGAAGTGGCGTAATGAGGACCTGTCATGATCATTAAGAACGCGCAGCTGAAACGCACCGGCCAGGCGACTGTCCTGTCCGCCAGCTGCAAAGTGCGCAAGATCGGCTGGGACCGGGTCTATTTCAGCCTCGGCGACGCGGCCCAGGGCCGCTACGCGTCCGCCGACGCCAGTCCGTTCGCCGCGGCGCTGCTGCTGCCGTCGATGAAGCAGGGCGAGGACCTGATCATCAAGGGCAGCATTTCCCGGCAGCTCTACCAGGGCATGCACCAGATCATGGAGGAGGTACTGACCTGGGATATCGGCCTGCGGCCAATTAAGATCCGGGCCGACGAACTCGTTCCCGACCCGCCGCGGCCGCCGCGGTCGGCGTCGTTCTTTTCCGGCGGCGTCGATTCCTTCTACACCTACCTCAAGCACCAGGCGGACCCCGCCGAGGCCGACCGTGTCAGCAGCTTGATCCTGGTCAACGGATTCGACATCAGCCGGCACAACACCCGGCTGTGGGACCTGACCCTGGACAACGTCAGGTCCGTCGCGGCGGCGGAAGGCATCGGCCTGACCGTGGTCCGCAGCAACATCCAGGGCCTGGTCGAGCCGATACTGCTGTGGGACTACGCTCACGGAGGCTGCCTGGCGGCGGTCGGGCTGTTCGTGCGGGGCGGGTTCCACCAGATCTACGTACCCTCGACTCACTCCGCCGCGGAACAGATTCCGTGGGGCTCCAACCTGGCGCTCGACGGCCACTGGAGCACCGAGAGCACCGCCTTCGTCCACGACGGGACGGAAGCCACCCGGCTGGAGAAGGTCACCTGGCAGATCGCCCGCTCCCCCCTCGCCCTCGGGCACCTGCGGGTATGTTTCGAGAACGAGCCCGGTGCCTACAACTGCGGACGATGCGACAAGTGCCTGCGGACGATGGTGAACCTGTACGTCGCGGGAGTCCTCGAGCAGTCAGGAACCTTTCCCCGCCAGATCGATCCCGCGCTGGTAGCAGCGGTACCCACCATCCCCGGGCCGCACGGCGGGATATTCCACAGCGAGAACCTGCGGGCCCTGGTGGACCAGGGCCGCGCGCCCGAACTGCAGCGGGCCATCGCGGCCAGCATGGACCACGCCATCGCCGGCCGGCCCGGCCGCGGGCACGTCATCGGGGACCGGGTCAAGTACCTCGACCACGTCTACGGTCACGGGTTCGCCTACTCCCTCTGGGACCGGCTCGCCGGCCGGCGGTTCGCGTGACCCGCACGGCCGGCTGCCCGGTACCTACCCGGCCGCCACCGCGGCCGGGAGGTCGGCCAGTACCGACCGGATGATCTCACCGCACCAGGTCAGCAGCTCGATGTCCCGCAGCGGCTGCCCGCCGAAGGCAGCGGTCCTGGGCACTGGTACGAGCATCGTGCGCACGGCCGGCTTGAGCAGGGTCTTCGGGTACAGGCGCTGCACCCGGACCTGCCGCGAGTCGGGCAGTTCGACCGGCGCGAACCTGATGTGATTACCCGCCGCGGTGATGTCGGTGAGCCCGGCCCGCCGGGCCGCGGTGCGCAGCCGCGCCACCTCGAGCAGGTTGAGCACCGGCTCGGGCAACTCGCCGAACCGGTCGGTCAGCTCGTCCCGCACCGCGGTGACATCGGCCTCGGAGTCGATCGCGGCGATCCGCGTGTACGCCTCCAGCCGCAGCCGCTCGCCCGGCACGTAGTCGTGCGGGATGTGCGCGTTGACCGGCAGCTCCACCCGGACCTCGGACTTCTCCGCCGGGCCGTCGCCCTTCAGCTCGTTGACCGCCTCGCCGATCATCCGCACGTACAGGTCGAACCCGACCCCGGCGATGTGCCCGGACTGCTCGCCGCCCAGCAGGTTCCCGGCCCCGCGGATCTCCAGGTCCTTCATGGCCACGTACATGCCCGCGCCGATCTCGGTGTGCTGGGCCACGGTGGCCAGCCGCTCGTGCGCCACCTCGGTCAGCGAGCGCTCGGGCGGGTACAGGAAGTACGCGTACGCGCGCTCGCTGCCCCGGCCCACCCGGCCGCGCAGCTGGTGCAGCTGGGACAGCCCGTACATGTCGGCCCGGTCGATGATGAGGGTGTTGGCGTTGGGGATGTCCAGGCCGGATTCCACGATGGTGGTCGCCACCAGCACGTCGTAGTTCCGCTCCCAGAAGTCGACCATGATCTTTTCCAGCTCGTGCTCGTTCATCTGCCCGTGCGCGACGCCGATCCTGGCCTCGGGCACCAGCGCGGCCAGGTCGGCGGCGACCTTGCGGATCGAGCTGACCCGGTTGTGCACGAAGAAGACCTGGCCGTCCCGCAGCAGCTCGCGGCGGACGGCCGCGGCCACCTGCTTGGGGTCGTAGCCGCCGACGAAGGTGAGCACCGGGTGCCGCTCCTCGGGCGGGGTCAGGATGGTGGACATCTCCCTGATCCCGGCCACCCCCATCTCCAGCGTCCGCGGGATGGGCGTGGCGGACATGCCGAGCACGTCCACCTCGGTGCGCAGCCGCTTGAGGTACTCCTTGTGCTCCACCCCGAACCGCTGCTCCTCGTCGATGATGACCAGGCCGAGCCGGGCAAACCTGGTCTCCGGGGACAGCAGCTTGTGGGTGCCGATGACCACGTCCACCGTGCCGTCCGCCAGCCCGCGCAGGGTCTCGTCGGTCTCGGCCTTGCTCTGGAACCGCGACAGCGGCTTGACCTTCACCGGAAACGGGGCGTAACGCTCGGAGAAGGTGGAGAAGTGCTGCTGGACCAGCAGCGTGGTCGGCACCAGCACCGCCACCTGCTTGCCGTCCTGTACCGCCTTGAACGCGGCCCGGACCGCGATCTCGGTCTTGCCGTAACCGACGTCACCGCAGATCAGCCGGTCCATCGGCACCGGCCGTTCCATGTCGCGCTTGACCTCGTCGATGGCGCCGAGCTGGTCCGGGGTCTCCACGTACGGGAAAGCGTCCTCGAGCTCGCGCTGCCAGGGCGTGTCCGGGCCGAAGGCGAACCCGGGCGAGGCCATCCGGGCCGAGTACAGCCGGATCAGCTCGGACGCGATCTGCCGGACGGCCTTGCGGGCCCGGCCCTTGGCCTTGGCCCAGTCCGCCCCGCCCAGGCGGTGCAGGGCGGGCGCCTCGCCGCCCGAGTACCTGGTCACCTCGTCCAGCTGGTCGGTCGGCACGTAGAGCCGGTCGGCCGGCTGCCCCTTCCGGCCCGGCGCGTACTCGATCACCAGGTATTCCCGGGTGGCGCCGGCCGTGGTCCGTGAGGTCATCTCGACGTACCGGCCCACGCCGTGCTGCTCGTGCACCACGTAGTCGCCCGACTTGAGCTGCAGCGGGTCCACGCCGCCGCGCCGGCGGCTCGGCATCCGCCGCATGTCCCTGGTCGTCGGCAGCCCGGCCGGGGTCCCGGCCAGGTCGCTCTCGGTCAGCAGGACCAGCCGTACGTCCGGCCACACGAAGCCGTTGCCCAGCCGCGCGGTCGTCACGTAGGGAACGCCGGGCTCGGGCAGCCCGGCCACGTCGTCGGTCAGCCGGGCGCCGATGTCCTCGCCGCGGAGCATCTCGGCCAGCCGGTGGGCCGGCCCGTGGCCCTCGGTGACCAGTACCACCCGCCAGCCCCCGGCCAGCCAGGCGCGCACGTCAGAAAGCATGCGGGTGGTCTCGCCGCGATAGGCCGGCGCGAGTGAGGCATTTATACGGAACGGGGTGGGTTCACCTGACTCGTTCGGCTCAATTGCCTTGTCGGCGGGGACGCCCGGCTCGTCCGCGTCGGTCACCCCGAACGGCGCGATCGTCCACCACGGCAGGCCGAGGGCGGCCGCCGCTTCGCGGACCGCCGTGATCGGCTGGAACGCCGCGGCGCCGAGATCGACCGGCGCCTCCGCCTCCCCGTCACCCCGCAGGGCGGCGTTCGCCCAGGACGCCTCGAGGAACTCCTGGCTGGTGCGGAACA
>JAJKHX010000362.1 GCA_021154785.1 Nocardiopsis sp.
CGAGGCCGGTACGGTTGCACCGGCCCGCCCGGCGTACCAGTGAGGGCCACGGCGCCGCCTCGGTTATCAGCACGGCCGCGCTGAGATCGAGGCTGGCCTCGACCACCTGGGTGGCTACCACGATCCGGTCTTCCGGGTGCCCGGTAACCGTGGCCACCAGTCCCGCCCGTTCCCGGGCGCGGAACTCCGCATGCAGCAGGGTGCATTCAGCTCCTCCGCCGCGCAGGGCCCGGTACACCGCGCGTGCCGCCTGGACCGTGTTGAGGACCACGAGCGTCAGCGTCCCGGCCCGGTGCCGGTCCCGGGCCGCCGCCGCGATCGCCCGGTAATCGCCCGGCTCGGTGTCCAGCCGCCGGATGGTCCGCTCCGCGCCGAGCCGGACCGCGAGCTCGCCGGTACGCTCCCCCGGCAGGATCCCGGCCACGTCGCGCCCGGGGTGGCCGACGCTTTCCGGCGAGCCTGCGGACACCGCGGCCGACATGCACGTCAGCCCGAACGGCTCGGCCGTGCCCAGTGCCTTCGCGAAGGCGGCCAGCTGCCGCAGGGTCGTGGTGGACTCCGGGCACAGCCGGATCTCGTCGATCACCCAGTGCACGCCGTTCGTGACCAGCGCGTAGTCGATCGGGCGGAAGGACCGCCCGATGCCGTGACCCCGGTTCAGCGCCTTGCTGACCAGGGCGTCCACTGTGCCGATGAGGATTGCGGGCTGGTGCATGTCCATCCGCCAGTCTGGCCGCGACTCCCCCGCCCCGCCCGGCACCACATGCAGCGCGACCTGATCCGCCAGCCCCAGGTTGGCCAGCCACCGAGCGACCTGACCCGCGACCTGCTCGGCCAGGCTCCGCTGCGGCAGCGCGTACACCAGCCGCCGCGGTGTCGATCCCGGATCCGCGTACAGCCGCCGCCACAGCCAGGACAGGATGATCCCCGTCTTGCCCGTCCCAGTCGGTGCTTCTACCAGGGCAGGAAGCCCGTCTCGGGCCATCCGCGCCTGGTAACCGTATGGCTCGCGCCCGTCCGGATCAGCCTCGGTCGCGCCCGCTGCGCGGAAGAACTCAGCAAATGCATCCATGTCAGGTCTCGTAATGTACCAACCCGGCCGGCCGGATTGCCGGGTTAGCTATCTCTGAAATTCAGTGGTTGTGGGCCCTACTTTCCGCCGAACGGGCTGGCTTTCACGCCTTGCGGGCCACGCCCGCCGCGGCCATCTGCAGGACCGGGTGGCCGCTCGGGCCAGGATTTGCGGCGCCGGGCCGCCAGTCGGAGACCGGGACCACGCCGGGATCGACCAGCTCGAGACCGTCGAAGAGCTTCCTGATCTGGGCCATCGTCCGGAACTGGGCCCGGCCGAGGCCGGCCCGCATCTGGTCCTGCAAGGTGGCCGTGGCCGGGTCCTCGGTATCGAGCAGATGGTGGATGAACACGTAGCTGCCGGGCGGCAGCGCGCGGTACAGCGTCCCGGTCAGCGCGGCCGGGTCCTCCTCGTCCAGGATGTAGTGCAGGATGCCGCACATCAGCAGGCCCACCGGCTGATCCCAGTCCAGGTGATCCCGCACGGCCGGGGCGGCCAGGATGCCCGCGGGATCGCGCAGGTCGCCGTCGGCGACGAAGGTCGCCTCGTCGTCGGCCAGCAGCGCCCGGGCGTGGCTGAGCACGACCGGGTCGTTGTCGACGTAGATCACCCGGGTGGCGGGGTCCATCCGCTGGGCGATCTCGTGCACGTTCTCCGCGGTGGGCAGGCCCGAGCCGATGTCCAGCAGTTGCCCGACGCCGGCCTCGCCGACGAGATAGCGGACCACGCGGCCCAGGACGTCGCGCTGGGCCCGCACCCCCACCTGGACGGCGGGCAGAGCCGCGATCATCTGGTCGGCGACGGCCCGGTCGGCGGCGAAGTTGTCCTTGCCGCCCAGCAGGTAGTCGTAGACGCGGGAGACGTGCGGCCGGGAGGCGTCGAATCCGGGATTGGGCACCCGCCGATGCTAGCCGGTCCCGGTCCGCGTCACGAAGGCCGATCGGGGATGATGACCAGATGGACGCGGATGTGATCGTGGTCGGCGCGGGGCTGGCGGGGCTGGTCGCCACCGCGGAGCTGGCGCGGGCGGGACGGCGGGTGTTCCTGCTCGACCAGGAGCCCGAGTCGAACCTGGGCGGGCAGGCGTTCTGGTCGTTCGGCGGCCTGTTCCTGGTCGGCACGCCGGAGCAGCGCCGGATGGGGATCAAGGATTCCCCCGAGCTGGCCTGGCAGGACTGGCTGGGCAGCGCGTTCTTCGACCGCGGCCCCGACGACCCGGCGGGCCAGGACTACTGGGCGTACCGGTGGGCGCGGGCCTACGTCGACTTCGCCGCCGGGGAGAAGCGGTCCTGGCTGCACGGCCTGGGGGTGCGCTGGTTCCCGCTGGTCGGGTGGGCCGAACGAGGCGGCTACCTGGCCGACGGGCACGGCAACTCGGTCCCCCGCTTCCATGTCACCTGGGGCACCGGGCCGGCCGTCATCGCGCCGTTCGAGCAGCAGGTCAGGGAGGCGGCGGCGGGCGGCCGGGTCACGCTGCGGTTCCGGCACCGGGTGGACGCGCTGACCGTCACCGGCGGGAGCGTCGACGGGGTGCGGGGCGCGATCCTGGAGCCGAGCCAGGCCGCGCGCGGGACCCCTAGCTCGCGCGCCGAGGCCGGCGAGTTCGAGCTGCACGCCCCGGTGGTGATCGTGACCTCCGGCGGGATCGGCGGCAACCTCGGGCTGATCCGCGAGAACTGGCCGGACCGGCTGGGCGCCGCCCCGGACCGGATGATCACCGGGGTGCCCGAGCACGTCGACGGGCGGATGCTGGCCATCGCCGGGCGGGCCGGCGCCCGGCTGGTCAACGAAGACCGGATGTGGCACTACACCGAGGGCATCCAGAACTGGGATCCGATCTGGCCCGGGCACGGCATCAGGATCTTGCCCGGCCCCTCCTCGCTGTGGTTCGACGCGCGCGGCCAGCGGTTCCCGGCGCCGCACTTCCCCGGGTTCGACACCCTCGGCACGCTGGGGGCCATCCGCGCCACCGGCTTCGATTACTCCTGGTTCGTCCTGACCCAGAAGATCATCGAGAAGGAGTTCGCGCTGTCGGGATCGGAGCAGAATCCCGACCTGACCGGCAAGGACGTCAAGCTCACCTTGTCCCGGGTGCGGCCCGGCGCCCCGGCCCCGGTAGAGGCGTTTAAGCGGCAGGGGGCCGACTTCGTGGTCGCCGGGACGCTGGCCGAGCTCGTCGCGGGCATGAACAAGCTGACCCCCGAACCGCTGATCGAGCTGGCCGGCCTGGAACGGCAGATCGTCGCCCGGGACCGCGAGATCGACAACCCGTTCACCAAGGACCTGCAGGTCATGGCGATCCGCAATGCCCGCCGCTCGCGTGGCGACCGGATAGCCCGGACCGCGGCGCCGCACAAGATCCTGGACCCGAAGGCGGGCCCGCTGATCGCCGTCCGGCTCAACATCTTGACCCGCAAGACGCTGGGCGGCCTGCAGACCGACCTGTCCGGCCGGGTGCTCGGCCGGGACCCGGTACCGCAGCCGGTACCCGGGCTGTTCGCGGCGGGCGAGGCGGCTGGGTTCGGCGGCGGCGGGATGCACGGCTACCGGTCGCTGGAGGGGTCCTTCCTCGGCGGGTGCCTGTTCAGCGGGCGCGAGGCCGGCCGGGCCGCGGCGCGCGCGACGGGAAGCTAGGCGGCCCCGCGGCCCCGGCGTCAGGCGGCCCCGGCGTCAGGTGAATAGCCGCTGCATGAGTTCGTCGATGGCGTCGGCGCCGTCTTTCATCGCCGTCTCCTTGTCCTGCGCCCGGGCGACCAGCAGCGCCACCTCGTTCATCGACGCGAGCAGCACGTGGGCGAGCGTGTCGGCCAGTTCCGGCCGCAGCTTTCCCTCCTCGACGACGACCTGGAGCGTCATCTTGATCCCGCCGAGGGCGTGGTGCTCCTCCATCGCCCGCCATTTCTCCCAGCCGAGGACCGACGGCGCGTCGATCAGCAGGATCCGCCGCACCACCGGATCGCCCGCCAGCCGGATCCAGGCCACGGCCCCGGCCCGGAGCGCGGCCACCGGACCGTCGGCGGCGGCCTCGGCCGCGGCGGCGAAGGTCTGCGCCCCGACGCTGGTCTCGACCTCCTCGGCCACGGCCTCGAACAGGACCTCCTTGCTCGCGAAGTGGTGATATAGCGAGCCCCGGCTGACTCCCGCCTCCCTCAGCACCGCCTCGATCGAGGTGTCCTCGTAGCCGTGCTCGGCGAACATCCGGGTGGCGATCGCGAGCAGCTGGCTTCGCGTCGCCTCCCCGCGGGCGACGTTCTTGTTCGGTCGGTCCATCCCGGCTCCAAAGCGGTTGACAAACCGACTGACGGTTTGTTTCTATAAACCGACAGTCGGTCCAATAAGGCTAGCGCATCATCAGGAAGGCGATCGTAATGCAGCTTCAGGAACTTGACGCCGCCCGGCACAGCGTCGCGACCCGTTCCGGCGAGATCAGCTACCTCGACATCGGCACCGGGCCGGTGGCCCTGTTCGTCCACGGCATCGCGACCAACGCCTGCCTCTGGCGCAACGTCATCGGCGCGCTGAGCGCCCAGCGCCGCTGCATCGCCCTCGACCTGCCGCTGCACGGCCGCAGCCCGGTGGCCGACGGGCAGGACCTGTCCCTCACCGCGCTGGCGGCCGGCCTCGAGGACTTCTGCGACGCGCTCGGACTCACCGGCATCGATCTCGTCGCCAACGACACCGGCGGGGCGATCGCCCAGATCTTCGCCGCCCGGCACCCGCAGCGGCTGGCGACGTTCACGCTCACCAACTGCGACACCAGCGGCAACACCCCACCCGAGGCGTTCAAGCCGGTCGTCGAACTGGCCGCGGCGGGCCAGCTCGCACCGACCGCGGTCGCGATGCTGGCCGACCTCGGCAGCGCCGCGCAGCTCGCCTTCGGCACCGGCTACGAGCACCTGGAGCAGATCGACCCGGCGGTCATCCGCGCCTACCTGGAACCGTGGTGCGGCACCATCGAGCGCGCCCGGCACTTCGAGCGCCTGCTGGTCGCCCTCGACGACGGCGACCTGACCGCGGTCACGCCACTGCTGGCCGAGCTGACCGTACCCACCCTGGTGGTGTGGGGCACCGGGGACGACTTCTTCGACGTCTCCTGGGCGTACTGGCTGCGGGACACCATTCCCGGCACCACCCGCGTGATCACCGTCGGCGGCGCGCGGCTGTTCTTCCCCGACGAGCGCCCGCAGGACCTCGTGCCGCACCTGGAACAGCACTGGGCGCAGGCCGCCGCGGTCCGGGCGTAGGGACCTCCTTCTCCCCCGGCCCACGGGGGCGCCGGGTGGAAATGGCCGCGGCCTGCCTGACGACGATCGTCAGGCAGGCCGCGGGCTGTATTCCGGAGAGCGTTACGGCATCTGCTGGTATCCGCCGTATCCCGCGGTCGGCGGCGCGGGCTCGGAGGGGGCGCCGGAGAGGCGGTAATACACGAGGGTCACGACCAGGGCGATGAACGGGGAGATGAGCGTGCCCGAGATGACCGAGCTGAGCCCGTTGCTGAGCGCAGCCGGCAGGGCACTGAAGATCACGGCGAGCACGATATTCACCACCAGCATAATGATCCACACCAGCACCAGGGTGCCGAACACGTGCCAGCCGTTGCCGCGGACGAGCTGCTGGCTGCGCCCGAAGGAGGCGAATACCCCCGATCCCTCCAGGACGATGACCGGCACGATCACCGCCCAGATCGTGATCAGGTACAGGCCCGGGACGATGATCAGGATCAGCCCGATGACGATGGCGATGCCGGCCAGGATCGAGGCGCCGGCGACCGACAGGATGTACGGGGTGGCGGCGCGCACGGTCTCGCCGATGGACAGGTCGACGCGTCCGTCGCGCACGTCCTGCACCGCCTTGACCAGCGTCGCCTGCAGCAGGAAGGCCGCTACGATACCCACCAGGGAGCCGAGTACCGCCCCGACGAAGTTCCCGGTCAGGGCGAGGAGGGCGGCGATGATCGCCGCCGCCAGGTAGATGACGAAGGCAATCGCGAGGAGATGCATGGCGTGTGCCTTGTACATCTGCCATGCCTCGCTGAGGACGCCCGACAATGGGTTCATGCCGGGATCGTACAGCGAAAATCTGCCTGATGGCAGGAGCGGGCGAGCCCATCGCAACGGCGCGATCGCGCTCGACGAGGGCGCGGACGACTACCTCAACAAGCCCTTCGACCCGTATGAGTTGCTCGCGCGGCTGCGCGCGGTGCTGCGCCGCGCGCGGCCCGGGCGCAGGCCATTGTCCGCCGCGCCGACGCTGCGGGCCGGCGACCTGCGGATGGACCGGATCTCCCGGCGGGCCTGGCTGCGGGATACCGAGCTGGTGCTCACGCCAAGGCGGCGCTGCTGCTCGACTACCTGATCACCCACCCCGACGAGCTGCTGAGCCGGGACCGGCTGCTCGAGGTGCTGTGGAGATTCGATTTCCCGGTCGGCACCCGGGCTGTGGACAACCGGATCGCGGAGCTGCGGCGCGCGCTCGGCGACGACCCGGTGCGCCCGCCCCGCTTACGCCGTCCGCGCTTACGCCGTCCGCTTATGCCGTCAGCCGGTCCAGCCGCTGCAGGAGCTCGTGGGCGGCCAGCTCGACGTCCTTGTGCCGCCACTCGGCCGCCCGGTACATGCAGGCGATGATGCCCATCCGGTGGATGCGCCTGAAGTCCCCGTACACGAAGGCGTAGCGGGCCTTCGTCTCGTCGTTGGCGCCCTCGGTCAGGCCGAGATGCCAGCGGGCGTACTCGTCCCACGAGTGCCGCTCGAGGTAGGCGTTCCGGTCGCTCGCGCTAGGCTGGACCTTCCCCCAGTCGCTGTCGAGCACGTACTGACGGCTGTCGATGAGGTGCTCGGCGTGAGCTACCGCATCGGGGTTAACGAAATACGAAGCCATGACAGCATTCTTGCTGGACGACGAGCGAGTGGGGCAGGTGGCATGAGCAGGAGCGCACTTCGGGCTGTCGTGATCGGCGCCGGGCTGGCGGGCCTGGCGTGCGCCAGCGACCTGGTCGCGGCGGGCGCGGCGGTGCGGATTCTCGAGGCGGGCGACGCCGTGGGCGGCCGGATGCGCACCGACCAGCAGGGCGGCTTCCTGCTCGATCACGGTTTCCAGCTGTTCAACACCTCCTACCCGCAGGTGCGGCGGCGGATCGACCTGCGCGCCCTGCAGCTCCGCCCGTTCACCCCGGGGATGCTGCTGCACACCAGCCGCGGGCGGGTGCGGTTCACCGACCCGACCAGGCAGCCGCGACGGGCGGCCGAGGCCGTCACCGGCCACCTGGCCGGACCGCGTGACTGGGCAGCCCTGGGCCTGCTGACCAGCCGCGACGTGCTCGTCCCGGCCAGCCGGATCCGGCACCGGCGGGACCAGGCCACGCTGACCGCGCTGCGCCGCGCGGGGATCTCCGGCGACCTGATCGAGCGGCTGTTCCGGCCGTTCCTGGCCGGGGTGTTCCTGGAAGACGAGCTGGAGACCTCGAGCCGTTTCTTCCACCTGGTCTGGCGGAGCATGCTGCGCGGCACCCTGTGCCTGCCCCGGCACGGCATCGCGGCGGTCCCCGAGCAGCTGGCGGCGGCACTGCCGCCCGCCACGGTCCGGCTGGAGACGCCGGTCAGCGCGCTGACCGGCCAGGGCGTGCTGCTCGCGGACGGAACCGAGCGTCCCGCCGACGTGGTGGTCGTGGCGACCGGGGCGGCCGCCGCCGCCCGGCTGCTCCCGGGCCTGCAGGTGCCCGCCACCAGGACCGTCACCACGATCTACCA
>JAJKHX010000363.1 GCA_021154785.1 Nocardiopsis sp.
CGATCGCGGTGCCCAGCGGGCCGGCGATCAGCGCGCCGGCGGGCATCGCCATGACCGAGCCGAGGACGTCGTAGGACGAGACCCGGGCCAGCATGTCCGGCGGGATGTTCCGCGTCATCGCGACCGTCCACTGCACCATCATCAGCTCGACGAACACGCCGAGACCGAACGACGCGGCGCACACCGCGGGCAGCGGCAGCACCATCGCCAGCGACAGCGGCGAGATGGCGATCGCGCCCCCGGTGACCACGACGAACAGCATCGGACGCCGGGGCGTGAAGCGCAGTGCGGCCATGCCGCCCGCGATCAGGCCGAACGCGTCCGCCGCGGTGATCGCACCCCAGGCGGCCGGGCCGCCCAGGTGCTCCCGCGCCACCACCGGGCCGAGCACGGAGAACGCCCCGTACCAGGCCATCATCACCACGCCGAACTGGGCGACGATCACCCACAGCCAGGTGTGGGACCGGAATTCCGACCAGCCCGCGCGCAGCTCGGCGATCATGCTCCGGGCCGGCGCGGTGCTGGCCGGGGCAGCGCTGTCCGGAGCGGCGCTGCCCGGCGCAGGTACGGGGCCCGCGGCCCGGATGGCCATCAGCATCGGGACGGTGGCCACCATGCCGGCCCCGCACAGCACCAGGGCCCAGCCCGGGCCGGCCGCCGCCACCAGCAGGCCGGCCGCGGCGGCGCCCGCCATCTGGCCGGTGTTCATCACCAGCCGGCTGAGCGCGCTCGCCTCCTGCAGACCGCTGTCGGGGACGATGCGGGGGAGCAGGGCCTGCGAGGCCGGGTAGAACAGCGCGACCCCGGTCCCGGTAACCGCCTCGAGTCCGAGCATCGCCCACAACGGCGGGTTGCCGGCCAGCGCCAGGATGCCGAAGGTGCCCTCGCCGAGGGCCATCAGCAGGTTGGCCGCCACGATGACCCGCTGCGCCCGGAACCGGTCCGCGGCGACGCCGCCGATGAGCACGAACACCAGCGAGGGCGCGATCTGCGCGGCGAGCACGTAGGACAGGTCGGTGGCGGAGTTCGTCGCCTTGAGCACGGCGAAGGAGACGCCGACGAGCGAGAAGCCGACCGACGCCGGTGCGATGAGCCGGTCCGCGAGCAGGAAGCGGAAATCCCGGATCCCGAGCACGGGGAACCGGCGGGTGAGCCTGCCCCGTGACATCGGACCTGTCCTTTCCGGTTGACGCGGCGTTCCTGCCGGTCATCTGGCCCGACGCTAGCCAGCCGTGCCGCGCGCTGGCAAACAGTTTTAACCAGGCGAGGCGCCGGAAACTTCCCGCCAGACCGGCCAGCACGGTGCCGGTCAGCAGAGCTGGTCGATCCGGGTCCAGACGCTGGGCGGGTTGTCGTCCCGCGGAAGCCACAGCAGCGGCTGCCTGCCGTCGTACTTGAACTGGAACCCGGCCTCACCGGGATAGTGGTCCCGCCGGTCCGGCCACACCACCTGCAGGTAAGGCGGCCTGACGTACCCGTGGTACCGGTCCGAGACCGCGAACATGCTGGTCCGGCGCCAGCTTTCGTGCACCGGCCGGATGGTGAGCGAGCACGGGCAGATGCCGTCGACCTGGTCCCCGGCCTCGATCACCGCGCCGCTGGCGATGCGCTCGCCGATCGAGTTGAGGATGACCGTCATATGCTCGACCGGCAGGCCGAACATGGTCAGCTCAGGGCCCTGGTAGCTGAGCCACAGACCCACGGTGTACGCCCAGGGCGGCGCGATCTCGTCGCCCAGGACGGCGGAGACCGACCAGCCGACAGTACGGATGTCGTCGGCGACGGCCTGCATGCATGCATCCGGGTCCAGACCGGCGCCCCCGGAAAGCGCCTCGCATTCCGCGCACCCGCACCGCTCATCGGGCGGGTCAGCGCGGCGTCTGCGTGGTGGGTTCATGGACGACACATTACGAGGGGGGTACGACATTTTCGGGTCTGCTGTCCCTGGTCGTACTGGTCCGCGAAATTCAGGTCGAGCGCGCGCGGAACGCGGCGGTCTTGACCCGGTTCTGGCACGAGGTCGAGCAGTACCGGCGGGTGCCGTTGCGCGAGGTATCGACGTAGACCCGGTCGCACCGGGGCGCGGTGCAGACGCCGAGCCGGTCGTGCAGCTCGCCGCCGAGCACTACTGCGAGGCCGGTGCCGCAGCCCGCGGCCCAGCCGTCCGGCAGCGTGCCGTCGGCGGAGTGGAAGTGCAGGTGCCAGGGCTCCCCGTCGTGCCGCTCGAGTTCCGGCCGGGCTCCGGTGCGGATGAGCAGCGCGTTGACCTGGCGGGCGGCGTCGTCCACGGCGCCGGTGCTGACGGCCTCGAACACGCCGCGCAGTTCGGCCGCCACCAAGCACAGCTCGGCGGCCTCCTCCCAGGTCGCCTCGCGCGCGCCGGCCCCGCGCAGGACGGCGCCGACGGCCGCGGTGCGCTCGTCGTCCTCGGGCGGGACGTACCGGCGCCCCCGGTCCTCCCCGGGCGTGAGCAGGTTCACCAGCTCGGCGGCGACCCGGATCACGATGTCCATGTGACTGTTGAAATTCACTTGACCAGTTACATCTCCCCGCCTAGCGTAGTGACTGTCAAAGTCATCTTAGCCAGTAACTAGTCGCCAGGGAGTCAGCGTGCCGGAACTCGACCGTGATACCGCGCGGGACTGGATCGAGCGCTGGGACCGCCAGCAGGAGGAAGGCCTGCCGGACCGCGAGGACCGGTTCACCGCGCTCATCGACGCGGTTGAGGAAGGGACCGGGCGGCCCGACCCGCTCGTCCTCGACGTCGGCTGCGGTCCCGGCTCGCTGGCCGTCCGGCTGCTCGCCCGGCTGCCGCGCGCCACGGTCATCGGCATCGACGCCGACCCGGTATCGATGACGCTGGGCCGGGCCGCCTACGCGGACGTGCCCGGACTGCGCTTCGCCGACCTGGACCTGCGTACCCCCGGCTGGTCCGCGGGGCTGGGCCTGGACCGGGCGCCCGACGCCGCGGTCAGCACCACCGCCCTGCACTGGCTGCCCGAGCCGGATCTGCGCGCCCTGTACGCCGAGCTGGCCGCCGTGCTGCGGCCCGGCGGCCTGCTGCTCGACGGCGACCACTTCACCCTGAACGCCAGCCAGACCCCGGTGCTGGCCGCCTTGGACCTGGCGCTGCGCCAGCGCGAGGACCGGCGGCGCTTCCCCGGCGGGCACCCGGAGAACTGGCACGACTGGTGGAAGGCGGTGGCCGCCGACCCGGTGCTGGCCCCGCACGTAGCCGAACGCGACCGCCGCCGCGTAGACGCCGGGCACCACGGCGGCACGCAGTCGGCCCAGCTCGCCACCCACGTCGAGGCCCTCCGGACGGCCGGCTTCACCGAGGTCGGCACCCTGTGGCAGCGTGGCGACAACCGCCTCCTGTGCGGCGTCCTGCCTCCCGCCTAGCCCGCACCGCCAAGGGCGGCGCGGGCAGCGGCGGCGCCGTCAGGGACGGCGCGCGTGGGCGATGTTGACGACCGCGATGGCGGCCCAGATGAGCAAGATGATGAACCCCTGCCCGCCGAGGTCGGCCGCGTGCGCCACGATCGCGGTGGCGATGACGCCCAGGGTCATGGACCCGAGCGCGATGACCGTCGTTGCCACGTTGCGCGCCCCGACCTCGGACGGCCGGGCCGGCGGCGGCCCCACCTGGTACCCGGGCGGCAGCACGGGTCCCAGGTAGCCCGGGTATCCCTGATATCCCGGGTATCCCGCCGGCGGGGGATGGACTCCGGGCAGGCCCGGCACGGTCCCGGCTGGCATAGCACCGGCCGGCCCTATGGTGGCCGGCCCCGTGGTGGCCGGCCCCGTGGTGACCGGCAGGGCGCCGGCCGGCAAGGGGAGCCCTGGCTGGGCGCCGGCCGGCGCCGCGGGCCCCTGAAGCCCAGGAGCCGGCCCGGCGGGCCCGGGAGATCCCGGAGCCGGCCCGGGAGCCCCGGTGGCGCCGAACTGCCCGAGCCGCGCGTCTATCCGCTTGTCGATCTCCGCCCCGATGCGCTCGACCAGGCCCTCGGCCACGCCGTCGTCATAGTCGGGGCCGAGGTCGGCGTGCGCGCCCACCGAAGCGCGGATCTCCGCCTCGTGGTCGCTGCTCATGAGCGCACGCTATAACGCGCCGGGCAATCACCACAAATGAGCTGCCGGTTACCACCGGTGCCGGGCGTAGGCGATGTTGATGGCGCCGATCACCAGCCAGATCAGCGCGACCAGCCACTGCGTGCCCGCCTGGCCGGTTCCCGGATGCAGGACCGCCGCCGAGGCTCCGACCGCCAGGCTCATCGAGCCCAGGGCCAGCACCACGGTGCCGAACCCCAGCCGCCCGGGCAGTGGCTCCCGGCGCAGCCGGGGCTGCGGCCGCGGCTGCGGATCGGTATAGGGCACCTGGCCGCCGTACAGTCGGGCGTCCACGCGCCGGTCGATTTCCTCGCCGATGCGCTCGACGAGTCCCTCGGCCACGGCGGTGTCGTAGCCGGGGCCGAGATCACGGTGTGCCGCGGCCGAGGCGCGGACTTCATCCCTGATGCTCACGCGATCACGCTATCGACGGCCGGGCCGCGGGGCACTGGGGCTAGCCCCCGTTTCCCGGTTCGTGCTTACCCCCGCGATCTGTTCTCCGCTACGGATTTCCTCCTGGCAGACTAGGGGAGTGCCGACCGTTGATTCCCCGCGCCCGCACGGGCCCGATGAGCCGTGCGTGCTGCTCAAGCTGGGCGAGATCGTGCTCAAGGGGCGGAACCGGCAGCAGTTCGAGCGCATCCTGCAGGCCAATATCCGCGCCGCCCTGCGCGACGTCGGCGTGCCGGCCGACCTGCGCCAGCGTGAGGGGGTCATCCTGCTGCGCGTCGCCGACGGCAGGCAGCGCGGCCCGGCGGGCTGGGCCCGGGCCGCGGACAAGATCGCGGAGCGGATGCGGGACGTGCCCGGCATCGTCCGGGTCTGCGTGCCGGTCCGGGTGCCGAAAACGCCCGAGGCGGTCTCCGCCGCCGCGATGGGGCTGACCAAGGACGCCACCGGCACCTTCGCGGTGCGCGCCCGCCGCCGCGACAAGCGCTTTCCGCTCACCTCCGGCGAAATAGGCGTGCGGGTCGGCCGGGAGATCCAGGAGGCGCACGGGCTGAGCGTCAACCTGTCCCGCCCGGATACCACCGTGTTCGTCGAGGTGGACCAGGACGAGGTGTTCGTGTTCACCGAGGGCATGGCGGGCCAGGGCGGCCTGCCGGTCGGGATGAGCGGCCGCGGCGTCGTGCTGATGTCCGGCGGCATCGACTCGCCGGTCGCCGCCTACCGGATGATGCGCCGCGGCCTGCGCTGCTTCTTCCTGCACTTCTCCGGCATGCCGCTGACCGGGCCGGAGTCGATCTACAAGGCCTACGCGCTGGTCCGCGGCCTGGACCGGTTCCAGGGCGGGTCGCGCCTGTTCGTGGTGCCGTTCGGCAAGGCGCAGCAGGCCCTGAAATCCTCCGGCGCGGACCGGCTGCTGATCGTGGCGCAGCGGCGCCTGATGCTCAAGACCGGCGAGGCCCTGGCCCGCAGGCTGAGCGCTACCGCGCTGATCACCGGCGACTCGCTCGGCCAGGTCGCCAGCCAGACCCTCACCAACATCACCGCGCTCGACGACGCGGTCCGGCTGCCGATCCTGCGCCCGCTGATCGGCTGGGACAAGTCCGAGATCATGGACGAGGCCCGCCGGATCCGCACCCTGGCCATCTCCGAGCTGCCCGACCAGGACTGCTGCACGCTGCTCGCCCCGCGCCAGGTCGAGACCCGGGCCCGGCTCGACGACCTGCACCGCATCGAGGACCGGCTGGACGTCGACGACCTGGCCGGGGAACTGGCCAGGAGCGCCCAGGAATACCGCCCGGAAAACCCTTAGCACCTCAGGCCAGGGCGGCCTCGCGGGGAATCGCCGGGGCCGGGGTGAGGGTGCGGCCGACCAGCGGGGACAGGTGGGCGGCGACCGCGGCCAGCTCGCGCAGGTCGGATTCGACCAGGGCCTGCGGGCCGTCGCACAGCGCCGACTCGGGATGCGGGTGCACGTCCACGATGACACCGTCCGCGCCGACCGCGATCGCGGCCCGCGACAGCGGCAGCACCAGGTCACGGCGGCCGCCGGAGTGCGACGGGTCCACGATCACCGGCAGGTGCGACAGCCGCTGCGCGACCGGGACCGCGCTGATGTCCAGCGTGTTCCTGGTGGCCTTCTCGAACGTCCGGATGCCGCGCTCGCACAGCACGATGTCCAGGTTGCCGCGCTGGGCGATGTACTCGGCGGCCATCAGCCATTCCTCGATGGTGGCGTTCATGCCCCGCTTGAGCATCACCGGCTTGCCCACCCCGCCGACCGCCTGCAAGAGCGGGAAGTTCTGCATGTTGCGCGTGCCGACCTGCAGCATGTCCGCGTAGCTGGCCACCAGGTCCACGTCGCCCGGGTCGACCACCTCGGTCACCACCGGCAGGCCGGTCTCCGTCCGCACCTCGGCGAGGATCTTCAGCCCGGCCTCGCCCAGTCCCTGGAACGCGTACGGCGAGCTCCGCGGCTTGTAGGCCCCGCCGCGCAGCAGCGACGCGCCGGCCGCCCTGGCCATCTGCGCGGACGCCAGCGTCTGCTCGGCCGTCTCGACGGCGCACGGCCCGGCGATGACGGTCAGCGTGTCCGGCCCGATCGGGACGCCGCCCACCCGGATCACCGAGCGCTCCCGGTGGTGCTCCCGGCTCACCAGCTTGTACGGCGAGGTGATCCGCACCACGTCGCTGACTCCCGGCATGCCCCGCAGGTTCAGCGTGTCCAGGTGGTCCACGTCACCGACCAGGCCGACGATCGTCCGCGACATGCCGCGGCTGACGAAGGCGTCGCCGCCCGCCGATCGCACCCGGTCGACGACGCCGTCGACTTCCGTTTCGCCGGCCTCCGCCGTCATCACCACGACCATCTCATCCGCCTCCAGTCATGAAAAAACCCCGAGCCGATGGCCCGGGGTTCCGTTAGGTCGCTTCCGTCAGCGCAAGCTCTGGCGGGCGACCGTCCGGAACCCGGACCGGTAGCCAAACCAGAACCAGAACTGCTCACGCATGTCGGCCATGCTAGCGCATGCCGTCCGCGGATCAGAAGCCGACGTCGAGGGTGATGGTGCTGCCGCGGGGGGCCTGGTCTACCGGAGAGAAGTCGAACACTTTGTCGAAGAAGCCGAACCGGTTCACCTTGACCTGGAACCCGGCGTTCTCGAGCAGCTGGGTGGCGTCCTTCACGGACATGCCGATCGGGCTGGGCACGGCGACCAGCTGGGGCCCGGTGGACACCTGGACGACCACGGTCTGGCCCGGCTGGAACACCCCGCCCGCGGTCGGCTGCTGGCCGGTGATGATGCCCTTGGCCTGCTGGCTGTTGTTGTCCTGCTGCTGTTGCAGGGTCACCTTGTCCCGGCCGGCGAGCTGCAGGGCGGCGTTGATGTCCATGCCGGTGAAGTCCGGCAGCGGCGGCCCGGCCGCGACCATGATCGTGACTAGCCTGGTCTGCGGCCAGGTCGTGCCGGCCGCCGGCCTGGTGCCGGTCACCGTGCCCACCGGGGCGTTCGAGGCGACCTTGACGATGGTGGAGCCCAGGTGGACGCGCTGCAGCGCGGCCTGGGCGTCGGCCTGCTTCTCGCCCTTCACCGCGGGCACCGCGGAGGTGAACGGGCCGCTCGATACCTCGATGGTGACCGCCGTGCCCTTCGCCACCCGCCCGGCCGGGCTGGTGCCGACGACCGAGCCCTTGGCTACCGTGTTGCTGTGCACCTGGCGCTGGCCCGCCCGGACGGCGAAGCCGTCGGCGGTCAGCACGGCGGTGGCCTGGCTGACGCTGACCCCGGAGACCGTGGGCACCTCGGTGAACCGCCCGGAGGTGAGCCACCAGCCGCCGAGCCCGAGCCCGACGCCGAGCACGATGACCAGCACGACGATGGCCAGCCGGGGGCCGAACAGCCAGCGCCCCAGGAACGGCTCGCGCCCGCCGCCGTGCTGACGGCCGCCCTGGTGGCGACCTCCGTCGGTATGCCGGAGGGCCTCCTCGCGGTCCACCACCAGCGTATGAGAATCAGCTTGCCCGCCGCCGCTGAACTGGCCGCTGTTGAACTGGCCGCTGTTGAACTGGCCGCCGTTGAACTGGCCGCTGCTGAACTGGCCGGTCGCCGCGGGCGTGTCCAGGTCCAGCCAGGGCGCCTCGGTCAGGCCCTGCAGGCCGGCTCCCATCGCGCCGGTGAGCCCGCTGGATTCGCCCAGGCCTTCGCGGACCCGGCGGACCGCGCGGCCGAACTCGACCGCGTCGGGCAGCCGCTGGGCCGGGTCCCGGGTGGTCGCCGCGAGCACCAGCTGGTCGACCGCCGCGGGGATGCCGGGCACCAGCGTGGACGGTGCCGGGACACCGGAGTTGACGTGCTGGTACGCGATCGACAGCGGGGTGTCGCCGCTGAACGGGGGGCGGCCGGTGAGCAGCTCGAAGAGCATAACCCCAGCCGAGTAGACGTCCCCGGCAGGCCCGGTGGGTCCCCCGGTGACCTGCTCCGGCGGAACGTAGGCCACCGTACCGATGAGCAGCCCGGTCCGGGTGTGGCCGGCCGCGGACAGCGCCCGGGCCAGGCCGAAGTCGGCTACCTTGACCCGGCCGTCGGCGGTGACCAGGACGTTCTCCGGCTTGACGTCGCGGTGCACGATCCCGGAGGCGTGCGCGGCCGCGAGCCCGTCGAGCACGCCGGCCATGATCTCCAGCGCGGTCGCGGGCGCGAACCGCCCGCTGTCCCTGAGCAGCTGCTTGAGCGTGCGCCCGGGCACGAACTCCATCGCCAGGTACAGGAACGGGCCGTCGGCGCCCTGGTCGAAGACCGCGACCACGTTCTGGTGCGACAGCCGCGCCACCGATTTGGCCTCGCCGATGAACCGGTGCCTGAACTCCTCGTCCCGGGCCAGCTCGGCGTGCATGACCTTGAGCGCCACCTCGCGGTCCAGCCGCGTATCGGTGGCCTGGTAGACGGTGGCCATCCCGCCGTGCGCGATGCGCCCGGTCACCGCGTAGCGCCCGTCGAGCAGGCGCCCGGTGAGAGGGTCGGCCAGGGTATCGTCCATCGCGACGATTTTACGGTTGTTTTGCCTATCCGGAGTGTTAATCACAGTGTCCCCGGTAGCCATGGGTCGGCTTAGGGTGGCCGCGCGAGCGAGCACCCAGCCCCGTTCGGCTCATGATAGGCGACGAGCCGGAGCGGACGACCGGACCTCAGCCCGCTCCGGCCCGGGCGTAACCTCTCCGTCATGACGCAGAGCGGACGTGTCGTGATCGCGGGCGCCGGCCTGTCCGGGCTGCGGACGGCGGAGGAACTGCGGGCGCGCGGCTTCGCCGGCCCGGTCACCTTGATCGGCGCCGAGACGCGGCCGCCGTACGACCGGCC
Organism: Nocardiopsis sp.; assembly: GCA_021154785.1. Lineage (GTDB taxonomy): Bacteria > Actinomycetota > Actinomycetes > Streptosporangiales > Streptosporangiaceae > Palsa-504. The sequence goes on from JAJKHX010000363.1 coordinate 9,414, forward strand.
GCCGCTGTCCAAGAAGGTGCTCACCGAGCCGGACCTGGACCCGTCGCTGAAGGCCGATTTCGCCGCGCTCGACGTCGGCTTCCGCCCCGGCGAGGCCGTCACCGGGCTGGGGGACGAGCTGGTCACCGACCGCGGCTCGTACCCGTTCGATCACCTGGTGCTGGCCACCGGGTCGCTGCCGGTCGCCCTGCCCGGCGAGGGGCGGCAGCGCTTCCTGCGCACCTACGACGACGCACTGGCGCTGCGGGACCTGATCCGGCCCGCTCAGTCCCCTCGGAAGGCACTGCGCCTGGCCATCGTGGGGGCGGGCTGGATCGGCGCCGAGCTGGCTACCGCCGCCGCCGGGTACGGCTGCCAGGTCACGGTGGTCGAAGCCGGGCCGGCGCCGCTGGCCGCCGCGATCGGCGCCCCGGTCGGTGCCCAGACCGCCCGCTGGTACGCCGCTGCCGGGGTGGACCTGAAGGTCGCGACCGCGGTCGAGGCCGTCCAGCCCGGCGGGCTGGCCCTGGCCGGGGGCGAGTGGCTGGCGGCCGACGAGATCGTCACCGCGGTCGGGGTCCGGCCGGCCACCGGCTGGCTGGAGGGTTCCGGCCTGCGGCTGGAGAACGGCGTGGCCGTCGACGCCGGCCTGCGGGCGTCCAGGGCAGGCGTCTACGCGGTCGGAGACTGCGCCGCCTTCGAGTCGCGGCGGTTCGGCCGGCGGCTGCGGGTCGAGCACTGGGACGTGGCCCTGCACATGCCCGAGGTGGCCGCGGCCAACGTGGCAGGCGGCGACGAGGCGTACGACCCGGTGCCGTATTTCTGGTCCGAGCAATTCGGCCGGATGATGCAGTACGTCGGGCACCACGGCGGGGCGGACCTCCTGGTGTGGCGCGGCGACCCGGCCGAGCCGGCCTGGGCGGCGGGCTGGCTGGCGGACGGCCGGCTGGTGGCCATGCTGACCGTCGGCCGCCCCCGTGACATGCTCCAGGCCCGCCGTCTCATAGACTCCGGCGTACCGGTAGACGTCTCCCGTCTCACCGACCCCGCTGTCCCCGTCAAGGCCGCCGTCGCCTGACCGGAATCGGCGATTTGCAATCGATAGCCATTAATCCCTCATTAATGAGGGGTGTTTGGAGGAGCCTCCGACGTGGGACATTGGACTCGTGGCACAGATTGATCCCACGACCGACACTCTTGTCGGCGAATGGCTGTCACTCCCCGACGTGGCCGACCAGCTCGGTATTCCGGCTGGGCGAGTGAAGCAGCTCCTGCGTGACCGTAAGCTCCTGGCCGTGAACCGCCCCGAGGGGCCGCTCGCGGTACCGGCCGCCTTCCTTGACGGCAATCAGATCGTCAAGGGGCTGTGCGGGACCCTGACCCTGCTCCGCGACTGCGGCTTCGACGAGGTGGAGGCGCTTCGCTGGCTGTTCACGGCCGACGAATCGCTGCCCGGCACGCCGATCGACGCGATCGCCAAGCACCGGGCCACCGAGGTGAACCGCCGGGCGCAGGCCCTCGCGTTCTAGCGGACCGGGTTTCCGGGTGATTCGTCTCCTGCGGTTAACGCCGGCGAGCGGCTAGGCTGGCCCCATGCCGCCGCGTCCGCGTCGGCGGGGGGGTGCGACGTCCAGGCACGCCTCCGCCCCGCCGCACTCACCGCTGATCCGTGACCTGCTCGCGTCCGGCGGGCAGGCGTTCTCGTTCGAGTTCATGCCGCCCAAGACCGAGGCGGAGGAACGCCAGCTGTGGCGGGCGATCAGGCAGCTCGAGCCGCTGCGCCCGACGTTCGTCTCGGTGACCTACGGGGCCGGCGGGTCGACCAGGGACCGGACCGTCCGGGTCACCGGCCGGATCGCCGAGGAGACCACGCTGACCCCCGTCGGCCACTTCACCGCCGTGAACCACTCGGTGGCCTAGCTCAGGCAGGTGATCGGGTCTTACGCGGCGGTCGGGGTGCGCAACGTGCTCGCCCTGCGCGGCGACCCGCCGGGCGACCCGAACGCCGAATGGGTCGCGCACCCGGACGGGCTGGCCTACGCCGAGGACCTGGTCCGGCTGATCAAGTCGGCCGGCGAGTTCTGCGTCGGGGTGGCCGCCTTCCCCGAGCAGCACCCGCGGTCACCCGATCCCGAGACCGACGTGCGCTACTTCGTGGCCAAATGCCGGGCCGGGGCCGACTTCGCGATCACCACCATGTTCTTCTACCCGGAGGACTACCTGCGGCTGCGGGACCGGGTCACGGCGCAGGGCTGCGACGTGCCGATCATCCCGGGCATCATGCCCGTTACCAGCCTGCGGGTGATCGAGAAGGCGATCGAGCTCGGCGGCTGCCGGATCCCGGCCGAGCTGTGGGAGCGCCTGCAGGCAGTGGCGGACGACCGGGCCGCGGTGCGCGAGATCGGGGTGGACTACGCGACCGGGATGTGCGAGCGGCTGCTCGCCGAAGGCGTGCCCGGCCTGCACTTCTACACGCTCAACTGGTCCCGCGCGACTAAGGAGATCTACCAGCGGCTCGGTCTCTACGACCGGGCCGGGGGAATCGCCCCGCCCGGGCCGGCCGCGGACCGTGCCCGCAGCGGGAGTTCGGCGCCCATCACCGCGTAGGGCGGCTCGCCGCCGGGAAAGAAGCGGAACCCGGTCAGCAGGTCGGTGAAGCCCGTCCCGCGGTAGAGCCGCCGCGCCGGGGTGTCAGCGTCCCTGGTGGACAGCAGCGCGGTCCGCTCGGGCCGGCCCGCGGTCAGCCGCAGCAGCACGTCGGCGCCCACCCCGCGGCCCTGGTAGTCCGGTGCCACGTGCAGTTCGGCGACCTCGAACGAGTCGCTGAGCCAGGCCGCCGCGGCGGCGTCGCCGCGGCTGGCGAGCACCGCCCGGTTCACCGTGTCGTGCCACCACTGGCCGGGCCCGCCATGGAAGCCGTAGCCGAAGCCGGCCGCCTGGCCGGTCGCGTCGTCGGTGACCGCCAGCGCGCGGAACCCCGGGTTGGCGGCGTGCCCGGCCATGATCGCCCGGCGGCCCGCCAGCAGCTCCGGCGGCGGCCGCATCGCCGCCGCGTACACCGCGACCAGCTGGTCGAGCCGGGCGGTGAACTCGGCCGGGCTCAGCTCGGAGACGGAAACCACAGGCGTGCGACGCATCCTCGCTAGCTTAGAAGATGAACCCGGGACCGAACGGGCGGGGCTTCGCGCCCGGAACACGTGCCACGCTCGCCGCCTCATGCGCCCTCCCGGGTCAGGCCAGTTCGTTGGCGTGCTTCGCCTTCTCGGACCGGACCTGTACCTCCGCCTGCCCGAGCTGCGGATGGCTCGCCGTCAGCGTGACGGCGCCCGGCTGGCCCGCCTGCGAGCGGATCCACACCGCGCCGAGCCCGCCGTACTGACCGAACGCGAACGGGTTGTCACCCACCAGTGTGGCCGGCCCGGACAGGGTCAGCGTCACCTGGCCGCTGCCGTACCGGCGCTGGTTGCCGTAGGAGTCGACGGCGCGGAAGACCACCCGGGTCGCATCCGAGCCGTCGGCCGTGATGACCGGGTCGTCCACGGTCATCGCCAGCGTGTCGCCGTCCGGCTGAGCCGACATCCGCAGCTCGGCGACCTGGCGGCCGCCGGCGAAGCCCCGGACGAGCAGCTCGGGAGCGGGTTTCGGGAGCTTGACGGGCAGGTTGACCAGGAAGGGCGGATGAGCCAGGCTGCCGTACAGCGGCGAGTCGAAGGCGGGCCGGGCGCTGGTCACGAGGGTGCCGCCGACGAAGACCTCGAGCCGCTCGCAGTTGCTGGCGATCATCGCGGCCGGGGACGGAGCCGGCGCCGCGCCGCCGGCCTCCCAGAAGAACACCGGGATGATGACCGGGCGCACGGCCGGGTCGCCCTGGGACTGGTAGATGGCGGCGCCGGGTTTGGGCACCCGGAAGCCGTCCGCCACCCCGGCCCACTTGATGTCGTACGGGCCCGGGCCGAGCAGCGAGCCGTAGTCGAATCCGGCCCAGGCCAGCAGGCCGGAGTACGCGGGATCAGAGCGGGCCTGGCTGTGGGCCTGGCCGTGCAGGGCGGCCTGCCGGGCCAGCCAGGCCGGAGGATCAGCCCAGGCGAAGTGCTGCGGCTTGACCGACTCCACTCCGACCGCCTCGGTGACCAGGTAGGGCAGCTCGGGGAACGGCGGCTGGAGCGTAACGTCGCCGGTCTTGTCGTCGGTCGCGTAGTCGTTGTAGGCGAAGACGTCCTCGTTCCAGTCGGTGTCGTCGTGGAACGCCATCGCCCCCGAGCTCGGCCGGGTCTGGTCGAGCTCCCGCACCGCCTGCCGGGTCTGCGCCCACAGCCCGGGGTAGTCCCGGGTCTCGTTGAGCCTGGTGCCCCAGATGACCACCGAGGGGCGGCTGCGGTCCCTGGTCACCATGCCGCGGACGTCCTGCAGCACGAGGTCCTGCCAGGCCGTGGTGACGCTCACGTTGTGCCAGCCCGGCGCCTCCTCCCAGACCAGCAGGCCGAGCTCGTCGCAGGCATCGAGGAAGGACGGGGACTGCGGGTAGTGCGAGCAGCGCACCATGTTGCAGTTGAACTCGTTCTTGAGGATCTCGGCGTCCTTGCGCTGCACCCGGCCGGGCATGGCCATGCCGGCGTACGGGTAGAGCTGGTGCCGGTTGAGCCCGAACAGCTGCAGCCGCTTCCCGTTCAGGTAGAAGCCCTCGGGCTTGAACGCGGCCTCGCGGAACCCGATCCGCCGGGACAGCACGTGGCTGCCGATGCCGGGGAAGTTCAGCGTGGCCCGCACCGTGTACAGCTTGGGGCTGTCCGGTGACCACAGGCTGACCGGCCCGAACCCGGTCAGGCTCAGCTTGGCCGGGCTGATCCCGGGCGAGCCGGTCTTCACCTCGATGGCCTGCGCCGCCAGCGGGGTCTGCCCGTCGAACAGCTGGACCAGGAGGGTGCCGGAGGCGCCGGCCGTGGCGGCCGAGTCCACGGCGCATTCGATATCCACCCGGGGGTGCGAGGTGAGCACGTCGCCCGGCTGGGCCCACAGGTCGGACAGGAACACCGGCGGGAGCACCCGCAGCCGGACGTCACGGTAAATGCCGCCCGGCTGGTAGAAGTCGACGCTCTTCGGGCCCCGCCCCATGCCGACCGGCGGTACCGGCAGGCAGCGGGAGTCCACCACGACCGCGAGCAGGTTGTCGCCGGCGGTGACCTTCCCGGTGAGCTCGGCCGCGAAGGGCAGGTAACCGCCCTGGTGGGTGGCGACCACCTGATCGTTGATCGCCACCGAGGCGTTCACCATGACCCCGTCGAAGTCGACCATGATCCGGTTCCCCGGGCGGTGCGGATCGAGCAGGTGCCCCCCGGCGAAATGCCGCCGGTAGATCCACACCTGCTGCCAGGCCGCGTAGTCCCAGTTCTGCCAGGACAGCGGGGTGACCGTGTGCGGCACCGTGACCGGCGCGAAGTTGCTGTCGTCGTAGAAGCTGCTCTCCGAGCCCGACGTGTACTGCCCGCCGAACAGCCAGTTGGCGTTCATCGAGAAAGACAGGCCGGTCGGCCCGGCGTCCGTCCGGTCCATGCCGCCCACCAGGGCGAGCAGCGGCAGCGCGGCCACTCCGGCGCCGCCGATCAGGCCGGCCTGCAGCATCACCCGGCGGGAGACCCGGCGTCTGGTCGCCGGCTCCCGCTCTTCGGCCGTAACCGGCGGCGCTGCCTGTTCCGGCGCTGCCTGTTCCGGCGCCTGCGGTACCGCCCGATCCGGCTCGGGGCCTGGCGGCGTGCTCAATCCGCTCGGCGGCCCAGCCTGCCATGGTCCGCGAGGCTGGGTCGGCCCCTCTGGTCCTGAGGGCTGGGCCGGCCTCTGCGCTGCGGGCGCCTGCGGCGGCGCATCGCCCGCCCCGGCCAGCTCGTCCCCCGGAAGGGCCAGGAAACCGGTCTTGTCCTTGGACGGCCGGAACCACCGCCCCGACTCACCTGGCCGCGGCGCCGCGGCCGCCGCCGCTGATTCCCCCGCTCCGGCCGACGTGCCCGCTCCGGCCGCGCTACCCGTACTGGCCGCGCTGCCCGTACTGGCCGCGCTGTCTTTGTTATCTGGAGCATCCGCAGTGTCCGGGGCGGACAGCAGGGCCACGTCGGCCGCGGTGAGCTCAGGCCCGTCCGCCTCGGCGTCATCCGTCTCCGCTGCGCCGTCTCCCTGAATCGTGCTGCTCCCCGCCGCGGCGGGGCTATCTCCCGCGGAGCGGTCCCCGGCCGTGCCCGGCGCCGTGTCGGTACGTTCCCCGTCATCCGGCGCCGCGCTGTCCCGGTCCTCGGCGAGGGGC
>JAJKHX010000364.1 GCA_021154785.1 Nocardiopsis sp.
CCGGCGGCACCTCCACCGGCTGGCGCGAGACGGGCACCGCGTAGTCGATCTCAGCCGCGGCCAGCCGCTCGCCGTGGGTGAAGGGAACCCGCTCGTTGACCTCCGCCACCACCACCCGGGCCCGGGCCACCGCCGCCCGGGTGTAGTCGCTGACCAGGCCGAGACTGTGGTTCCCGGCCGTGTCGGCCGCACTGACCTGGACGAAGGCGACATCGCAGCCGATCTGCCCAGCCTCGATCATCGGGCCGATCTGGCCGACGTGGCACGTGATCACGCCGAGCCGGCCGGCCCGGGTCAGCGTGCGCAGCACGCCGATCGCGCCCATGCTCAGTACTTCCAGGCCGGCCGTGGACTCCGGGGTCAGCAGCCCGGAGAAGCTGGTGGCCAGGAAGGCGGACAGGCCGCCGATACTGGCCGCCTGGGCGAGCAGCGCCTCGACCAGCGTCGTCGGCTCGCCGCAGGCGTGGCCGAGGACGATGCGGTCGCCGGGGCGCAGGAACTCGCGCAGGTCCAGGTCCCCGTCGATGACTTTCACGAGCGCCGGGCCGCGAGCAGCGCCTGGGCCCGGGCCAGGTGCGGCCGGTCGAGCATGACGCCGTTATGGCCGATCGTGCCGGCGCCGGGATGGGCGGCGAACAGGTCGACGATCTCCTGGGCCTGCGCCAGTTCCTCCGCGGTCGGCGTGAAGGCCTCGTTGATCACGTCCACCTGGTCGGGGTGGATGGCGAGCATGCCCCGGTAACCGTCACGGCGGACCCGCCCGGCCCGCCGCCGCAGGCCGTCCAGGTCGCGGAAGTCGGTGTGAACCGTGTCCACCGCCGTCACCCCGGCCGCCGCCGCACCCAGCAGGCACAGGCTCCGGGCCAGCTCGAACGTGAAACCGTAGCTCCCGTCCGGCTCACGGTTCCCGCTGGCTCCCAGCGCGTCCGCCAGGTCCTCCGCGCCCCAGGTCAGCGCCACCACCCGCGGAGCGCCCTGATAGCTGCCCGTGGTGAACATGGCCGGCGCCGTCTCGGTGACCAGCACGATGACGTGCGTCTTACCCGCCCCCGTCCCGTCTTCCTCCCGGCCGGCCGCGACCTCCAGCGCCGACAGATAGTGATCGAGCCGCTCCGCGTCCTGGCCGCCGCGCGACTTGGGCAGCATGACGCCGCCCGGTCCGGCCGGGATCACCGCGGCCAGGTCGGCCAGCGCGTGCGGTCCGTCCAGCGGGTTGATCCGCACCCACAGCCGCTCCCGGTCCGCCGCGGGCTGCGCGGCGAGGAAGTCGGCGATCATCGCCCGGGCCCGCGGCTTGCCCTCGTCGGCGACCGCGTCCTCCAGGTCGAGCAGGACGATGTCCGCGGCGCTCGCCGTGGCCTTGGTCATCTTCCGCTCGCTGTCGCCCGGCGCGAACAGCCAGGACCGCGTGCTAGTGGCCATCGGCCGCCTCCCCGTCTGAGCTCTCGGCAATGTCGTTCATTATCTCCGCCGTGCGGGCGCCCAGCCGGGGGGCGGGGCCGGCGATGCGGTCCGCAGTCCTGGCGAACCACCCCGGTTCACGCCTAGGCCGGGCAACGCCCTGGGCAGGGGCATAATGGGGCTCAAATGACGCTCACACAGCTCAACGCGTTCGTCCTGGTCGCGCGGCTCGGCTCGGTGACCGCGGCGGCCAGTGCGCTGGGCGTCAGCGAGTCGGCGGTGTCGCAGGCCCTGTCGGCCCTGCGGCTGCACCTGGGCGACCAGCTGGTCACCCGCGGGCCGGTCGGCATGACGCTGACCGCGGGCGGCTCCCGGCTGCTGGCCACCGCGTCGCAGATCGTGGTGCTCGGCGCCGAGGCGCACGCCGCCGTGCGAGCCGCGCAGGGCGCCCCTGAGCAGCTACGGGTGGTGTCCACCGCGACCTTTGCCGAGTTCATGATCAGCCCGCTGACCGAGGCGTTCTCCAAGCGCTTCCCCGGGTCGGTCGAGGTGTCGGCCGGCGTCGCGGTGACCCAGGAGATGATCGTCCTGGTCGGCAACCGGCTCGCCGACGTGGCCATCTCCTCGGCCCCGCCGGAAGATACCGGGCTGCGCCTGGTGACCGAGCCGATCTTCAAGTACCGGCTCGTGGTGGTGACCGCGGGCCAGCCCCGGCTGCGCGGCGGTCCGCGTCAGTGGCTGTGGTTCGTCGACCCGTCCGGCACCGATCCCGGCAGCGAGACCGGCCAGCTGCTGGCCGGCCTGGGTATCCCCGAGGACCAGGTCCGGGTGTTCCAGAACCAGACCGCCGCCTGGGCGGCGGCGGCCGACGGCACCGGCGTCGCGCCGGCCGTGGAGCACCTGGTGGCCCAGCGGCTGCGCCGCGGCGAACTGTCCCGCGTCGATGCGCCGGGCTGCAAGCTGGACGCCTGCTGGCACGTCACGCTGCTGCCACGTCAGCACCAGAGCGTGGCAGCCAGCTCGTTCCGTCGGTATCTGGGCACGCCAGAAGCCATGCACCTGATGCGTGCCCCCGGCGGCGGGGTGCCGCCCTCCCGCTTCCGCCCGCCGGTCTACGTGACCATCTGGAGCTAGCCTGCTGAGCTAGCGGACTGCGAGACGCAGAACTCGTTGCCCTCAGGGTCGGTGAGCGTGACCCAGGCGTAGGGGCCCTGCTGGCCAAGGTGCTGTACCTTCGCTCCGCGCGCGGTCAGGCGTGCTATCGCGGCCTGGACGTCGTCGGCGCCGATGCGGACGTCGAAGTGCAGCCGGTTCTTGGCCGTTTTGGCCTCGGGAACAAGCTGGAACAGCACCCGGGGAGCCCGCTGCGTGCCGCCGGGGTGGCAGATAGCCGTCCCGTCCTTCCAGACGAGTGCCCCGTGGTGCAGCCAGGTATCGCTCTCGTCGGCGTGCCCGGCGCTGATCATCTGGCGGATGAACGCCTCATCTTGCGGCTCCACCTGCCAGCCAAGCGTCTCCGCCCACCAGTCCGCCAGCGCGTGAGGATTCGCGCAGTCCACAGTCACCTGAAACTCGTATGCCATCGCAGGAGTCCTCCCGGTCCGGTTCCGTTGGGGCAACGCTAGCGGCAGTCCCGGACGATCTCCGTCCTGATCCGCGCGGAGTGCTCTGGATACCAGGCCCCTCATGCCAGCCGGGGCATCGCTCAAGGGGTCCAGGAGCGGATCCTCAGGCTATCGGCCTGGCGGTGGCGGTGGCCACGGAGTAGCTGGCTCATACGGCGGCGTACCGACGAACGTCCCCAGGCCGCGCACGCGGTACAAGCGGCGTTCATTGATGAGCAGGTCTACTCCCTTTCGAACCGTGTCCCTGGCAATGCCGAATTCTTGGACCAGTCGAGGTTCGCTCGGAATCGGGTTACCAGGCTGATACGTTTCGTCGTCAATTCGCCTGCGCAACACCTGTGCAAGCTGAACGTGCTTGGGCACATCAGGGCGATTGAGACTGCCGGACATGACGACCGGGCGAACACTCCTCAGCCACCACACCCGATCGGCCAGCTCACGACCAGGGAGCTGAGCGACTACCGGAGACAACTCGAACGAGCCATAGGCGACCGGACCATTGGTCAGGCACCGATAGCGGCAGCTCTGAGAGAGAAGCTGAGCGAGGTCGACAGCGAAGAGGCAGAGCGCGAGAGGCACCGTCGATCCGGCCAGCGCTGGCCGCTGAATAACTAGGGCGTAGTGCCGTACCTTCCGCCCAACCTGACGATCCAGCCCATCCGCCCCGCAGGTCTCACCGGTCACGTTCCGGCCCGCACCGCAACCGGATCAATGGAACATAGAGCCGGCTATTACCGGATCGATGGAGCATCGAGCCGGCCAGAGAAGGCCCGGTCCGGAGACGTCCGGGACCCATGAGGTCCACGGGATCCATCCACCAGTCCGCCGGGCTCAACGGACGAGTACGCATCCACCCATCAAGCCGCCTGGAGCAGTGCCCGCACCGGAGCCAGGTACCAGCTGCCGGTTCACGCAACCATCCATGGCTAGTCTCACTGAGACATTAACGTTCCTACCAGCGCGAACTCGCTGAGTACCGCTCGCGTAGCACCTCTTAAGCAAGCGCTTATTCGGCCGTTGCGGGCCCGTCCGGTCCAGTGGATCATGGTGCGCGTTACGAGTAACGGCGCTTGCGCATTTCGGCATTGGCAGGAGCACGCGGCATGGGAATCGAGTCTGACGGCCACAGCCGCGGTAACCCGCGGCTCTACGAGCTGATCGAGGACGCCCCGAAGACCGGGAAGAGCCCGACCGTCTGGGCCTGGCCCCAGCTGGTCGACTACCTCAAGGTGGCCGGGCAGCCGGTGGCAGGACCGTGGCCGCCGCACCAGCAGCCGCGGCCCGACCCCGAAGAGGACTCGCTGCCCGTGGCGGTACCCGACCCCGAATCCGAGTCCTAGGCCCCCGCCGGAAGGACACCTGGAGGATCTATGTATCCATCGCGGTTCCGCTACGAGGCGCCCAGATCGCTCGACGAGGCGATCGGCACGCTGCGCGACGGCGGGGACTACGCCAAGGTGCTGGCCGGCGGCCAGAGCCTGGTCCCGATGATGAAGCTACGGTTCGCCTCGCCGGAACTCGTCGTGGACATCAACAACGTGCCCGGGCTGGACTACCACCGGGCCGAGCCGGACGGCACCCTGCGCATCGGCGCCCTCTGCCGGCACTACGTGCTGGAGCGCTCAGAGCTGCTGAAGAGCACGCAGCCCACCATGGCCGCGGCCGCCCCGCTGATCGCCGACCCCATCGTCCGCAACCGGGGCACCCTGGTCGGCTCGCTCTGCCACGCCGACCCGCAGGGCGACTGGGCGTCGGTGGTGCTGGCGCTCGGCGGCTCGGTGGTCGCGCAGGGGTCGCGCGGCACCCGCACCATCCCGTTCGCCGACTTCGTCACCGGGCCCTTCCAGAACGTCCTGGACCCGGACGAGATCGCGGTGGAGGCGGTGATCCCCGCGGCCCAGGGCGTCCGGTCCGGCGGGTACCTCAAGCTGGAGCGCCGGATCGGCGACTTCGCTACCGCCGGCGTCGCGGTCGCCCTGGAGACCAGGGCCGGGAACGTGATCCGGGCGGGCATCGCGCTGACCGGGGTCGGCGGGTCCACCATCGCCGCCACCGAGGCGGCCGCCGTGCTGACCGGGCACCCCCTCACGCCGGAGAGCATCGAGCAGGCCGCCGAGCTCGCGGCGCAGGCCGCGCGGCCGAGGACGGACCACCGCGGCAGCGCGGCCTACAAACGGCACATGGTGCGCACGTTCGCGCTGCGCCTGCTGAGCCGCGACTACACGCCAGCTCAGGAGAAGGCGGAAAGGGCAGCCTGACATGACGATCGTCTACGACGACCCGGAGGGCCAGGCCGAGGATGTGCCGGTCCGCCGGATCAAGTTCACCGTCAACGGCCGGAAGAAGATCGCCGAGGTGGAGCCGCGACTGCTGCTGGCCCACCTGATCCGCCGCGGGCTCGGACTGACCGGTACCCACGTGGGCTGCGACACCACCAACTGCGGCGCCTGCACGGTCCTGGTCGACGGCCGCCCGGTCAAGTCCTGCACGATGCTGGCCGTCCAGGTCGACGGGCGCACCGTCAAGACCGTCGAGGGCCTGGCCGGTGCCAGCGAGCTGCACCCGCTGCAGGAGGGCTTCAAGGAGGAGCACGGCCTGCAATGCGGGTTCTGCACTCCGGGCATGATGATGGCCGCTACGGCTCTGCTCGAGGAGAACCCGGATCCGTCGGAGGAGGAAGTGCGCTGGGCGCTGTCCGGCAACCTGTGCCGCTGCACCGGCTACCAGAACATCGTCAAGTCGGTGCTGTGGGCGGCGGCCAAGCTCCGAGCCGAAGCCGGGGAGGCGTGAGGTGTCAGCACTCGACGAGATCAAGATCGGCGGGCTGGGCTCCAGCCGCAAGCGGGTCGAGGACGACCGCTTCATCCGCGGCAAGGGCAACTACACCGACGACATCACCCTGCCCGGCATGCTGCACATGGAGATCCTGCGCAGCCCGCTGGCGCACGCCCGGATCGTGTCGATCGACACCAGCAAGGCCTGGGACATCCCCGGGGTCCACCTGGTGCTGACCGGCGAGATGATGGCCACCAGGAACCTGGCCTGGATGCCGACCCTGTCTTACGACACTCAGGCGGTGCTGGCCACCGACAAGGTGCGGTTCCAGGGCCAGGAGGTGGCCTGCGTCATCGCCGACGACCCGTACATCGCCAAGGACGCGTGCGAG
>JAJKHX010000365.1 GCA_021154785.1 Nocardiopsis sp.
ACCTCTGCCGCCCGATCGAGTGGGGCGCGGACATCGTGGTGCACTCGGCGACGAAGTTCATCGGCGGCCACGGCACGAGCATCGGCGGGGTCGTCGTCGACTCGGGCGGGTTCGACTGGTCCAACGGCCGCTTCGGCGTGATCGCGGATCCATCGCCCGCCTACCACGGCCTGCAGTTCCACGAGACGTTCGGCACCTACGGCTACCTGATGAAGCTGCGCGCGGAGACGCTGCGCGACCTCGGCGCGGCGCTGTCGCCGTTCAACGCCTTCCTGTTCCTGCAGGGACTCGAGACGCTGTCGCTGCGGATGGAACGGCACGTCACCAACGCGCTGGCCGTGGCGGAGTTCCTCGAGTCGCACGAGCTGGCGTCGAACGTGACCTACGCCGGCCTGCCGGGGAGCAAGTACCGGCCGCTGGTGGAGAAGTACCTGCCGCTCGGCGCGGGCGCGGTGTTCTCGTTCGACTGCGCGGGCGGCCGGGACGGCGGGCAGGACCTCATCCGCGGGGTGACGCTGTGGTCCCACCTGGCCAACGTCGGCGACGCGAAGAGCCTGATCATCCACCCCGGGAGCACGACGCACCGGCAGCTGAGCGACGCCGAGCTCCGGGCCTCCGGCGTCGGTCCCGGGACGGTGCGCCTTTCGGTCGGCACCGAGTCCGTCGAGGACCTGATCTGGGACCTGGAGCAGGGTTTCGCGCTCGTCGCCGCGACCGCGGGCAAGGAAGGGGCGGCGGCTTCATGAGCGACTTCGACCTGGCCCGGTATCAGGATCCGCTGACGATCCAGCGGGTGCTCCACTCGGCCAAGACGATCGCGATCGTGGGGCTGTCCCCGAACGAGCTGCGCGCCAGCTACTTCGTCGGCTACTACCTCAGGCGGCACGGCTACCACGTGATCCCGGTCAACCCGCGCGAGACCGAGATCCTCGGGCAGAAGTGCTACCCGAGCCTGTCGGACGTGCCCGAGCCGGTGGACATCGTGAACGTGTTCCGCGCCCCGGACGCCCTGCCGGCCATCGCGCGGGAGACGGTGCGGATCGGCGCCGGGACGCTGTGGTGCCAGTTCGGCGTGATCAACGAGGAAGGGGCGAAGATCGCCGAGACGGGCGGCGTGACCGTGATCATGGACCGCTGCCTCAAGGTCGAGCACGCCCGCTACGTCGGCCGGATGCACTGGCTCGGCTTCAACACCCAGCGCATCACCTCCGTCAGGACCGGGCTGCAGTAGCGGGTTTCACTAACTGAGCACTAGCAGCTGACGGCCCCATAGGCACCTGCGTCACAGCGCCCGAATCGCCAGCGGCGCACGCTGTGGCCCTAGTGGCCGCTGTGATTCAGGTGACGGCCGCCGGTCGCTAGCCGCCTCGAACGAACCGGCTCGATGCTCCATCGAGCCGGTGGTAGCCGGCTCAATGCTCCATCGATCCGGTCAGGGCGGAGGCGGGGCGGTCATCCGGGCCGCGAGCCCGCCGTCTCGGCGGCGGGCTCGTCCAGCGCCGTCAGCGCGCCGGCCGGGAAAACGTCAGTCACAAGCGTCACGTTAGGTAACTCGGGTAGCTTCCGTACCTTCATACACCCGCCTGCGCCGCTGGCGCGGAGGCCGCGCGGCGGGCGTAGGCGCGCACGTCGGCGTCGCTGTCGTCCACCGCGGCGCGCAGGGCCGCCGCGGCGGCACTCGTCCACGTACATGTACGCCTTGCCGCTGTCCGGGTGGATGGCGAGCGAGTCGAGCGGGCAGATGTCCACGCACAGCGTGCACCCCTCGATGCACAGCGACGCGTCGATGGTCACCGGGACGTCGCTTCTGCTCTCAACCAAGGGCACGATGGGCTCCTGTCTTCGGCCGACCCCCCATATTGCCACATTGTCTATCGACTTGATAGACATAGCTCATGGGCGTGATCCTGCACTGGTTCCTGCCGACGAACGGCGACTCGCGTACCGACCTGAGCCTGGGGAACGCGGTCGGCGCGGCCGGCAGCCGGGTCACCGAGACCGGCACCGAGCGTGCGCCCGACATCGGCTACATGGGCCAGATCGCGCGCTCCGCCGAGCAGCTCGGCTTCGCCGGCGCGCTTACGCCGACCAGCTCCTGGTGCGAGGACGCCTGGGTCATGACCGCCGGGCTCAGCCAGGTCACCGAGCGGTTCAAGTTCCTCGTCGCGTTCCGGCCCGGGCTGATGTCACCGACGCTGGCCGCCCAGATGGCGGCCACCTACCAGCGCATCTCCGGCGGCCGCCTGCTGCTCAACGTGGTGACCGGCGGGGATGATGTCGAGCAGCAGCGGTTCGGCGACCACCTCGGCAAGCGGGAGCGGTACCGCCGCGCGGGCGAGTTCCTGCACATCGTCCGCGAGCTGTGGCGCGGCGAGCCCGTCGATTTCGCGGGCGAGCACTTCGACGTACGCGGCGCGCAGGTCATCCCGGCGCCGGTCTGGCCGCAGATCTACCTGGGCGGCTCGTCGCCGGACGCGCTCGAGGTGGCGGCGTCCTACGCCGACGTGTACCTGACCTGGGGCGAGCCGCCGGCCGCGGTGGCGGAGAAGCTCGACCGGGTCCGCGAGCGGGCCAAGGCGGCCGGACGCGAGCTGCGCTTCGGCATCCGGCTGCACGTGATCACGCGGCCGCGCGCGGAACAGGCCTGGGCGCAGGCCCAGGAACTGCTCGACGGGCTCGACCCGGCCGAGATCGAGCGCGCCCAGGCCATCCAGCGTGCCTCCCAGTCCGAAGGCCAGCGCCGGATGTCGGAACTGCACGGCGGCCGGACCGACGCGCTCGAGGTCTCGCCCAACCTGTGGGCCGGCGTCGGCCTGGTCCGCGGCGGGGCGGGCACCGCGCTGGTCGGCAGCCACGAGGAGGTCGCCGACCGGATCGCCGAGTACCACGAGCTCGGCATCGACGAGTTCATCCTGTCCGGCTACCCGCACCTGGAAGAGGCCTACCAGGTCGGCGAGGGTGTCATGCCGGTGCTGCGGCGCCGGGGCCTGCTGGCCGGGTCCTGACCGGTTTCAGCACTGGTATCCGGGCAGGAAACACGTCGATTCAGCCGGTGACGGTGAAGCTGGCGGTGAGCCCGGCGGCCGAGTCGCCGCCGGCGAAGACGTCGATCGTGGTGGCGTCGATCACCCAGTCGCGGGCGGCCGCGTTCCAGTAGCGCAGCTCGGCCGGGCCGAGCGCGAACGAGAGGGTGCGCGTCTCACCGGCCGCGAGCGCGACCCGTTCGAAGCCCTTCAGCTCGCGGACCGGCCGCGATGCGGTGCCGTGCCGCTGGTGGATGTAGACCTGGGCCACCTCGTCGCCCGCACGATCGCCGGCGTTGGTGACGGTGACCGACGCGGTGACGGTCTGGCCGGCCTGGATCCGGTCCCGGTCCAGGGTGAGGTCGCGGTATTCGAACCGGCCATAGGAAAGTCCATAGCCGAACGGGAAGAGCGGCGTGCTCTCCTCATCCCAGTAACGCCGTCCTTGGTTGACGGGCTCGTGTGAGATCGTGTGGCTGTAGACGAGCGGGACCTGGCCGACGGTCCGCGGCCAGGTGAACGGCAGCTTGCCGCCCGGCGCGGCGTCGCCGAAGATCAGGTCGGCCATGGCCGCGCCGCCCTGGGTTCCCGGGTACCAGATGTCGAGGATCGCCGGGACGTTCGCCGCGGCCCAGCGCAGGTCGAGCGGGCGGCCGTTCATGACCAGCAGCACGACGGGCGTGCCGGTGGCCACGACGGCCTGCAGCAGCGCGAGCTGCCCGCCGGGAAGCTCGAGGCTGGAGCGGGAGGCCGCCTCGCCGATCATGTTCTGCCACTCGCCGAGGACGACCACCGCGACGTCGGACGCGCGGGCCAGCGCGACCGCGCGGGCGAGCTCGGCGTCGTCGTCGAAGCCCTCCGGGTCGGCCGGCGCGTTGTTCGCGAACATGTCGAACATCGACGGGAAGACGCGCTGGGCGGGGCGGATGCCCGGGGCGTAGCCGACCTCGGCCCCGTGGCCGGCCCGGTTCCTGATGCCGTCGAGCACGGTGACCGTCTCGTCGAGGTCGAAGTCGAAGACCCAGGGCCCGAGGGTGTCACGCCGGGAGTCGGCCAGCGGCCCGATCACAGCGATGGAGGACGGGCTGGCCAGCGGCAGCAGGCCGCCCTCGTTGCGGAGCAGGACCGCGGAGCGCTGCGCGGCCTGCCGCGCCGCCGCGCGATGGGCCGGGTCGGCGAGTACCGCCCGGGCCTGGTCCTCGTCCACGTACGGCTGGTCGAGCAGGCCGATCCGGACCTTGGCGGTCAGGACCCGCCGGACGCAGGCGTCGAGCGTCTCCTCGTCCGCCAGGCCGGCTTCGATCGCCTCCGGCAGGTGCGCGTAGGCGGGATTGCCGACCGCCATCTCCATGTCCACGCCGGCCCGCAGTGCCCGCGCGCCGGCGTCGGCCAGGTCGGCCGCGAACCCGTGCGTGCGCAGGTTGTGCACCGCCTGGGCGTCGCTGACCAGGAAGCCGCCGAAACCCCAGGTGTCGCGGAGCACCTCGGTCAGCAGCCAGTGGTTGCCGGTCGCCGGCACGCCGTTGAGGTCCATGTAGGCGGTCATGATGTTCTCCGCGCCCGCGTCGACGGCCGCCTTGAACGGGGGCAGGTAGACGTTCCACAGCTCGGAGTCGGACAGGTTCACCTCGTCGTAGTCGCGCCCGCCCAGCGCCGCGCCGTAGCCGGCGAAGTGCTTGGGGCCGGAGATGACCCGGCCGGGCGCCCCCGGCCCCGCTCCCTGAAAGCCTCGCACCTGGGCGGCGGCGACCGCGGCAGCCAGGTACGGGTCCTCGCCGGCCCCCTCCACGATCCGGCCCCAGCGGGGGTCGCGCGCGATGTCGACCATCGGCGCGAACGCCCAGTGGATGCCCACTGCCCGGGCCTCGCGGGCGGCGACGGCCTGGCCTTGCTCGATGGCGCCGGGGTCCCACGACGCGGCCATGGCGATCGGTACCGGGAAGATCGTGCGCAGGCCGTGGATGACGTCGAAGCCGAACAGGACGGGTATGCCGTGCCGGCTGCCCTCGATCGCGCGCCGCTGCAACCGGTTGATCTGCGCCGGGTCGGTGACGAACAGCAGCGACCCGACCTGGCCCCGGCCCAGTGCCTCGTCGACGGTGATCCCGTGGCCGTCGAAGCCGGGCCCGGGGGCCTCGGCGCCGCCCGAGGCCTGGTCGGCGGCCTCGCCCGCGGGCGGCAGGTCGAAGTAGAAGTACTGGGTCAGCTGCCCCGCCTTCTCCGCGGTGGTCATTCCGGCGATCAGCGCGTCGACGCGCCCGGCCACCTCGGCATCACTGCCGACCGGCATCGAGTGAACGGACATGCTGCTCCTCCGGGCCGAACGAGTCGGCGTACGTGTGACTGGCTCGCGTAAGTCACTATCGCACGGCACTGTCGTGCCGTCAGGAGAGAGCTCCGGCGGGCCAGGTCCAGCCGGAGCCCGCTTCGTGCGCGGCCGCCACCCGGAACACGGTGACGTCGTCGTAGGTCCGGCCGACGACCGACAGCCCGGTGGGGACACCGTCCCGGGACAGACCGGACGGCACGCTCATCACCGGGCAGCGGCTGGCGATGTTGAACGGCAGCGTCATGAGCGCATCGAGCCAGTCGTGGCGGGGGCGGCCGTTGATCTCGACGGGCTGGCCGGTGTCGTACTCGGCGGGCAGCGCCGGGACGGCGAAGGTCGGGCAGATCAGCGCGTCGTACTCCTCGAGCAGTTCGCCCAGCGGCTGGTAGAGGCCGGCCTCCAGCTTCAGCCCGGCGACGAAGTCCTCCTTGCTGACCTGCGCGGCCTCCTCGGCGAAGCGCCGGGCGTAGCTGGTCAGCTCGTCGGCCCGGGCCGGATACAGGTCGCCCAGTGAGGGACCGAAGATCATGCCGAAATGGATCCTGGCGGCGCGGTTGATGGTCGCCAGTTCCCAGGGCAGCGTGACCTCCTCGACCGTCGCGCCCGCCGCGCGCAGCCGGTCCGCCGAAACGGCCGCGTTCGCGGCCACCTCCGCGTCCACGTCGTAACAGCCGAGATCGGGGCTGAACGCGATCCGCATCCCGGCGACCGGTCCGAGCACGGCCGGGATCTCCAGCTTGGGCCGGATCGAGGCGACGTCGGACGGGTGCGGCCCGGCGATCACGTTCTGCAGCAGCGCGCAGTCGGCGACGCCACGGGCCAGCGGTCCCTCGTGGCAGTAGTGATCCAGGTTGAAGATCTCCACCTCCGGCACCCGGCCGTACGGCGGCTTGAACCCGGTCACCCCGCAGAACGCGGCCGGGATCCGGATCGAGCCGCCGATGTCGGACCCGGTGGCCAGCGTGGTGGTCCCGGCGGCCAGGGCCGCCGCCGAGCCGCCGCTGGACCCGCCCGGCGAATAGGCGGTGTTCCACGGATTGCGGGTCATCCCCCACAACCGGGACCAGGTGAACGGGGCGCAGGAGAACTCCGGGGTGGTGGTCCGGGCGTGCACGATCCCGCCCGCGTCGATGATCCGCTGGGCGAAGACCGCCGTGTAGCGGGCCACCTCGTCCCGCAGCGGCAGCGACCCCAGGGTGTTGCGCTGGCCCGCGATCGGCGCCTCTTCCTTGACGGCGACCGGGATGCCCTCCAGCGGGCGGGGCGGGTCCCCCGCCTTCGCGTACCGCTCCCGCGCGGTCCGGGCCGCGGACAGGGCCTGCTCGTAGAACGTATCGGCGAAGGCGTTGATAGCCGGCTCGACCGCCTCGGCCCGCTCGATGACCGCCGTCATCAGCTCGACCGGGGACAGCTCGCGGGCCCGGAACAGGGCCAGCGCCTCGGTCGCGGGCAGGTAGGGCAGGCCGCTCGTCATGGGCCGGCCTCCCCGTCGGGGGCTGCCGCTCCGTCCCCGACCAGCACGGGCCGCCGGGCCGGCTTCCAGCCCGGCCGGGGGACGCTCGCGCGCAGCCGCTGGGTGTAGGGATGCTGCGGGTCGTCGAGGATCCGGGCGGTGGCGCCGCGCTCCACGACCCGGCCGCGGTGCATCACGATGACCTGCTCGGTGAGCTGCCGGACGACGGCCAGGTCGTGGCTGATCAGGATGTAGGAGACCCCGGTCTGGTCGCGGATCTCGGCGAGCAGGTTCAGCACCTGGGCCTGGATTGACACGTCCAGCGCCGCGACCGATTCGTCCAGGATCAGCACCCGCGGCTCGGCGGCGAGGGCCCGGGCGATCGCCACCCGCTGCCGCTGCCCGCCGGACAGGGCCCGG
>JAJKHX010000366.1 GCA_021154785.1 Nocardiopsis sp.
GCCCCCGGCTACCTTCTTGCGTACCGCGGGTGCCACCGACCGCGTCCTGACCGGTACAGAAGCGCGACCTGACGTCCCAGGGGCCTCAGCGGTCGCATCCGGCGCAGGCTAGGCGCCGACCGGGCCGGTGCCGGAGCTGGGCGGAGCCCCGGTGACCGGATCGATGGAGCATTCAGCCGGTTCCGGGCGGCTCGATGGAGCATCGAGCCGGTTCCGGGACTGGGGTTCCGCTGGTGGTTAGGCGGGGTCGCCTACTTCTATGGTGAGGTCGTCGTGGAGGAAGGACTGGTGGCCGGCGATCGAGGCGGAGTCGCCTTCGGCCTTGGAGTAGGACCAGACGGCATCGGTGAGCTTGCGGCCGTCCGCGTTGACCGTCCAGTACGAGGCACTGCCCTTGTAGGGGCAGTGGGAGCGGGTGTCGCTCTCCTCCAGCAGGTCCTGGCGGACGTCGGCGGCCGGGATGTAGTAGCGGTTCGGCAGGCCGGTCTCGGACAGCAGCAGCGGGTGGCTGGTCTGCGCCAGCACCGTGTCGCCGAGCAGGACGCGGACGGGCCGGGAGGAGCGGCGCACGTCCACCCGGTGGTACGGGTCGCGGAGGTGGCCCTCGACGCGCTCGTCCTCGTCGTACCACTCGTCCATGGCGTCCCAGTAGAAGCCGGCGTAGCCGCGGAGCCAGCTGGCTTCCTCGTTCGGCTCCGGGTAGGACCAGATCGCGTTCTCGGCCGCCCGGCCGCCGGCCGTCACCGTCCAGTAGGACGCGGTGCCCTTGAACGGGCAGTAGGTGTGGTGCTCGGTGGCCTGGATCAGGTCGGCCCTGATGTCTTCCCGGGGCACGTACACCTGGGGCAGGATCCCGGTTTCGTGCAGGAGCACGGCGCGGGTCGTGTCGGTCACGGTCTCGCCGCCGAACCTGGCTCGCACCCGCCGCGGGAACTCGTGCATCAGCAGCCGGTGGGGGGGACCCTCGATCCGGTAGTTGACGGTATCCGGCGCGTGGCCAGCTAGCGGACCCGAGGAAAAGGTCAGGGACATGCGGGCTCCTCACAGATCGTCGTCGACGCCTGTGCTAACCCGCGTCACCGCCCCGGTCATTCCAGCCTGGGCGCCCGCCGCAGATCGCCGGGGGAGGTATAGGCAAGGAGACGGGCCTGGGCGAGGGACAGGGCGGCCCAGTCGCCATCGAACTCCAGGATGGCCGCCGCGGCGGTGGGGAAGCGCAGGCCGGGTGATCCGGGCGTCTCGTCTCCGGCGGCTTCGAGCAGGTTGCTGGCCAGTTCCGAGACGCCGGGGTTGTGGCCGATGAGCAGGGCCGCGCGGCAGGCGGCAGGCAACTCCCGGACCAGGTAGAGCAGGGTGATCGCGCTGGCCGCGTAGGCCCGGGGCTCGAACGTCACGGACGGGGAGCCGCCGAGCTCCGGCGCCACCAGGTCCCAGGTCTGCCGGGTCCGGAGGGCAGCCGAGCAGATCACGATCTCGGGCTGGTAGCCGTGGTCGTGCAGCCACCGGCCGATTACCGGGGCGTCGCGCTGGCCGCGCTTGGCCAGCGGCCGGTCCCGGTCGGGTACGTCCGGCCAGTCCGACTTGGCGTGCCTCAGCAGCATCAGTCGCCGCGACGTGTCACTGGCCACGAGACCAGCGTGCCACGCTCAGCCGCTCGGCGCGGGGCGGACGAGCATGAAGTTGATCGCGGTTCCCCGGAACGCGGGCAGGCCCTCGGCGTTGACCGCCTCGATCAGCGTCTTGACGATGCCGCGGTCCGGCTTGCTCAGCGACCGGCGCGTCTCCACCACCGTGGCCTGGACACGGAGCGTGTCCCCCGGCCGGACCGGGTGAGGCCAGCGGACCTCGTCGAGGCCGGGGCTGCCGAGGCTCGACTCGGCGGCCAGGTAGTTCTCCACCAGCACGCGCATCACCGCCGATGCGGTATGCCAGCCGCTCGCGATCAGTCCGCCAAACGGCCCGGCCGCCGCGGCCACCGGGTCGACATGGAACGGCTGCGGGTCGAACTCCTTGGCGAAAGCAACGATGCTAGCTTGATCGAAGCTGACGCTACCGCACTCGTACGTCGCGCCCGGCACGTAGTCCTCGAAGTAGCTCAGCCCGTGATCGTTCACCCCCGCAGTATCGCAGTCCGCACCCCTTCCGAGCTGCAAGATCACGGGGATGTCACAGAAATACTCCAATTTCCCTGCGAGCCTCGCGCAGTTCCTGCCATGCTTCCGCAGACGGCACAGACCGCCGAAAGCCGAGAAAAGCCACATCGGTCACCAAAGGTGACCTTCTAGGCCCGAGAAAGTCCCCGGTCCGGGGGACGAGTAAACGGGTGGGGAAACTACTTGGGGAGTTCTGTGGACTCACTGCACCTGCACCGGCGCCCGCACAAGATCAGGCGGACCGGACGGCACACCACCCCGTCGCAGGTTGAGAAGGTAGCCGGGACGGCCGTCAAGGCCGCTCCCGCGGTCGCCATCGCCGGCGCCCTCGTCGCGCTGCCGCAGTCGGCTCACGCCTCGGTGCGGACGCCGGCCGGTGCCACGGCCGTGACGGAGCAGGCCCAGCAGGCGCAGACCACCGCGGTCCGGCACGCGACCTCGGTCACCAGCACGTACACGGTCCGCTCGGGCGACACGCTGACCTCGATCGCCCGGCACTTCTACGGCACCACGAGCAAGTGGAACTGGATCTTCCAGGCCAACCGGTCGAAGATCCACAACCCGAACAGCATCTTCGTCGGCGAGAAGCTGACGATCCCGAACCACGCGCCCGTCGCCACCGCCTACTCGGCGAAGCACGCCAAGAAGCCCCCGACGGTGCTCACCGCCAAGGCGGGCAAGCTGAGCGGCAACCTCAGCTGCTCCGGCCTCGAGGCCCTGTGGAAAGCGGCCGGCGGCTCCAGGGGCGAGGCGTTCATGGCGGCCGAGATCGCGATGGCGGAGTCCGGCGGCCGGCAGTTCGCGCACAGCCCGACCAACGACTTCGGCTACTGGCAGATCAACGGCGGCCACGGGCCCGCCATGGCTACCTACGACCCGCTCGGGAACGCCAGGGCCGCGATCGCGATCTCCAGCAACGGGCGCAACTGGCGCCCCTGGACCACCTACACCTCGGGTGCCTACCACGGTCGCTGCTAGCACCGGGGGGTAAGAGCCCCCAGGTCAGAAGCACCGGCCGGTCCGCGTAGGTTCGCGGTATGGACACACTGGACGTGCTCACCTGGCGTGATGGGCACATCGAGGCCCTGGACCAGACCGTGCTGCCGCACCAGGTCCGCGTGCTGCACATCACCACGGTCGATCAGCTGATCGAGGCGATCACCACGCTCGCCGTGCGCGGCGCGCCGCTGCTCGGCGCGGTCGGCGCCCTGGGTGTCGCCCTGGCCGTCGGCCAGGGCGACCGGGAGGGCTGGGACCGGGCGCGGCTGGACGCCGAGGTCAAGCGCATCGCCGACGCCCGGCCGACGGCCGTCAACCTCCGCCGCGAGGTACTGGCGGCCGCGGCCCGGATACCGCGGGGCCGGGCCGCCGTCGAGGCGGCGGCGCTGGCGGTGGCCCGGTTCGCCGACGAGGTGAGCCAGCGGCTCAGCCGGCGCGGCGCCGGGTGGCTCCGGCAGGCCTGCGGCGGCGGGCGGCTGGGTGACGGGAAACTGAGCGTCCACACCCACTGCAACACCGGCGCCCTCGCCTGCCTGGGCTGGGGCACGGCGCTCGGGGTGATCCGCGCGCTGCACTGCGACGGCGCGCTGAGCCACGTGATCGTGGACGAGACCCGGCCGCTGCTCCAGGGGGCCCGGCTGACCTGCTGGGAACTCGGCCAGCTGGGCATCGAGCACCGGCTGGCCTGCGATGGCGCCGCCCCGTTCCTGATCAGCCAGGGGATGGCGGACGCGGTGGTGGTGGGCGCCGACCGGGTGGCCGCCAACGGCGACGTGGCCAACAAGATCGGCACCTACAGCCTGGCCCTGGCCGCGCGCGAAGCGGGCATCCCGTTCGTGGTCGCGGCACCCGAGTCGACCCTGGACGCGGCCACCCCGTCCGGCGCGGCGATCCCGATCGAGCAGCGTCCCGACGACGAGGTCACCGTCCCGGCCGCTCCGGCCGGGACGCGCGCGCTGAACCTCGCGTTCGACATCACCCCCCGGGCGCTGGTCACCGCCATCGTCACCGAGGAGCGGGTGATCACGGACGGCCCGGTTGCCAGGTAGGGGCCCGCGCGAAGCTGACCTGGGTCTGGACGTCGGCGAACCCGCAGTCCCGGTAGACCCGGATGGCCCCCTCGGCCGGGTCGGCCACGATGACGAGCAGGTGCGCGCCGAACCGCTCGCGCGCGAACCGGCCCGCGTGCCAGACCAGCGTCCCGGCCAGGCCCCGGCGGCGGGCCGCCGGTTCGGTTTCGACGTCCTGGTAGCGGGCCAGCCCGGAACCGGCATCGCCCACCCCGAGCTGCGCGACCAGGCGGTCGCCGTCGAACGCGCCGAACCAGGCCGCCCGGCCCGCCTGGACCATCCGCCGCCGGGCCGCGGCCCGGCGGTACTGGAAGTCGGTCGGATCCTCCTCGCCGTAGCAGCGCTGGTTCAGCTCGACCGACTGCCGCCAGTCCTGGTCGGACTCCAGCGTCCGGATCCGCGCCCCGGTGCTGACGTGCCGCGGGGCGTGGATGTCAGCGCAGGTGAGCACGGTGGAATACTCCGGCTCCAGGGTGGCGAACTCCGCCGGTGCCCGGCCGGCCGGCCCGGTGACGTCGACGCCGATCGCGGCGTGCTTGGCCTGCGGGAACTCGGCCGCGAAGCGGGCCAGCCAGCCGTCGCCCTCCCCCGGCCAGGCGGCCAGCAGCAGGAAGTTGCCCCACCAGAAGGCGGGGTTGCCCGGGGTGCGGATGACCAGGCAGTCACCGCGGTCGGCGACCTCGGCGCCCTCGGCGATCCGCAGCGCCACGTCGGTCCGGAAGCCGAGCGACCTAAGCTCCATTCGGCGAGCTTAACGGGCAGGGCTAGCTGGCCGGGCTCAGCTGGCCGCGCTGGTCTCGTCCGCGTAGGCGGTCCGCAGCGCGTGCAGGAACGTCTCGGGCGACTGCGCGCCGGAGATGCCGTACTTGCGGTCGATGACGAAGAACGGCACGCCGCTGATCCCCATCCGCCGGGCCAGGGTGATGTCGTCCAGCACCGCGTTCTCGTATTCGCGGCCGGCCAGCACCGCGCGCGCCCGCGCCTCGATGGTGCCGGCCTGCCCGGCCGGGCCGGCCTCGGCCGCCAGCCGGGCCAGCGTCTCGTGGTCGGACAGGTTGGCACCCTCGGTAAAGTGCGCGCGGAGCAGCCGTTCGGAGGCCGCGGCACCGAAACCGAGGTCGGCGGCCAGGTGCAGCACCCGGTGCGCCTCCAGCGTGTTCACGGCCAGTGAGGAGGAGCCGAAGTCAAGGCCCTCGGCCTTGGCCAGCTCGGCCACCCGGGCGGTCATCTCCTCCGCCTGCGGGCCGTACTTCCTGGTCAGGTAGTCCAGCGTGGGCACCGCGGGACCGGGCGGGGTGTCCGGGTTGAGCTGGAAGCTGCGCCAGCTCACCTCGACCTCGTCCGCGTGCTCGAACTCGCCGAGGGCCCGCTCGAGGCGGCGCTTGCCGATATAGCACCACGGGCAGACGACATCGGACCAGATCTCAATCCGCATCCGCGGCCTCGGCCTTCGCTCTGTCTTTGCCCGCTGCGGGTACCTCGCAGAAGCCGTCGGCGCACACGGCCGCGTCCGGGTCACCGAGGACGAGGAGGGCAGGCGGTGAGGTGGTGTCACCCGTTCGGTCCATGTGGTGTTCTAACCGGCGGGGGGGCGGGCTTGTTCCGATAGGTTCGCTGGTGTGAAGGAGCGTATCCAGCAGGCCGGCTTCGCCGCCGTGCTCGGCGGGCTGGCCGGGGCGGCGCTGTGTGCGCCACTGGCCGCGCAC
>JAJKHX010000367.1 GCA_021154785.1 Nocardiopsis sp.
CACTGCCTAGCCCATTTGCTTCCGGCCGGCGTGCCCAGGAACAAGGCGTGGCCCATCCCGACGCGATGCAGGCCGGACACGCCTTCGTCCAGGGACGCGTCCTGCAGGGTGTGCGCCCGAGGGACTCACCCAAGCCCTCCAGGCGGTGCCGCCGGCCATCCAGCAGGCCCTGCAGCCGCCATTCCAGGGCGTGCAGCAGCGCGCGGTTCTGCTCACGGCCTATCCCGACGCGGTCCAGGGGCAGGAATGATGGGCGCAGTGAGTACTGGAGCGCCCCGGCCGGCGTTATCATCAGGGGCGGCGACTGCCTGCAGGGATGGCACACTGCTGTTCGCTGGGCTGCGGGCTATCGCACCGGCGAGTGCCGACGTGATTGCGGGCGTCATGGCCGGCTGTGGCAGGCTCGGGCGCCGGCGGGCCGCCTGCGCGAAGGCCCCGCCGTGCTCCGGCCCGCTAGCCGACGGCTTCGGTCTTCGTGGCCGGCGGCAGCATCATTGCGCGCAGCCCGGGGCAGCTCATGGCGGACACCCGTACGCACAGTGCGGAGATGCCGGCCTGAGCGGTGACCTGTTCACCGCCTCGGCGGCCCCCGCTTTTCCCGCGCCGGCACGTGCTGCCACAGCGGGCGGCCGCGGTTACGGGCGACGTCTAGGATCATGTCCAGAACGGCCGCGATGGCCAGGCCGATCGCCGCCCCGCCGACCACATCCAGCGGGTTGTGCGCCCCCAGGTACACCCGCGCCAGCCCGTTGCAGACGGCGAGCGCCACTGCCAGGGCTCCCCAGCGGCGCGGCAGCACCAGCACCAGCAGCCCAGCGATCGCAAAAGTGATGATGGCGTGACCAGAGGTAAAGCTCAGCCCATGGCGCGGCACCCCCCGCAAGATTGCGTCAGGCACCGTCGTCCCCGGCCGTTGCCGCTGCACCAGCAGCTTGGCAACCCGCTCCAGAACCAGTTTGCACGGCACTACCAGCACCAAAGCCGCGGCCAGGCGCCAGCGCCGCCACACTAGCGCGCCAGCGGCGACCACCAGCGGCATGGCCAGCACGCCCAGGTACTGGGCGGCCAGCATCGGCCGGTACAGCCAGCCAGGCAGCCCGTTGACGGCATGGAACACGGCCCGCTCGGCCGGGCCCGCCCGCCCATCGGCCGCGATCACCGCGCAGCCCGCGAACACCGCCAGGCTGGCCGCCAGCACGATAAGATCCCGCCGGATGCGCCTACCCGCGCCTGGCCCGCCCGCCGCGGCCACCCTCCTGGCCCGCCAGTCCCAGATGGCCGCGGGCCGGCCCATCGCACGCCCCACATCGCCCATATGGTCCCCGTGCCCTGCCAGCAAGCACCCGAACCACCACCAGCAGGCCCAGCCCGAGAATCACCAGGCCACTGTCGGCAGCCGTCCATATCGATCCGGTGTGTGCGCCCCGCTGTGATGGCTTTCTCGGGATGTGGTGACGTCGGGTGCCGGGCCTGGCCTGGTGCGGATCGGCCGCTGCCCGGGAACCTCGGCCGGTAGCGGGGAGGGGACGCGCCTGGGCTGGGAGCGTGAGCAGGGAACTGCCCGCCGGGGCCGTGGCCCGGGCGGCGGGCAGCTGGCCCGGCGGCACGTGGGAGTCCGCGCTGACCTGTCCGGGGTTCGCCGCCGTTCGCGGCGTGGGCTTTGAGCCGCCGGGCGGGTGTCCGGCGCGGCTGTCCCGAGGGGCCGCTCCTCTCAGCGGACTGGAGTGCACGGCCGCCGGCACCGCGGTGCGCGCGCCGGGTGCCGCGCACGGGCGGCGGGAACTCTTCACCGGCGATGTCTGCGGGCAGGATGTCGCCACGCTGGTTACAGCCGGGGCGGGTGCCGGGCGGCCTTGCGCCCGGCATCTCGATCGGGTCCCGGCACGATGACCGCGGGCAGCCCGGCCAGGCGCGCCGGTGGTCCGGCAACGTCGAGGTGGCCGGCTGGACCGAGCTGGCGAGCCAGTCGCGGCACGACGCCAGGCGCCGGCTCGAACCAGACGCCAGGCGGCCCGGCGGCGAGGGCGTGGTGATCACCGGCCTGCAGATGCGGGTGCGCGCGCGGGACTGCCCGGCCACGGCGGGCCGCCGCGACCCCATCGCGGAGGTCACCCTCACCGGCACCGCCAGGTCCTCCCGGGTCAGCCAGCACCCGCCCGCCGCGGCCCTGGCAGTTAGGCCGCCCGGCCCGCACCGCCGCCAGGCAGCCAGGGCCCGGATACAGCCGGCACCAGCCGGACATGACAGGCAATCACGGCGGACCACAGAACCTCACCTAAGGCGAGCCCGCGTTTGATGCCGGCGCCCAGCCATTAAGCGCCAAGCGCCGACTCGGTGCGCAGGGTCGACGTGTCAATCACTGCCGTGAGCGTACGCAGATTATCTGGCTCTGTGTGCGCGGTACTGAACGGTCCATGACGTTCCCGGTGGCGGCCAGCACAGGCGGCGTAGGTGTTGTCATAAGTGCGGGTTGCCGGGTCTGCCGGTATCGAAGATCAAGCGCGATGAGGGCCGGCCGCCTGCGCTCGGCTTCCGGCCCTGAAGGCCCCGGCCGGCGCGCGCCGGCCTCACGCTTAGGCCGCCGCTGGATTAACCGGGCTCAGCCGTCACGCATCGGCGCTGTCCGCTTCCGTTCAACCTCGACCCGGTTGTCCAGCTCACAATCGCGCATAAGGGCGCTCCCCTTCCCTGGGCTGGGCGTCCGCTCGTAGCGTGATGTCTCCACGCTACGAGCGGAAGCCCATGTCACCGGGCAGCGGCACCAGGCGGCTGGTGCCTAAGCAGGAGGTCTGCGGGCAGCCTGGAATGCCTGAGGGCAGGAGTGACGGTTGCGGTAATCGGTGTCACTCCTGCCGCAGCAGCGGGCCGGCCGGCAGCCGTGCCGCGCGGGTGCCCGGGATAAGGGCCAGCAGCAAGGCGCAGGCCAGCACCGCGGGGCCGATCAGGAGAAGCGCCCAGCGTGCGGTCGGCGGCTGGTAGTAGAGCGGGATGAGGCCGGCCGCCACGCGCCACAGCGCCCGGCCCGCCGCCAGCCCGAGCGGGACGCCGGCGAGCAGACCGGCGGATCCGAACACCGCGGCCTGTGCTACGGCCACCCACCGGGCCTGGGCCGGTGTCATGCCAAGTGCCCGCAGCAGCGCGATGTCGTGCGCGCGGCGCCGCACGGCCGTCATGAGCGCATGGCCGACCGCCCCGAGCGCCAGCAGGCTCACGAACGCGCCCAGCACGACGGGCAACACCCGGATATCACGGACCTCGCTGCGCTGCCTGGGCGCGAACGGCGGGAAGATCAGCAGCCGGCTGCCACCGGCGTCGGCCGCGGGCCGCTGCAGCCGCGCTATGACCGCGCCCGGGTCGGCGCCCGCGCGCGGCACAAGCAGCGCGCCGTGTTCCTTGAAACCGGAAAACAGCGCATCATATGCGCCCGGGGTGATCCATCCTCCGGTGTCGTAGGGGGTGGTGGAGCTTTCGATGCCGAACCCGATCCCGGTGACCCGCATCCGCCGGGTGCCCCGGTCACCAGTCAGCGGCACCAGCGATCCAACGCGGGCGCCCAGACGGCGGGCGGTCTCCGGTGCCAGCACCAGGTCGCGGCCGGTTGCCGGGAGACGGCCGACGGTCAGTACCAGCGGTGCGGGCGCGCCCACCGGGTGATAGGTGTAGGCCGTCACTGAGGTTGCCCCCGAGCTGCCCGCACCCACCCGCAGGTCGGTGAGGCCGGTGATGTCCGGGTCGGCCGCCAGCGCCCGCAGCACCGGCCCGGCGGGCCGGAAATCATGCCCGTCACTGCCCAGCGCAACCTCCAGCTGGTAGGTCTGGCCGAACCGGGCCGGGTGCGCCGCAGCGTCGGCCACCCCGGCCGCGAAGGTGAACGCGGCGATCACCCCGAGAACCCCGGTGACCGCGCCGGTCAGCGCCGACCGTACCGGCACCGCAGACCGGCCCCGGCCCGGCTCCAGCGCGAGCCGGGCACCGATCACGGCCGGCACCGGCAGCCCAGACCGTGCCGCCGCATCCACCACCGCGGAACCCCGCACCGGCTGCGCACTGCTGCGGCGGGCGGCGGCCAGCCACCCGGTCGCGGCTGCCGCGGCGGCGACCAGCGCCACGGTGAGCACCCACCCGGCGCCCAGGACCAGCCAGTCCGCGCTCACGCCGGGGTGCGGCTCCTTCGTCGCCGCTGCCCCGAACGGCAGCCAGCTGGAGGCAGCGACCGCCAGCCCGGCCCCCGCGCCCCCGCCGACGGCGGCGGCCAGCACCGGTCCGGCCGCGGCCGCCACCGCTGCCTGCGGCCGGGTCAGGCCGACCGCGCCGAGCGCGCGCAGGTCGCCACCGGAAGCCGACACGTGCCTGGTGATCGCCTGCCCGGCCAGCACCAGCCCGGCCAGGAACGCGGCCAGCCCGAGAGCCAGCAGGCAGCTATTCTCGAACCCGGTGACGCTCCGGTAGTGCCGGGCCACCTCGCCCCGGTCGAGGACCTGGACGTCGGGCAGGCCGCCCACCCGGGCGAGGTCGGCCCGGAACCGCGGCAGGCTGTCCTCACCGCTCCGGAGCTGGACAATCGCGTTGAGCGGCACCCTCCCGGTCTTGCCGAGGAAATTGTCCCGGTAGCGGGCCAGAAGTCCCGGCGAAGGGATCAGCGAGCCGGCGCCGCCCACGTCGTCGCCGTACCACAGCGAGCGGACCACGCCCACGATCCGCAGCCGCACCGTCGGCCCGGCCGGCCGCCCGCCCAGGCCGGCGACGACACTAGCGTCGGCCTGCGCGGGCGTGGTCAGGTGCGCCGTGACCGTGTCACCGATCCCAAGGCCGGTGCTGCTCGTGAACGCGGGCGTGACCACCGCCTCATCGGCCCGGTTCGGGTCGGCCAGCCGGCCAGCCAGCACCACCGGGGCCTCGATCGTCCGCATGCCGGCCCGGTCAGCCGGGATGAACGGCGTCAACGGCGCGTCACCGGGCACCTGGTCGATAGGCAGGCTCGTGTAGGCAGGAAAGGCCGTCAGCGCCGCGACCTCAGGCAGCGCCCGCACCCGCCGCCAGTTGAACCCCGCGTGATTGGGCACCACCTCGGCCGTGGCCGGCCGGGTAACGGCCAGCAGCCGCCCCACCGCGCTCTCGCCGCGCCGCGCCCCCGCCACCGATGTCATCACCGCCGCGGTGGCAACGGCCAGCAACCGGCCCAGGGCCAGCAGCGCCCGCCAGCGCCCCCGCCCCTCGTGTCGCAGCCACAGCAAAACAAATGACATCCTGCACACGATTGACGCAGCCGGGGGTGACCCGGGTCAAGGATGCTAGGACCACTCGGCCGGGAAGCTGGCATCCCGGCAGGCAGCCCTCACCAGCACGACCCGCGGACTCAGCGCATGAGCCGCAGGGCCGGCCGGGATTAGTCACCTGCTATGACGCGCTCACCGTCACGACCGGCGTGCACAGCATCGGCATCAGCAAGCTGTCGGTACCGCACTGCTGGGACGCCGCCGCGGGCAACCGCAGGCACCACTGTTCTGGCAGACGGCGCTCAGCTCGGTGCGGCCCAGCGCCTGCCGCACCGTCCGCCGGTGGACATGGTGCCGGATCGTCAGCTCCCGGATCGATTACCCTTCAGCCCGCCAGTCCCGCCTGATCTGCCCGGACAGCTCCACACGCGACCTCCCATTCCCGACCTCCACGCCGATAACAACGACGTGACGATCAGATCCAGGGCGGGGGCCACAATTCGCGACGGCACAAGGCCAGACCTGGGGCAGTTCAGGTGATCACACTCTTAACACCCTCATTCGGCAGAAGCGGACGTTCTGGGCGCGCGGAGGCGTTGCATGAAGATCCGGCCGGGAGCCTTGCCGGGTGCAGGCGTGCGGGTTACAGGTGGCGCAGGGTTTCCCGTTTGAGCCAGTGCCGTGCCTGGACCAGGCGGGAGCGGCGGAGCTGGGCTTGGCGGGTATGCAGGGCCTGGCCGAGCGTGTGGAGTTTGCCGGCGTCCAGGTAGGCCCCGGCTTCGGGGAACATGTCGGTCTCTTCTTCGGTGGCGTGCCCTTCCAGGGTGTGCACCAAGGTGCGCCACTCATCGGGGAAGGGCTCGCTGTCTAGCGGGGTGCGCAGGACTACGGCGAGCTGGTCTTCGAGCTGGCGGTGCTCGGCGTGCGCGAGCCAGACTAGCGGGGTCAGGTCGCGGACCGCCGGGTAGTACAGTTCGTCTTCGAGCTGCTCGTGGATCTGCATTTCCGCGGACAAGGTGTTCAGCAGCCGGCGGCGATCGGGCGCCGGGGCTGAGATGAGCTCATCGAACTGGCGCATCATCGTCCGCAGCAGGCGATGGTGATCGATCAGGACCTCATGGGCGTCGGTCACCGGGGGCCTCTTCCTGGTCGTGGATGTACTGCTGCCGGGCCAGGACGCGGCCGGGCGGCGCGGCGGTCACCGGGGGGATGCGGCGGACCTCGATCTGCCCGGCGCGGACCCTGGTGGCGAACCGGGGCGGGCCGGTGGTGGCCGGTCCTCGCCGGCAGGCGCCGGTAGCCAGGTCGAACCGGGATCCGTGCCAGGGGCAGATGATCTGCCCGCGGCTGAGGTGCCCCTTGGACAGCGGGCCGCCCAGATGCGGGCAGTGATCGCCGAGCGCGTAGATGGACCCGCCGGCCCGGGCGAGGACCACGGCGACACCGCGCGCCTGCGCCCGGCGCGGCTCGGTGCCTAGCTCGGTTTCGGCCAGCACGGGAGTGAACTGCCGTGGCTCCAGCTCCTTGTCCGAATGGTCGACGCCGATCCGGTGCCGGTAGACCAGCGAGCCGCCCAGGTAGGAGCTGGCGGCCATGACCGCCCAGCCCGCCGCGCCGGCCCAGCGCGCCTGCTGGTCCGCCCCGCGCCGGCGCTGGACCCAGGACAGGGAGTACAAGCCCGTGGCGGCCGTGTTCAGCGTCGCGTGCACCAGGCCCACCCGGCGCGCGTTGTCGTGGGTGAACTGCCAGTCCGCCAGGCCAGCCAGTGCGGCCGCGACGGCACCGGCCAGGCCCGCCCCCACCGTAGCCCGCGCCGCGTCGTTAAATCCCTCCGGCCGGGGAGCCAGCGCAGCCATGCCATCCAGCACCAGCGCGGCCGTCCACGCGCCAGCCGGAATGTCGGTCAGCATGGGATGCAGCGGGTGCCCGAACCACCGCCCGTGCAGGAAATCGCGCACCCGCACGCCAGCCGGACCCAGCAGGTTCAATGCCAGGGTCATTCCGTGTTCGATCTTGTAACTGGGCTTGTCCAGCCAGCCCTGGCCTTCGATGACCGCCACCATCTGGTCACCGCGGGGCCTGTCACCGCGCGCACCCACCGCCGCTCCTTCCCTTCGCATGTGGCGGGCACGGCTACCCGCCGGGCTCACCTGTATGCACGCCCCGGGGCGCTGGTGCACTGGCCCGGCCGGCGACCACTATGACCTGCGACGCAGATCGGCACGGCCGGTTGCCGGTCCGGCGGCCAGCCAGGCGGGACGTCGGCCCGCACCACTTAGCCGGCCGATGGCGGATCGCTCTGCTGATCATCGCGGCGGCCCTGGGAGGCCCGCAGTTGAGGAACTGGAAGCGGAGGACCACCGATTTGCGGCAGAGGAGCGCGCGACGCGTAGGCAGGTGGAACACCCCGGTTGTGGAGACGGATTCTCTCGCGCAAGCCGCGACACTGCTACGTCAGCGCAATGCGATTGACGTTGAGCTGGCTCAGCTAATCTGCCGCCCCACGACATCAGGGCATCTCGGCGAGTGGATCGCCGCGCAGATCTTTGACATCGAACTCGAAGCATCTGCCGTAGCGGCAGGTATCGATGGCCGTTTCCGTTCGGGTCCTTTGCAGGGCGGACTGTGAACGTCAAGTGGTACCTGAAGCGTGAGGGTTTGCTGGACATGACGGAGTTCACGGCACTCGATTACTACCTGGTCCTCGCCGGACCGCCGTCACCAGCGGTGTCCTCACAGGGCACCTCGAGGCCTTGGTGCATCGATGCCGTGTACTTGTTCGAGGCGCGGAAACTTCAGGCCGAGCAGATAGCGCGAGGAGTCAAGCGTGGAGTTGCCTCCAGCGTCATCAAGGAGCAGCGGGAAGGCGCCGAGGTCTATCCCTTGGCCGCCAAACCCGAGCTGGCCGTAACCCCGCAGCAGGCAGAGCAGCTCGGGCTGTTCGCGCCAGGAGGGTAGGTAAGCCCGGTCGCCGCATGGACGTGCGCCCGCACTCGCGGCCTGGCCGGGATCCAGGAAAGCGGGCGTAGCCTGAAGCGGTTGCTGCCGGCTGAGATCAGCAGTGCCGCCGACGGCGCCCCCGCGCGACCAAGGTGCGAGTCCATGGCGGAGCAGCCAGCGTCCGATGGCCGCGTTCCGTAGTTCTGGGCAAGAACCCCAGAAACGATTCTGATAGTGAAACCGAGATACTCTCTCCGCCGTCGAGATCGACGATCACTTCGCGCCACGCAGGATCGAAGTGCTTGTCTCGGTCACGGCCGGACAGTCGCACTCCATACCCGGCACCGGTGCGAAGAGGGCTGCCGTTGCTCCATGCGCGCACCTTCTATGGGGCCTGCCTGCGTAGTCACGGTCAAAATCATGCAAGCTTCGCCGCGTCCTGTCGAGACCGCGCTATGCCTACCGCCAAGTGGACGCCCATCATCTACGGGCGCCTCACGCGCTGTCGGCGGCATGAGCGGACGTAGGAAACGCGGCGGGTGGTGCTGCGGGACCATAGTGAACAGTGATCAGGGCGGCCCTCCGCGGTTCCCCGGCCCAGCCGCCGAACTGCCTGGCCTGGCCGCCTGACGGGCGATCACCCGGCGGACCCGGCTCTTGCCGGCCTGGGAGCGGGGA
Organism: Nocardiopsis sp.; assembly: GCA_021154785.1. GTDB lineage: Bacteria > Actinomycetota > Actinomycetes > Streptosporangiales > Streptosporangiaceae > Palsa-504. The sequence continues at coordinate 8,835 of JAJKHX010000367.1, forward strand.
TGCGAGTATGCCGGCGTGGGACTGGAGGAGAACAAGGCCCTGGTGCGCCGCTATTACCAAGAGGTCCTCACAGGGCGTGACCGTGATCTTCTGACGCGGCTGCTTGACCCCTGCTTCGTGAGCCACGTTCCCGGCAGCGCGGATGCCGGAGCCGGAACCTACGCCGCGGCGGTTGACACGACTCTCGCCGCCTTCGCCGACCTCGTGGTGACCGTGCATGACCAAGTGGCCGAGGAAGACAGGGTCGTCACCCGGTGGAGCGCCACCGGAACCCATGCCGGGAACTTCGCCGGCGTGCCCGCCACCGGCCGCCTGGTCACCGTCAGCGGCATTCACATCCACCGCGTCCAGCACGGGCGGCTGGCCGAGCACTGGGAGGAGCTGAACCTGCTCGGCCTGCTACGGCAGCTCGGCGTACTGAGCTGACCGGTCGCCCGCACGTTACGCTCAGCCTCGTCCTGCCGCCTTTGATAACAGTCGTCGGCACCGTAGCTCATCGCGGCATAAGCGGACGTCCTCTCGTGAGGAGACGGTCGCCAACTCAGGACGCGGACTTCTTCAGATGTGAGTCGAGGTGGGCAAATCAAGGCTCTGCTAGACAAGAATCATCATGATGGTCATGCCACAGAACCTCGAGTAATGAGGTCCGTTCCGGTCAGGGGAGGATCATGGA
>JAJKHX010000368.1 GCA_021154785.1 Nocardiopsis sp.
CCTTGCCGGCCTGGGTGTCGGCGACCGGGATGCCGGTCGCCTCGGCGAAACGCAGCAGTGCCGCGCTGGCCTCGGAGTAGATGACGCCGCCGCCCGCGATCAGGAGCGGCCGTCGGGCCGAGCGAAGCACCTCGACGGCCCGGCCCAGGGCCGAGGGCTCGGGCTGGGGGCGGGGGATGAACCAGACTCGTTCGGTGAAAAGTTCTTCGGGCCAGTCGTGGGCTTCGGCCTGCACGTCCTGCGGGAGCGCGAGGGTCACGGCGCCGGTCTCGGCCGGGTCGGTCAGCACCCGCATCGCGGCGAGCAGCGCCGCGGGCAGCTGCTCGGGGCGGTTGATCCGGTCCCAGAACCGGGAGACCGGCTTGAAGGTGTCGTTGACGCTCACGTCGTAGGAGCGCGGGTCCTCGAGTTCCTGCAGCAGCGGGCTGGCCGCCCGGGTGGCGAAGTAGTCGCTGGGCAGCAGCAGCACCGGGATGCGGTTGATGGTGGCCAGCGCCGCCCCGGTCACCATGTTGGTCGAGCCGGGGCCGATCGAGGCGGTGCACGCCATCGCCTGCAGCCGGTTCCGCATCCGGGCGAAGCCGACCGAGGCGTGCACCATGGCCTGCTCGTTGCGGGCCATGTGGTACTTCAGGTCCGCTTCGCCGTTCTGCTCGGCCTGGAGCAGGGCCTGGCCGACGCCCGCCACGTTGCCGTGGCCGAAGATGCCGAAGCAGCCCGGGATGAGCCGCTGCCGGACGCCGTCACGCTCGCTGTACTGGCTGGCCAGGAAGCGCACCAGGGCCTGGGCCACGGTGAGGCGGACGGTGGTCACGGTCATCTCTCCTTGTCGGTCTGCTCGGTCTTTTCGGTGGTCGAGGTCAGCGGCAGGCGGGGGTCGATGGCCTGGCCGTCCCAGGTGCCGCGGACCCAGGCGTGGGCCGGGTCGTCGCAGAAGCGCCAGGCGCGTTCCGGCTACGGGCCCGCCATGACGTTGAGGTAGTACAGGTGGTAGCCGGGCGCCGCGATGGACGGCCCGTGCCAGCCGTGCGGGATGAGCACCACGTCGCCGGTGCCGACCTCGGCCAGCACGTCGATCGGCCTGCTCTCGGTGCCGTAGACGCGCTGGTAGGCCAGGCCCTGCGACTCGAAGTAGTAGATCTCCTCAAGCTCGGCCTCGGCGCCGGGGCGGGTCTCGTCGTGCTTGTGCGGCGGGTAGGAGGACCAGTTCCCGCCGGGGGTGAGTACCTCGACCGCGATGAGCTTGTCGGCCTCGAACGCCTCGGGGGCGCAGAAGTTGTTGACCTGGCGGCTGGCCTGGCCCGCGCCGCGCAGCTCGACCGGCACGTTCTCGGCCGGGCCGTAGCGGGGCGTCAGCCGTTGCGTGCACCGGGCGGCGGGGATGGCGAAGGTGCCGCCGTCCTGGCTGGTCACGGTCACGGTGGCGTCGCGCGGGGCGTAGCAGAAGTCGGTGACGCGGGAGAAGACGCTGCGTCGTCCTTGCAGCTCGAAAGTAGTGCCGTCGCAGGTCACTGTGGCCGAGCCGGACAGCGGCAGGACGAGGACCTCGTCTTCGCCGGTGTCCCAGGTGTGCGTTCCGCCGGGCGCGAGGGTCAGGACTCTCAGGCCGCTGTAGGCCCAGCCGGCTTGTTCGGGGGTCACGGCGAGGGAGAACGGGCCGTCCGGGCTGGTGCCCTGGCGCAGGAAGAGCTTGTCGTCCAATTCCGTCACCCCCGCATCAGGCCGACGGCGGTGTCGACCGCCCCGGTCACGTCGTCGTCGGGCGGGAAGAGCAGCGTGCGGCCGACCACCAGGCCGTGCACGGACGGCATCTGCAGCGCCTTGTGCCAGCGGTCGAAGGCGGCGTCCTGGTCGGCGCTGACCTCGCCGCCGAGCAGCAGCGCGGGCAGTGTCGAGGCGGCCAGCACCCGTTCCATGTCGTCCACGACCGGCACCTTGAGCCAGGTGTAAGCCGAGGTATTGCCGAGCCCGGCGGAGACCACGATGGAACGGATCACCGCTTCGGGCGACAGGTCGTTGCGGATCCGGCCGTCGACCCGGTGCGAGATGAACGGCTCGACCATGGCCAGCAGCTCGCGGTCAGCCAGGGCGCTGACGGCCTGGGCGCAGGCCTGCATGGTCGCCGGGGTGGCCGGGTCGTCCGGGTCGATGCGGAAGAGCATCTTGCCGCCGTCGAACCCCATCTTGTGGATCGAGGCGGCGTCGTAGCCGGTGAACCGGTCGTCGATCTCGAAGACCGTCCCGGCCAGGCCGCCGCGGTTCATCGAGCCGATGACCACCTTGTCGTCGAGCGCGCCGAGCAGCAGCAGGTCCTCGATGATGTCGGCGGTGCCGAGCACGCCGTCGACACCGGGCCGGGACAGCGCCAGCGACATCCGCTCGAGCAGGTCGGCCCGGTCGGCCATGGCCATCGGCCGGTCCCCGGCCCGCAGCGCGCCGCGGGCCGGGTGGTCGGCGGCGATGATGAAGATCTGGTTGTCCGCGGCGAGCAGCGACGTCCGGCGCCGCCGCGCGGCGGCCGCCTCGGCGATGGCCTGCGGGCGGCGCGCCCGCGCCTCACCGATGGCCTTGATCTGGTCACGCACCGGCAGCCTCCCGTGGTCCGTTTCCCCCTGGTGCTCCCCCGGTTCCCCCGGTCCCCCCGGTCCCCCCGGTTAGGAGCTCGTCGACCTCGGCCGCCGTCGGCATGGCGTCCGAGCAGGCCAGCCGGGACGCCACGATGGCGCCGGCGGCGTTCGCGAAGCGCATCACGCGCTCGGTGTCCCAGCCCGCCAGCAGCCCGTGGCACAGGGCCCCGCCGAACGCGTCGCCGGCGCCGAGGCCGTTCATCACGTCAACCGGCACCGGGGGTACCTCGGTGGTGGTGCTTCCTTCGGATGCGAGGACGCCCTTGGGGCCTTGCTTGACGACGGCCAGCTTGACCCCTGCTTCGTGCAGTTTTCGCGCTGCCTGCAGCGGATCCCGCTCCCCGACCGCGGTGTCGCACTCGTCGAGGTTGCCCACGGCCACGGTCACGTGCGGCAGGGCCTGCTGCACCCAGTGCCTGGCCTCCTCGCGGGACGACCAGAACATGGGGCGGTAGTCCAGGTCGAGGACGGTGATGTCTTTTCTGTTCCGCGCTTCGAGCGCGGCCAGGGTGGCGCTGCGGCTCGGCTCCTCGGACAGGCCGGTGACGGTGACCCAGAACACGCCGGCTTGCCTGATCGCCTCGAGGTTCAGCTCGTTCTCGTATATTTCCAGGTCGGGCGCCTTGGGCAGGCGGTAGAAGTACAGCGGGAAGTCGTCCGGCGGGAAGATCTCGCAGAACGTCACCGGCGTGGGCAGGTCCTTGACGCCGGTGACATAGCGGTCGTCGACGCCGTAGCCGCGCAGCGCCTGGTGCAGGAACCGGCCGAACGGGTCCTCGCCGGTGCGGGTGATGACCGCCGTGCGGCGCCCGTACCTGGCCGCCGCCACCGCCACGTTGGACGCGCTGCCGCCCAGGTACTTGCCGAAGCTCTCCACCTGATCGAGGCCCACGCCGACCTGCTGCGGATACAAATCCACGCCGATCCGCCCCATGGTGATTACCTCGAAGGCGGCCATAGCCCCTCTCCTGCGGACATTGCGGCTGTTCGCGCTGGAAGCTGGTATGTCTAAGTTTTTACGCCGGGGTTTCGGTCAGGTCAAGAGTATGTCTTAACATATTTACGTCTGCATCTACTAGCAACCGGCAGACCTAGTACATAATGGGAGGTGTTCCCCCCGGCATGACCCCGTCAGAGAGCTGTCCGTGAACCAAGCCGCCTTGCCCATCCAGGTGGACCGGAGCAGCCCGGTCCCGCTCTACTTCCAGGTCGCGCAGCACCTGGAGCACATGATCGAATCCGGCGAACTGCCGATGGGAACGCGGCTCGAGAACGAGACCGACCTGGCCGGCCGGCTCGGCCTGTCCCGGCCGACGATGCGCCGGGCCATCGAGTACCTGGTCGGCCGCGGGCTGCTGATCCGCAAGCGCGGGATCGGGACGCACGTCGTGCAGGCCAAGGTCACCCGCCAGGTCGAGCTGACCAGCCTGTACGACGACCTGGCCAAGACCGGCCGGGCCCCGGCCACCAAGGTGACCAGCTTCCGGACCGAGGCGGCGGACGAGGCGCTGGCGGCGACGCTCGGCATCGCGGCTAGCTCGCCGGTGTACGTCTTCGAGCGGCTGCGCTACGCCAGTGACGAGCCGCTCGCGCTGATGCGCAACCACGTGCCCGAGTACCTGCTGCGGCTGACCGCGGCGGACCTCGAAACTCAGGGGCTCTACAACCTGTTCCGGGCCAACGGCGTGACCATGCGGATCGCCCGGCAGGCCATCGGGGCGCGGGCCGCGACCCCGGCCGAGGCCCGCGCGCTGGGCGAGAAGCGGGGAGCGCCGCTGCTGACCATGGAACGTTCGGCTTACGACGAGCAGGGGCGGGCGGTGGAGCACGGACACCACCTCTACCGGGCCTCGCGGTACAGCTTCGACCTCACCCTGACCGGCTGGTGACCTCGGTCACTTCATCCCGTCGGCGAGATAGCCCAGCAGCAGCGCCTCGTTCACGCAGCACTGCCGGAGTTCGCCGAGGTGCACGCTCTCGTTCTCGGAATGCGCCCGGCTGTCGGGATCGTCGACACCGGTCAGCAATAGGGCCATGTCGGGATACATCCCGGCGAGGGCGCTCACGAGCGGGAGGGAGCCGCCACTTCCTGCTTCGACCGGGAGGCAGCTCCACGTGTCGAAGCAGGAGCGGCGGAACGCCTCGAAGACGGGCCCCGACGTGTCGACGGCGAACGGCTCGCCCTGGTGGTCACGGATGACGGACACCTCGGCGCCCCATGCGGGCTGGCTGAGCAGATGTTCCTGGACGGCCTGGAAAGCTCGCTCAGCGTCGTCCCCCGGCGCCAGCCGGACGCTGATGCTAGCCCGGCAGCTCGGCACGATCTTGTGCGCCGCACCGGTCACCCGGGGCGCGTCGATGCCCAGGACGGCCATGGCCGGCTGGGCCCAGATCTGCTGCGAGAGCGGCCCGTCGCCGAGGAACTGGACCCCCGGGCGCAGGCCGGTAATGTCCCGCAAGAGGGACTCAGGGAAATCCATGGGGTGCGGCGGGCCCAGGTGCAGCCCCTTGACCGCCACGTCGCCCGCGGCGTTGTGCAACGTCGCGATGAGCCGGCACAATACCGTCAACGCGTCCGGCACGGGACCGCCGTACTTTCCGCTGTGCACCGCGTGATCGAGTGTGCGTACGTCGACGACGCAGTCGACGATGCCACGCAGCGACGTAATCAGAGTGGGCTGACCGATGGCCCAGTTCGAGCAGTCCGCGATCACCACGGCGTCGGCTCGTAGCAGGCTCTGGTATCTCTCCAGGAACTCGGGCAGGTGGGTGGAGCCTGTTTCCTCTTCGCCCTCGACTAGCACGGTCACGTCGAGCGGCGGTTTCCCGGCCCAGGCCTGCATGGCCGCCATGTGCACGGCAATGCCGGCCTTGTCGTCGGCGGTGCCCCGTCCAAACAAGCGGCCGTCCCGTTCGGACGGCTCGAACGGGGGTGACTCCCACAGATCGGCGGGGCCGGGCGGCTGGACGTCGTGATGGGCGTAGAGCAAGATCCGCGGCGACCCGGCCGGGCCCCGGACCGAGCCGTAGACCGCGGGATGTGAGCCGGACAGTTCCAGCAGCCTGGCGTCGCCGAAACCGGAACGCCGCAGCCAGGAGGCGGTCGCGTCGGCCGAGCGCCGGACCTGCCTGTCATCGAAACCCGACGCGCTGACCGAAGGTATGCGAACCAGGCGTTCGAGTCCCTCGCGAATACGAGGAAATTCAGAGTCGACGAAGGTGCGCGCCGCGGCCGGGCTCAGCTCAGCGGGCAAATTCCGGCCTTCCGCAGCACAGCCGGGCCGGTCGACGGCAATTGCGCCGGACTACTGTTACCTGAAAACTCCCCACCCGAGCACGATATGCAAGTAAGAGTGCTTCGGTCAACGAAACAGGCATTGCGGACATTGCCCGCGCACGGCGCGGGACATGCGCAGGCGACAGCTTACATGGAGACCGCTTGTCACAATGTTCGTATATTTGCGTACCCGAACGACCGCGCGCTAGCAGGCCGCGTACGTGGCCGTGTAATCGACCGTGCAGACGAGTGCGTCACGGTACATCCGCCCGTCGACAGGATTGACCAGCGGAGTCGCGCCATGCTTGAAGCGCTTGTCATCAAAGATAATGATGTCACCAGGATCTAGCTGCTGCCAGAGCACAGGTTTGCCTATTGGCTGGCCATCGTCGGTCACGTCTTCCGGGTGGTAAAGGTATGTTTCCGCACCATCCCCTACCCGGTCGAGAACGTAAAGGATAATGAAGTCCTCATTGTCGTGGTGTGGCGTTGTCACGACATTGGTAAATGTCCGGAAAAGGTTGACGCCGAACGTGCCACAGGACTGCCGCCGCTTCGGCGGAACCAATTCGAGAAAGGTGCGGATCAAGTCTATGGCCGCAGGATCCTCAAGAAGCTCGACTCTGGCGTGCTCACGCTTACCCGGGATGCCAGCACG
>JAJKHX010000369.1 GCA_021154785.1 Nocardiopsis sp.
GCCACTGGTCGCGGCCGTGGTGCACGGTCATGTTGCCCTCGCTGCGGGACTCGGTCCACTTGACCGGGCGGCCCAGCTTGCGGGCGATCAGCACGGCCAGCACCTCTTCGGCGGTGACCTGCAGCTTCGATCCGAACCCGCCGCCGACGTCGGGCGCGATAACCCGGATGTTCTGCTCCGGGATGCCCGTGACCAGGGCCAGCATGACCCGGAGCACGTGCGGGATCTGGGTCGCCGACCACAGGGTGAACTCCCCGCCGACGCAGGAGCAGACCACGGCGCGCGGCTCCATCGCGGCCGGGATCAGCCGCTGCTGACGGAAGGTGCGCTCGATCACGATCGGCGCGTCGCGGAAAGCGGCCTCGATGTCACCCTGGGCGAAGGGCCACTCGAAGCTCTTGTTGCCCGCCTCGTGCACCTTGGGCGAGGCCTCATCCAGGGCCGTCCTGATGTCGAGCACCGGCGGGAGCTGCTCGTAGTCGACCTCGATGGCGGCCAGCGCGTCGGCCGCGGCGTACCGGTCGCGGGCCACCACGCAGGCCACCGCCTCGCCGACGTAGCGGACCTCGTCGGTCGCCATCGGCGGGTGGGCCGGGATCACGATGTCCGGGGTGACCGGCCAGGCGCAGGGCAGGCTGCCCTGCTCGTCGGCGAAGTCCGCGCCGGAGTAGGCCGCGATCACGCCCGGCTCGTTCCGGGCCGCGCTGACGTCCACCGCGGCGATCCGGGCGTGCGCGTACGGGCTGCGCAGGAACGCGATGTGCAGCATCCCCGGCAGCTGGATGTTGTCGGTCCAGTTGGTCTGGCCAGTGATGAGGCGCTCGTCCTCCTTGCGCAGGCGGGCCTTGCCGAGCTCCCCGGCCGCCGCCTCGGTCCTGGCCTCGTCTACCGCGGTCTCCGAGGTGATCTCCGCCGTCATTTGCTCACTCCCGCCTGGGCGGCGCGCCGGACGGCGCGGACGATGTTCTCATAGCCGGTACAGCGGCACAGGTTGCCTTCCAGGCCCTCGCGGATCTCCTCGTCGCTGGGGCTCGGGTTCTCCCGGAGCAGGTCCGAGGCCGCCATGATCATCCCTGGCGTGCAGTACCCGCACTGCAGCGCGTGCTCCTGGTGGAAGGCCTGCTGCAGCGGGTGCAGGCCGCCGCCGTTCGCCATGCCCTGGATCGTGGTGATCTCCGCGCCGTCCGCCTGCACGGCCAGGACGGCGCAGCTCTTGACCGACTCGCCGTTCAGCAGCACGGTGCAGGCGCCGCAGTTAGACGTGTCGCACCCGATGGGCGTGCCCGTCTTGCCCACGACTTCCCTTAGATAGTGGACAAGAAGCAACCGGGGCTCGACGTGATCCGAGTACTTCACCCCATCGACGCTGACGGTAATCTCTGCCACGCGATTTCCTCCCTAGCGAACGGGACGCATTCCTCTGGCAAACCTAGGACTACCAGGCGTCTAAGCGCCAGTACCAACCCGGGTCCCGTTTTACACACAGCGAGAACCCCCTGCCCAGGACCTCTGCCCGCCGTCCTGCTTCTCGCCGCACACGAATCTACGCAACCAGTAATTGCTCGAAGCAATTAATGCTTGCTATTTATCCGGGTATGCGGACTGTGCACCGCTACCGCCGGGCCTGGCGATAGGGGATGATGACCGCCATGAGCCCTATTGCGCGCGGATTCCACCGCAGGCGCCAAGAGCCGGCCGAGAATGCGGGCCGGGTTCCGCCCGGCCAGTACGTGACCAAGGACTTCCCGGTCCTGTCGGCCGGCCCGACCCCGCACACGGCCCTGGATCGCTGGAGTTTCTCCATCGGCCGCAGCGGACGGCAGAAGACCTGGAACTGGGCGGAGTTCCGCGCCCTGCCGAGCCAGGACGTGACAGTCGATATCCACTGCGTCACGAAATGGACGAAGTTCGACACGGCCTGGCAGGGCGTGTCGGTGGATACGCTGCTGGACCTGGCCGGACACGACGGCCCGTTCGCGATGGCCCACTGCGACGGGGGCTATACCACCAACCTGCCGGTGGCAGACCTCACGGGCGGTAAGGCCTGGGTGGCCTACGCTTACGATGGTCAGCCGCTGGCACCTGAGCACGGCGGGCCGGCGCGGCTGCTCGTCCCGCACCTGTACTTCTGGAAGAGCGCCAAGTGGGTGCGCAGCCTGGAGCTGCGCGATACGAACGACCCGGGTTTCTGGGAGAACTACGGCTACCACATCTACGGAGACCCATGGCGGGAACAGCGCTACGCAGGCGACTGACCTGGCAGGTCGCCAAGGTCAGCGCGGTCACCGTCGAGACCGCCTCGGTGCGGACGCTCACCCTCGACGTACCGGACTGGCCCGGCCATCAGGCGGGGCAGCACCTGGACATCCGGCTGACCGCCGAGGACGGCTATGTAGCCGAGCGGTCCTACTCGATCGCGTCAGCGCCCGGCGAGCCGGTCGCGATCACCGTAGAGCGCCTCGACGACGGCGAGGTCTCGCCTTATCTCACCGACGAGCTGCGGGCCGGGGATGACCTCGAGCTGCGCGGGCCGATCGGCGGCTACTTCGTCTGGGAACCTGAGGACGGCGGCCCGCTGTTGCTGCTGGCCGGCGGGTCGGGCATCGTGCCGCTGCGGTCGATCCTGCGGCACCGCGAACGTACCGGCAGCACGGTCCCGGTCCGGCTGCTGTATTCATCCCGGACGCTGGACGACGTGATCTACCAGGCCGAACTGGACCAGCCGGCCCGCGGCGTCGAGGTCATCCATACCCTGACCCGCCAGCAGCCACCGGGCTGGGCCGGGTACGCGCGGCGAGCGGACGCCGCCCTGCTCGCCGAGGTGGCCTGGCCGGCCGACGCGATGCCGCTGGCCTACGCATGCGGTCCGACCAGCTTCGTCGAGGCGGTGTCGCAGGCCCTGGTGCAGTCCGGCCACCCGCCGGAGCGGGTGAAGACCGAGCGGTTCGGCGCAACGGGAGGAACCTGATGGACACAGTAGACGGCAACGCCATCGGCGGCCTGTTGCAGGAGGTCTTCGGCACCGAGATGACCGGTGCCGCCAGCGTCTGCGGCAGCTGCGGCGCCGGCCGCCCGGTCGCCGAGCTCGCCGTCTACCAGCGGGCGCCCGGCACGGTCGTCCGCTGCCGGTCGTGCGACAGCGTGCTCATGGTCTTCGTCACGATCCGCGGCCGGACCTGCGTCGACCTGCTCGGCCTGGCCTCCCTCGGCTAGCACTAGCCCGCCGGATGGCCGGTGATCACATTACAAGGCCATGCTGGGTTGGGGCGTAGCACCGCCCTACCAGCCCTGACGGCTACGCTGGGGTTATGGCAGAGGTCTCCTGGGCGGCCGGCACCGCGCTGCGGATAGCACGGCAGGCGCGCGGGCTGTCCCAGCAGCAACTGGCTGGCATGGCCGGCGTCACCCGGCAGGCGGTGTCCGCCGTCGAGTCGGGCAATTCCGACCCTTCGCTACGCCTCGCCCTCGGCCTGGCCGGCGCACTGGGCATGACGATCGAGGAACTGTTCGGCCGGGGCGAGCTCGCCGACCCGGTGCTGGCCCGTCCGGTCGCGTCGGCCGGGCCGGGTGCACGCGTCTCGCTCGCTACCGTCGGCGACACGTTCGTGGCCCTGCCCCTGCGCGGCGAGACCGCGGCCCGCACCGGCTTCGATGCCGCGGGCGGCCTGGTCCCGGGCCACGCCGAGGCATTCGCCGCCGGGGCCGGCGAGCTCCGGGTGCGCCCGATCAGCCCGCCGCGGCCGACCCTGGTCGTGGCCGGCTGCGACCCGGCCCTGCCGCTGCTGGAGACCCCGCTGGGCCTGCTGGACCCGCCGGTGGCGTTCGTCTGGTGGCCGTGCGGAAGTGGCGAGGCCATCCGGCTGGCGGCGGCCGGCCTGGTCCATGTGGCCGGGGTCCACCGGCCCGCGGATGAGCTCGCCTCGATCGACGTGACCGACATTCCTGGCGGCGCTGAGGTCGTCGGGTTCGCCTCCTGGCGCGAGGGCCTGGTAGTCCGGCCGGGGACCCCGGTGACCAGCCTGGGTGACGTGGCCCGGCTCGGGCTGCGGCTGGTGAACCGCGAGCCCGGCGCGCAGGCCCGCACCCTGCTGGACCGGGAGTGCCTGCGGCTGGGCCTGACCCCGGCCGAGCTTCCGGGCTACGACAGCCAGGCCTCCGGGCACCTCCAGGTCGCGGCCGCGGTCGCGGGCCGCCTGGCCGACGCGGGCGTGTCCGGCGAACCGGCCGCGCTGGCCTACAACCTGGACTTCATCCCACTCGCCACCGAGCGTTTCGACCTGGTCATGCCGGCCAAGCTGGCCGCGTCCCGCGAGGTCCAGGGACTGCTGAAGGTCCTCACTTCACCGTGGCTGCTGACCCAGCTGGCCAGCCTGCCCGGCTATGAGCCCGCTTGAATAGCGGGCATCATTCACTGATTGGCCCAGCCAGAGAGAGTGATTCACCGATGAGCATGGAGCTCGATAACGTCTTCAGCGTTCCTACTTCGCCCGCCCGTGCGTGGGAAGTGCTCCTCGACGTAGAGAGGATCGCGCCGTGCATGCCCGGCGCGACGGTCGAGGAGTTCGACGGCGAGGTGGTTACCGGCCGCATCAAGGTCAAGGTCGGCCCGGTATCGCTGACCTATCGCGGCACCGCGAAGTTCATCGAGCGTGACCCCGAGGCCCAGGTGGTGGTACTTGAGGCGTCGGGCAAGGAGACCCGCGGCGCCGGTACGGCCTCGGCGACCGTCCGGGCTTCGCTGGAGCCCGAGTCATCCGGGGACAGCACCCGGGTCGTCATCCACACGACGATGAACGTGACCGGCCGTCCGGCTCAGTTCGGCCGCGGCGTCATCGCGGAAGTCGGCGGCAAGCTGGTCGAGAAGTTCGCTGACAACCTGGCCCAGCTGATCTCCGACAGCAACGCGCCGAGCGCCGACGCGAGCACTCCCCCAGCCGAGGCCAGCGCGGTCGCGGCCGGCGGCGGAACCGGGGCCGCCGAGGCCGGAACGGACGCGGCGCCGGCCGCCGTGACCCCGGCTGCCGCCAGGCCGGCCGCTAGTGCCGCCGCGACTCCGGCCGCGGCCAGGAGCGACGACTCGCTCAACCTGGTCCGGCTGGCCGCCCCGGCGATCCTCAAGCGGGTCATCCCCGTCGCCGCCGTCGCGGCTGCCCTCGCGCTGCTCGGCCGGCGGTTCCGGCATCTGCTTCGGCGGGGCACCCGGAAAGGCTAGCCAGCTCGCCGTAGCGGGTATTCCCGCCGGGAATACCCGCTACGGTGCGGCTAGTTGCCCCCTTTAGCAGGTCGCTGACAGTCGAGGTGACGTACGTGCGTGACATCCTGGGCAAGATCGCCAAGTGGTGGGAGGCCGATGAGAGCTTCGGCCTGGCTACGGTGGTGGGTACGTATCGCAGTGCGCCCCGGGATCCGGGCGCGGCGCTGGCGGTTTCGGCGGCCGGTGATCATGAGGTGGTCGGCAGCGTGTCGGGCGGGTGTGTCGAGGGTGCGGTCTACGAGCTCGCGCTGGATGTCTGCCGGACCGGGGAGCCGGTGCTTGAGTCTTACGGGGTGAGCGATGATGACGCGTTCGCGGTCGGCCTGACCTGCGGCGGGATCATCGAGGTGTTCGTCGAGCGGGTGGACCGGGCTAGCTTCCCCGAGCTGGGCGAGATCGCCGCGGCGGTCGGGCGCGGCGAGCCGGTCGCAGTCGCCACCGTGATCGCCGGGCCGGGCCGGGCCGGCGCGCGCCGCGTGATCTGGGGCCGTGAGGCCGCCAGCGCGGACGCCGCCGGCGATGACGGCTGGCACGCCGGCGCGTCGGGCACGCTGGGGACGGCCCGGCTCGATGCCGCGGTCGATGATGACGTGCGCGGCATGCTGGCCCAGGGGCTGACCGGCATCCGCCGGTACGGCCAGCACGGCGAGCGGCGCGGCGATGACCTCAGCGTGTTCGTGAGCTCGTTCGCGCCGGCGCCGCGGATGCTGGTCTTCGGGGCGATCGACTTCGCCGCGGCC
>JAJKHX010000370.1 GCA_021154785.1 Nocardiopsis sp.
CGCCTCGGCGGCCGTCCCGTTCCAGTGCGGGTCGACGCCCGGGCCGCCCATGAACCAGTACGCGCCGCGGCCGACGCCCTTGTGGTAGGTGACGAAGTTGGTGTGCGCCTGCGCGGCGTTGGCCGACGAGTAGGCGATGAAGTGTTCCTGGCCGCTGCAGCCCTGCCAGTAGGCCCAGTTCCCGGTCATCCCGATGTAGCCGCCGTAGGCACCGCCCAGGAAGGGCATGCTGTACGGCGCGCTGCCGGGCACCGTCACCGCGAAGCTGTCCGTCCCCCACCAGAACCCCGGCGGCGCGTCACCCGCCGGCACCCGCGGCGCGACCGACGCGGCCGCGCCGCTCGCCAGGACCAGCGCCAGGCAGGCCGCCAGGGCCAGCCAGATCCGCCTCATCGTTCCTCCCGTGGATCCTGTGTTCTTCCCCTCCATGACAGCACGCGACTCCCTCCGTGACAGCACGCGACCCCGGGCCGGGTGGACTGTCACGTGACTGCCGGGGTGACTGCGGCCGCTTACCGGGGAACGTGCCTGGGCAACGAGAGCCCGAGGGCGTCCAGGGTCCCGGGGTCGTGCAGGATCGCGGCGCCCAGCTCGCTCACCCTGATGGCGGCGAGGCCGTCGTAGCGGGACAGGCTGTCGCGGCCGTCCGCGCCCCACAGCCCGCGGTAGTCGGCGCGGGCGCCCCGGGGGCCGGCGTAGGCGACGTCGACCACGCCGAGGGTGGCCGCGTACTCGAACAACACGCACAGCGCGTACCGGCCCTCGACGATGTCCCAGGCTCTCCAGCCGGCCGGGCCGAGCGATCCGTGCCGCGGATCTTCCAGGTAGAGCCGCCAGCGGGCGAGCGGGCCAGCGGTCACCGCGAGCGGGGCGGCCTGCGTCCGCAGGATCGCGAAGAAGGCATCGACGTCGGTCCAGACGCCGGGCTCGAGCGCGGCGAGCCCGGCGGTCACCGCGGCGCGGCGGCTGACGGCGGGAGTCAGGGTGCCGGTTTTCCGCTGGCCCCCGATCGCCTCGACCCGGGCGAACTCGTCGTGCGACACGCTCGCGCGCCACCGGTCCCACAGGTCGCCGACGCACCCGTAGGAGGGCCGGGCCAGGGCCGCCTGGCCGCGCGGGGTCAGCTCGAGGGTGGACCCGGCCAGCCGGGCCAGCCCGCCGGCCCGCAGCAGCATCGGCCACGCGAACGCCGCGATGGGCTCGCCGCCGTCGTCGGGATCGCCCTCGGGACCGCCGTAGTAGTCCCCGGCCACCAGCGCGTCGCCGACCAGCCGGACGGTCGCGGCCAGCGGCCGCCTGGTGGCCGCGGCACAGCGCAGCCGCCCCTCGGCGGCCAGCTCCAGGACGGCGACCAGGTTCGGCAGCGCGTCCGGGGCCGTGCAGCGGATCAGGACCGGGCCGCCCGGGAAGACCGGGACGCGCAGCAGCGGCGGTCCGGGCAGGCGGCCACCGCCCGCCGCCGCCCGGTCACCCATGATGCCGTCGGTGCCCTCGGCCACGAGGAAACCCTAGCGGCTCCGCGGGCCGTCGTGGGAGCGCCTCGCCGGAGAAAGCGACAGGAAAGCGAAAAAATGTGTCAGTCTAGGCGGATGCGGGTCACCGGCGTAGACGCCTGCCGCCGCGGCTGGGTCGCGGTCACCCTGGACGGTCACGGCCCGGCCGGGGTCCGGGTCGGCGAGACCCTGACCGGGCTGCTCGGCCCGGACACGGGCTCAGGCGCGGAGGCGGACACGGGCGCGGACACGGGCGCCGGCTCGGGCACGGTGACCGGGATCGACATGCCGCTGGGCCTGCTCGAGGCGGGCTGGCGCGAGGCGGACCGCGCCGCGCGCGGCCTGCTGGGTCCCCGGCGCAGCTCGGTCTTCGCCATCCCGCCCCGCGCGGTGTGGGAACAGGCCAGCTATCAGGCCGCCAGCCAGCGCTGCCGCGAGCTGACCGGCCGGGGTTTCAGCATCCAGGCCTGGGGCCTGCGGGCCAGGCTGACGGAGGCCGCCTCCTACCGCGAAACCTGCGGCCACCCGCTGTACGAGGTGCATCCGGAGCTGGCCTTCGGCGCCATGGCGGGCGCGCCGCTGGCGCACAGCAAGCACACCGAGGCCGGCCGCGACCAGCGCCGCGCGCTGCTGCGCCAGGCCGGCATCGTCCTGCCCCCGGTTCCGCGGGCGCCGGTCACGGACACGCTGGACGCGGCCGCCGTAGCCTGGAGCGCCGGGCGGATCGCGGCCGGCCACGCCGTGGTCCTGCCCGCCCGGCCGCAGCGGGACAGCCGGGGCCGCGAGATCGCGATCCGCTACTGACCCGCCCGGCGACGCCGGGGGCGCAGGCCGTCGAAGGCCATCGCGCACACCTGATCGGCCAGCGAGGCCGCGCCGCGGTCTGGCCGGTACCACTCGACGATGGAGTTGACCAGGCCGAACAGCAGCCGGGCGGTGAGCATCGGGTCAGCGTCGGGCCGGATGTCGCCGTCCCGGACGGCCTCGGCCACCAGCTCGGCCACGAACCGGTCGATGGCGCGCCGCTGGCCGAGCGCGGCGCGCTCGACGTCGGTGTTGCCGCGCACCCGCAGCAGCAGGGTGACGTAGGGAGATTCGGCCTGGAGCACCTCGACGCTGCCGCGGACCAGGTACTCCAGGCGCTCGATGGCCGGGGCGGGCAGCGCGCGGGCCCGGACCGTGACGGTCGACAGGCCGCCGAGCGCCCGGTCCAGGGCCAGCCTGAGCAGCTCCTCCTTGCCCGCGACGTGGTGGTAGATAGCCGACTTGGCGATGCCGAGCCGGGCCGCCAGGTCCCGCATGCTGGTGCCGTCGTAGCCGCGCTCGTTGAACAGCTCGACCGCCACCGGCAGCAGGGTGGCCAGGTCGTAGCCGGGCCGGCCGCGACGGCGGCCTTCCCCGTCGGCCGCCGCGGGGACGGCGCTCACGAGGCCGGCCCCGGCCGGGGGCGGCCTGGCCGGGGATCGCCGAGCTGGGGATTGCCGAGCTGATGACTGCGGCCGCGGAACTCCGCGATCACGTCGTCGCCCCGCCGCACGGTCACGTCGTACAGCCCGGCCCGCCCGAACCGGGTCCGCAGCACCGCCTCGGCCACCAGGACGTCCCCGCCGCGGGCCGGCGCGACGAAGACGATGTCCGCCGAAGAGGCCACCGTCACCGGCCCGAAGCTGTTGCAGGCACAGGCGAACGCGGTGTCGGCCAGCGTGAAGATCAGGCCGCCGTGGGCCATCGCGTGCCCGTTCAGCATGTCCTCGCGTACGGTCATGCGGGTCACCGCCCGGCCTTGGCCCTGGTCGATGAGCTCGATGCCGAGACCGCGGGACGCCTCGTCCCTGGCCATCATCGCCGCTACGGCGGGCAGCTCCGGCACCGTCGCCTCCTCTTTTACAGACCGAACGTCCGGTATATAATACGACGAGCGGGGCCCGCAGGAACAGGATGGTGGCGATGGCAGCGGTTACCGAGCCGGGAGTTACCGAGACGGCCGTTAGCGCGCCGGCCGAGCTCCAGGCTCACTTCGACCGGACGCTGGAGCGCGGTCGGCGCATCGAGCCCCGGGACTGGGTACCGGACAAGTACCGGGCGACGATGATCCGCCAGATCGCCCAGCACGCCCACTCCGAGATCATCGGCATGCAGCCGGAGGGCAACTGGATCACCCGGGCCCCCTCGCTGCGCCGCAAGGCCATCCTCATCGCCAAGGTGCAGGACGAGGCCGGCCACGGCATGTACCTGTACTCCGCGGCCGAGACACTCGGCGCGGACCGCGCCGACCTCACCGCCCGGCTGATCAGCGGCCGGCAGAAGTACTCCTCGATCTTCAACTACCCGACGCTGAGCTACGCCGACGTGGGCGTGATCGGCTGGCTGGTGGACGGTGCCGCCATCTGCAACCAGGTGCCGCTGTGCCGTTCCTCCTACGGCCCGTACGCCCGGGCCATGGTGCGCATCTGCAAGGAAGAGTCGTTCCACCAGCGCCAGGGCTATGAGCTGCTGCTGACCATGATGGGCGGCACGGCGGCGCAGCGCGCGATGGTGCAGGACGCGGCCAACCGGTTCTGGTGGCCGTCGCTGATGATGTTCGGCCCGCCGGACGACCAGTCCCCCAACACCGCGCAGTCGATGGCCTGGGGCATCAAGCGGCACACCAACGACGAGCTGCGGCAGCGGTTCGTGGACATGACCGTGCCGCAGGCGGACAAGCTCGGCGTCACGCTGCCCGATCCGGAGCTGCGGTGGAACGACGAGCGCGGCCACTACGACTTCGGCCCGGTCGACTGGGACGAGTTCATGGCCGTCGTGAAGGGCAGCGGGCCGTGCAACGCGGAGCGGATCGCCCGCCGCAAGGCGGCCGACGACGACGGCGCCTGGGTGCGCGCGGCGGCCGCGGCTCACGCCGCGAAGCACAAGGCCGCCGGGCATGCGGAAGGGGCGGCCTGATGGACGAGCCCCAGGTGCGCTCGGGCTGGCCGCTGTACGAGGTGTTCCTGCGCGGCAAGCGCGGGCTCAACCACGTGCATGTCGGGTCGCTGCACGCGGCCGACCCGCAGATGGCCCTGCATCACGCCCGCGACCTGTACACCCGGCGGAACGAAGGGGTCAGCATCTGGGTCGTCGCGGCCGCTGACATCACCGCGTCGAGCCCGGACGAGAAGGACCCGTTCTTCGCGCCCGCCGGCGACAAGGTGTACCGGCACCCCACGTTCTACGACATCCCCGACGATGTCCCGCACATCTAGGGAGCCGCGGTGAGCGAGGACGAGTTCGCCGTCTACCAGAGCCTGGGCGAGGAGAGCGAGGATCACCGCTGGGCGTTCGGCACCGGGTTCACCGACCCGCTCGAGGGGGTCGACCCGTCGGTGCCGCCCGGCGTCGACGCGGCGGCCCTGGCCGCCTACTGCCTGATGCTGGGGGACGACGCGCTGATCTACTCGCACCGGCTGCAGCAGTGGATGACCCGCCTGCCCGAGCTCGAGGAGGAGACCGCGCTGGCCAACATCGCCCTGGACCTGCTCGGCCAGGCGCGGATGCTGCTGGCCCGGGCGGGCCAGGCCGAGGGCGCCGCGTCCGGCGGGACCGGGCGCGGCGAGGATCAGCTGGCCTTCTTCCGCGACGAGCGCGAGTTCCGCAACGTCCGGCTGGCCGAGCACCTCGACGCCGACTTCGCCGAGCTGACCGGCCGCCTGCTGGTCTTCTCGGCCTGGCGGCTGGCGCTGTGCGGGCGGCTGGCCGCCTCGGCCGACCCGGTGCTCGCGGCCATCGCGGCCAAGAGCGCCCGGGAGCTCGCCTACCACCGGGACTACGCCGCCCAGTGGGTGATCAGGCTCGGCGACGGCACGCCGCTGTCCCACCGCAAGATGCAGGCCGCGCTCGAGGTCATCTGGCCGCTGGCCGGCGAGCTGTTCCAGCCCGACCCGGTGGCCGCCCGGCTGCCCGGCGTGGCCGCCGACCCGGCGGACCTGCGCGAGGAGGTGGACGGCGTGCTCGGCACGGTGCTGGCCGCCGCCACGCTGGACCGCCCGCGGGCCGCCCCGCTGGCCCGGGTCGCCGGAAAGGCCGGCCGCGACGGCGTCCACACCGAGGCGTTCGGCTACCTGCTGGCCGAGCTGCAGAGCGTGGCCCGCGCCCACCCGGACGCCACGTGGTAGCCCCGGCCGGGCCGGGACTGGCCGCCGCGCGCGCGGTCGCCGCGGCCGTGCCCGATCCCGAGCTGCCCATGGTGACCGTGGCCGACCTGGGCATCCTGCGTGAGGTCGGCGAAGACGAAGGGCACCTGGTGGTGACGATCACCCCGACCTACTCGGGTTGTCCCGCGCTGCCGGAGATCGCCCGTGACCTGCGACGCCGCCTCACGGCGGCCGGCTACGCGAACGTCACCGTGCGCACCGTGCTGGCGCCCGCCTGGACCCGCGACTGGATCACCGCCGAGGGCCACCGCAAGCTCCGGGCGGCGGGCATCGCCCCGCCGCACGCGGCCCCGCGCCGTCAGGGACCGGTCCCGCTCACCCTCACCGCGACCCGCCGCGCCCCGGTGCCCTGCCCGCACTGCGGCTCGCCCCGCACGGCGCAGACCGCGGCGTTCAGCGGGACCGCGTGCAAGGCGCTGTACCGCTGCGAGAGCTGCCGCGAGCCCTTCGAGTACGTCAAGGCCATCTGATGGCGGGATCCCGGACCGAATTCCACCCGCTCACCGTGGCGCGGGTCGACCCGCTCACCGACGATTCCGCCGCGGTGACGTTCGACGTGCCGCCGGCGCTGGCCGAGCGGTTCGCCTTCGCGCCCGGGCAGTCGCTGACCGTCCGCCGCGGCGACGAGCGCCGGTCCTACTCCATCTGCGCGGTCAAGGGACGCGCGCCGCGGATCGGCGTGCGGGAGGTGGCGGGCGGCGCGGTATCCGGCTGGCTGGTGCACCAGGTCCGGCCCGGCGACGTGGTCGAGGTGCAGGCGCCGTCGGGCGCGTTCACCCCGGACCTGGACGTGCCCGGGCAGCACGTGCTGATCGCCGCGGGCAGCGGGATCACGCCCGTGCTGTCCATCGCCGGCTCCGTGCTCGCGGCGCGGGACGGCTCCACCATCACCTTGCTCTACGGCAACCGGCGCAGCGACTCGGTCATGTTCGCCGACGAGATCGCCGACCTCAAGGACGCCTACCCGGACCGGATCTGCCTGGTCCACGTGCTGAGCCGCGAGCCGCAGGAGGTCGAGCTGTTCAACGGCCGGCTCGACGCCGCCAAGCTCCGCGCGCTGCTGCCGGTCACCATCGACGTCGCCGCCGTGGACCACTGGTGGCTGTGCGGGCCGCATCGCATGGTCGAGGACGCGATCGCGCTGCTCACCGAGCTCGGCGTGCCGCGGCAGCGGATCCACCGCGAGCTGTTCTACGTCGAGGACGCTCCGCCCGCCCCGGCCAGCCACGCCGAGGCGGCTCCGGGGCCGGGCGCCGAGGTGACCGTGCTGCTCGACGGCCGCCGCAGCACCACGACCGTGCCGGCGGGCACCCCGGTGCTCGACGGCGCCCAGCGGGTCCGGCCGGACCTGCCGTTCGCCTGCAAGGGCGGCGTGTGCGGCACCTGCCGCGCCCTGCTCGTCGAGGGCGAGGTGACGATGCGCCGCAACTACGCGCTGGAGCAGGAAGAACTCGACGCTGGCTACATCCTCACCTGCCAGTCCCTGCCCGTCTCCCCCAGCGTTATCGTCGACTACGACGCCTAGCCAGCCATCCGACGCCTAGCCAGTCAGGAGCCTCCGATGCCGGATCTTGCCTCGCCGGGCGGTGACCTCGAGCCCATCGAGCGGGCTTCGGCCGACGAGCTGCGGGCGCTGCAGCTGGACCGGCTCGGCTGGTCGCTGCGGCACGCCTACGCCAACGTGCCGCACTACCGCGCCGCCTTCGACGCGGCCGGGGTGCATCCCGACGACTGCAAGGACCTGGCTGACCTGGCCCGGTACCCGCTGACCAGCAAGGCCGACCTGCGGTAGAACTACCCGTTCGGCATGTTCGCGGTCCCCCGGGAGCAGGTCGTCCGGGTGCACGCCAGCTCGGGCACCAC
>JAJKHX010000371.1 GCA_021154785.1 Nocardiopsis sp.
TCCTGGAGCGTGTCCAGGTTGTGCTCGTCCAGCGCGACGTCGTTGGACAGCACCGCCCGGATGCCGATGTCGACGGCGGCGCGGGCCAGGTCGGGCACCCGCCGGTACATGTCGTTGACCGTGGTGACCCCGCACTTGACCGACTCCAGGTAGCTCGCCGCCGCCGCCCAGTACGCCGCCTCGGCGTCCAGGTTGCGGATCAGCGGGTACCAGCAGGTGTCCAGGTACTCCCACAGCGGCAGGTGATCGCTGAAGCCCTTGCCGATCGCGGTGTGGTAGTGCAGGTCGATCAGGCCGGGCAGCACCACCATCCCGGTCGCGTCGATCACCTGGGCGTCCCCGCTGCCCTGATAGCGGCCCGCGCCGACGGCCGCGATCCGGTCGCCGTCGATCACGACGTGGCCGCCGAAGTGAACGGTGCGGGCGTCGTCCATGGTCAGGACGGCCCCGTTGTCGATGACGATCATGGCTGTTCCTCCTGGGCGACGCTGCTTTCCTGGGCAACACAGGCGCGGAAGCGCTCGACGGTGTGCATCCGCCGGGCACCGAGCGGGAAGACGGTGATGGAGCCGATGCCGAGCCCGGCCAGGTTGCGGATGTGCTGGCGGGCCTCGGCGGAGCCGCCGGCCAGGGCCATCCGGTGCACGAAGTCGTCCGGGAGGGCCTCGGCGGCCCGGGCCGCCTCCTGGAATTCGCCGCCGGAGTAGCTCGTCCGCACCCGCTCGACCAGTTCGGCCGGCAGGCCGGCGATCTCGCAGTACACCGGCGACGTCTGCGGGAACCAGGCCGCGATGGTGCGGGCGGCGGCGAACGCGGCCTGCTCGTCCTCGTCGTCGATGGCACCGTAAGCGAACACGGTGACCTCGGGCCGCGCGTCACGCCCGGCCCGCTCGGCACCGCGGTCGATGTGATCGAGGGCGAACTTGATCCCCTCCGGGTGCAGGCCGGCCAGCAGGATGACGCCGTCGGCGACGCGGCCCGCCAGTTCGAGGGTCTTCGGGCCGGTCGCCGACACCCAGACGGGGATGCCGGAGACGGGCGCGAAGCGGTAGTGCGCGTCGTCCAGCGCGAACGACCCGGCCTGGGTGGTCACGTGCTGGCCGGCCCACAGGGCGCGGATCGCGTCGATGGCCTGCTCCAGGTCGGCCAGCCGGGCGGGCCGCTCCCCCAGCGACAGCAGCGGGCGGTCGCCCGCCCCGATGCCGAGCCGCACCCGGCCGCCGGAGATCTCGGCTACCGTCGCCGCCGCGACCGCGGTCACGCCGGGATGCCGGGTGACCGGGTTGGTCACCGCGGTGCCGAGAGCCAGCCGGGCCGAGGCGCGGGCGGCCAGCGTGAGGTAGGCCCAGCAGTTGCGCGAGTGGAGCGAGGAGTCGGTCAGCCAGAGCGCGTCGTAGCCGAGCCGGTCGATCTCGGCGACGTTGCGCTCGAAGTCCCCGGGCGCGTCGACTCCCTGCAGGCACACGGCGGTACGCATAAGTCCCCCTTCGACGTGGTCACGAGCGGCGCGACCCGGACCTGGTTGAGCGGTGCGAGCGCCCGCTCGCACGACAGCGCGAAGTCGAGCACCCGGGCGTCATGGCCCCACGGCCCGACGATCTGCAGCCCAGCGGGCAGGCCGTCGGTGGCCAGGCCGCCGGGCACCGTGATAGCCGGCTGGCCGGTGATGTTGAACGGGTAGGTGTAGGGCGTCCAGGTGATCCACGGCAGCGGCGCGTCCGAAGCCTGGTCCTCGCCGCCGGGCGGCACCTCGGCCTCGGCGGCGAAGGCGGTCCGCGGCATGGTGGGCATCAGCAGCAGGTCCCAGTCGTCGAACAGGGCGAACATCCGCGCGTTGAACGCGCGCCGCTCCTCCAGGGCCCGGTAGTAGTCGGCCAGGCTGTACTGCTCGGCCAGCGGCAGCAGGCGGGCCAGGCCGGGGTCCATCACGTCACCGCGGCGGCGGATGATGTCGGCGAACCCCAGGCCGCGGCCGGTCACCCACATGGCCTCGAAGATCTCCCGGGGCAGGGGCGCTGCCAGGTCATCCAGGTCGCCGAACTCGGCGGGGAGGGCGGAGCGTAGCAGCGCGCACGTTCGGCGGAAAAGGTCGGCCACCGGCGCGGACGGGGCAGTGCCGAACGGCTCCCGCACCACGCCGACGCGCAGCCGCCGTCCGGCGGCGTCGGCCAGCGGCGCCGGGAACGCGGACTGCGGGTCGCGGGCGTCCGGGCCGCGGGTGAGGTCGAAGACGGCCCGGGCGTCGGCGACCGAACGGGTCAGCGGTCCCGCGTGGGACAGCGTCTCGTTGACGGTGCCGGGCCAGACCGGGATCGCGCCGAGCGTCGGCTTGTACCCGGTCACGCCGCAGAAGGCCGCCGGGATGCGGATCGAGCCGCCAGCGTCGGTCCCGGTCGCGATGGGCACGGCGCCCGCGGCGACGGTGGCCCCCGATCCGGCGCTCGAGCCGCCCGGGTTCTTCGACGGATCCCACGGGTTGCGGGTCACGCCGGTGCGCGGGGAGCTGCCGGTGCCTTTCCACCCGAACTCGGGCGTGGTGGTCTTCCCGATCACGATCGCCCCGCCGTCGACCAGGCGGGCGACCATCGGCGCGGACGTCGCGGCGGGCTCATCAGAGCTGGTGAGCGAGCCTTTCCCGGTCGGGGTACCCTCGTAGCAGAAGTTGTCCTTCACCGCGACCGGGACCCCGTGCAGCGGGCTGCGCACCCGGCCGGAACGGGCCTGGGCCTCACGGACGGCCGCCTCGCGCAGGGCGCGTTCGGGCAGCAGGACGGCATAGGCGTTGATGGCGGGCTCGGCGGCGGCCGCGAGGTGCAGGGCGCATTCGGTCAGCTGGACCGGCGAGAGCAAGCCGTCGGCGACCCGCCGGGCGAGGTCCAGCGCGGTCGAGGCCTGGTACTCCTCCAGGCCGAGGGCGGCGAACTTCGCCAGCGCGGTCATCGCGGTTCCAGGCCGGCCCAGGCGGCGGCGAACCGTTCGGCCCAGGGCGTCGGCACCGACGTGCTGACCTTGACGAACCGGTCCCCGAAGGCCGGCGACTGGTACGTGCCGGACCGGATGAAGACGTCGCGTTCCAGCAGGGCGGCGCACACCTGGTCGGCGGTCCAGCCGTGGCCGGCGATGTCGACGGCGAGGAAGTTGCCCTGGGACGGCCGGACCAGGACCGGGCCGAACGGGCTGCGCTCGACGGCCTCGGTCACGATCTCCTGGTTCCTCCGGTTGACCCGCCGCAGCTCGCGCAGCCAGCCGCCGGAGACCTTCAGGCCGGCGATGGCGGCCCGCTGCGCCACGATGCTGGCGCCGAGCGGGTTGGACGGGACCGCGGTGAGCCGGCCGAGCAGCCCGGGCAGGCCCGCGATCGCGCCGAGCCGCAGCCCGGCCAGGCCGAGCCATTTCGAGAAGCTGTAGGTGGTCAGGGTGGCCTCGGGATACAGCTCGGCGACCAGGGTGTGACCGTCGGCGAAGTGGCGGTACGTGCAGTCGTGGACGACGATCGCGTCGTGGTCGCGGGCCAGCTCGACGATGGCCTCGAGCTCGTCCCGCCGGTACGAGCTGCCCAGCGGGTTGAGCGGGTCGATCAGGTAGAGCAGCGCCCCCGGCTCGATGACCTTGGCCAGGGCGGCGGCGGTGAGCTTGTAGCCCGCCGCGGCGGAGTAGACCTCGACCGCGGTCACCGGCACGTCCTGCAACTGCACGAACCGGCCCGGCCAGGGCCAGCCGGGATCGGTGGCGATGAGCCGAGACAGCTTGGGCGCCAGCGCAGTGCAGATGTGGTGCAGGCCGCCGACCGCGCCGTCGGTGATCATCGCAGCCTGGCCAGGCAGTCCGAGGTCAGCCAGGATCAGCTCGCGCAGCTCCTCGAAGCCCAGGGCGGGCGCGTAGAACTGGAACTCGCGGCGATGCGTGCTTTCCAGCAACGCCTCCACCACCTCGGCGGGCGGTTCCAGGTGGGTGGTGTTCTGGCCCATCCAGGCGAGGTCGGACCGCTTGAGCAGGGCCTCGGAATCGATCATGCCGGGGGCGCCAGCGCGAGCGCGCCGAAGGCCGCGTAGACCCGGGTGGCCTCGACGATGTCGTCGATGGGCAGGTGCTCGTCCGGGCAGTACACCGGCTCGCCGCCGGGACCGAAGATGACGGTGGGCACCTTGGCGCCGAAGCTGGCGGTGTCGCCGAGCCAGCTCGCCGCCTGCAGGACCGGCTCGCTCGCGCGGACCCGCCGGACCGCGTCCACCATGAGCGTCACGACCTCGTCGTCGCGGCCGGCCAGGTAGCCGGCCTTGACGTCGGCCAGCTCGACCTCGGCCCGGAAGCGCGGGTCGCGGCGGGCCGCGGCGGCCAGGCACCGGTCGATCTCGGCCCGCAGCTGCTCGGTGGTCACGCCGGGCTGGGGGCGGCAGTCGACCCGGATGACGCATTCGTCGGGGATCATCGAGGGTCCACCGGGCGGCAGGCCGCCGTAGATCCGGCCGGGCGCCATGTAGGTCTCCGGGCCGAACAGGTCGGTCACCCACTGATCGAGGCGCGGGGTGAGGTGCGAGGCGTCGAGCTCGAGGACGGCGTGCGCGGCCAGCGCGTTGGCGTTGACGGCGAGCGGCTTGTGGCAGGTGTGGGCCGACTTGCCGAGCACCGTGATGTCGAAGTAGGCGCGCCCCCGGTGGCCGAGGAAGATCTCGTTGTCCGACAGCTCGCCCAGGACCGCGAGGTCGGCCGGGTAGGAGTCGAAGTAGGCGATCGAGCCGAGCTGGTCGCCCATATGGTCGGAGACGGCCGCCATGGCCAGCGTCCCGGTGAGCGGGGCGCCGCTGTCGCGGAGCGCTTCCATCGCCACGATCTGGCAGACCAGGGCGGCCTTCATGTCCATGATGCCGTGGCCGTAGACGCTGCCGCCGATGATCTCGCCGGAGAACGGCGCGGTGGCGGTCCAGCCGTGCGATACCGGCTTGGTGTCCATGTGGCCGGTGAACACGACCCGCCGTCCCGGGCCGAAGGCCAGCTCGCCCAGCGCGTTCGGGCGGTTGCCGGTCACCGGCTGCAGTGCCGTCGCCTCGAAGCCGGACTCCTTCATGAGCGCGTGCAGGAACTCCGCCAGCGGTCCCTCGTCGCCGAGCACGCTCGGGATCCGGCATACCTGCGTGACGAGCTCGACCAGGCGATCGGTGTCGATGGCGGCCACCGCAGCCGCGACGGCGTCAGTCATTCGTGTATGCGCTCCCATCAGGGCCTGGACAGCAAAGATCCGGCCATCAAAGATCTGAGATCTTAGATGGGAGCTTAGTCCAACGCCGCCTGCCTCACTAGGGGTGCCCAGGTGTTTACCACGCTGAAACACGTAATCAGCGGCGTGAGCTGGACAGGACCCGGCTAGCTTTGTTAGATCTGAGATCTCACGATTCAGCGTCGGCGCGGAGCCAGGAAGGCGGGTCATGGCGTGATCGTCATCGAGGGCGGCACGGTACTGACCGTCAACGACGCCGGCCACGTGTACGCGCCGGGTCACGTGGTGATCGAGGACGACCGCATCACGGCTGTCGGACCCGGCCCGTATCAGGGTCCAGGGGGCGTAGCAGGCACCCGTTCGGCAGAAATGGTTGACGCGGCCGGGATGGTGGTGCTGCCTGGCCTGGTCGATCTGCACTACCACACCGCGGTCGGCAAGGGGTTCTGCGATCACCTGCCGCTGTGGGAGTCGCTCGAGCAGTTCTGGTACCCGTCGATCCGCGCGCTGGACGCCGAGACCGCCTACTGGGCGGCGGCGGCGAGCTACCTGGAGTCGGTCAAGTGCGGCGTGACCACGGTCAACGACATGTACCGCCGGGTGCCCGACCTGGCCCGCGCCGCCGTCGACATCGGCATCCGGGCGGTGCTGTCCAACGACGTCGCGCTGGACGAGCACAACCTGGACACGCTCCAGGA
>JAJKHX010000372.1 GCA_021154785.1 Nocardiopsis sp.
GAGATCATCGGCCGGGGCCAGCAGGCGCCGTCGGGGCACATTCCGTTCACGCCCCGGGCCAAGAAGGTGCTCGAGCTTTCGCTGCGTGAGGCGCTTCAGCTCGGCGACAATTACATCGGGACCGAGCACATCCTGCTCGGCCTCGTCCGCGAGGGCGACGGCGTCGCCGCGCAGGTGCTGGTGATGCTGGGAGCCGACCTGAACCGGGTGCGCCAGGAGGTCACCCAGCTGGTGCCCGTGCATCCGGCGGAAGATCCTGAGCCGGGCGTGCGGATTCGCCTGGAAATGGTCGAGCAGCGGCTGGCGGCCATCGAGCAGCGGATCGGACCCGGTACCGGTGACCTGGATGAGCACTGGCGGCAGCTCGCGGACGAGGTCGAGCGGCTCGGCTCCTTGCTCCGTCAGCACGGCATCGACCCGCAAGACACGCCGACCTGACGTAAGGGCCCGAGGCGCTCATTCCCGCGTCACATGTTGCCGTGGGGGCCGGTGACGGTGATGGTCACGTCCAGCGAGCCGGAATGGACCTCCAGGTCGAAGCCGTCGCTGTTGCCGATGCCGCCCGCGGTGGCCGGGACGCCGGCGCCGCCGCGGTTCCGGTAGGAGACCGCTACGCCGGTCAGGTCGCAGGCGGCGTGCCGGATCGTCACCGGTACCTTGCGCACCTCCACCTGGGCGCCGGGGTGGCCGCAGGCGGGCCGGAACTCCGCCGGGACCGCGGGTGCATGGGGGGATGGGGCCGCGGGCGGCGGTGCCGTGCTGGCGCATCCGGCGACGGCCGCCGCGGCGAGGACCAGGACGGCCAGCCGCTTCATGTCACTCAGACGCGGCGGGCGCCGGAATGGTTGCGCTTGGCGGGCGCCGGAAAGGATTGCGCACCTGGTCACCCGAGCCCGGCGCCCAGCGCGGTGAAGAGCACCAGGACCAGGGTGGTGACGGCCAGGACGCCGTGGATGATGACGACCGACAGCGGGAAGTTCCGTTCCGGGGGGACGATCGCCTGCCTGGTCAGCGACGGGCCGGGGGCGGCGACCTTGCGGTACACGCCGATCCAGCGGGCCGCCATGACCAGGCCGAGGACGGCGACGGCGCCCAGGACGCACACCGTGGCCCAGGCCAGCCGCTGCCGGCCGAGCAGGAGGTAGCTGACCCACAGCATCAGGCCGCTCAGGCCCAGGAAGGCGTGCAGGGAGATCACCGGCACCGGCAGCCGGGTGGCGGCCGCGCTCTGGAATTCCGGGTCGTACTCGATGATCCAGATGATCAACAGCACGAGCCCGGCGGAAACGGTGGCCAACCAGGCGAACAGGGCGATAACGCTCATCTGGCTCTTCTCCCAGGTACCCCTTTCGGTAACCGAACGAGCGTAACCGAACAAGCCACGCCCCTAGGGCAGAAGGAGACAATCGCGCCTTAACTGGCGCCGGGGATCAGTAATGGCTGAGGAACGAGGCGACCTCGGGGCCGGCCACCGAGGCGCCGTAGCCGGAGTTGAGGACCAGGGCGGCCACCGCGATGTCCTGGGTCGGGTCGAAAGCGACGAGCCAGCTGTTGGGCTGCTCCTGGCCCTGGATGTCGGCGGTCCCGGTCTTGGCGTAGACGTTCGGGCCGAGGCCGATCCCGGCCGCCGTCCCGCTGGTGACCACGGCCCGCATCATCGTCTTCAGCTGCTCATCGGTGCTGGCCGACAGCGGGGTCGCGGTGACCTGCCTGGTCCCGGGGACCAGGATCGGCTGGTGGAACTCCCCGGCCGACACGGTGGCGGCCACCGAGGCCATCGCGAGCGGGGAGGCGATCAGCGCGCCCTGGCCGAACGCCTCCTGAGCCAGCTCGGGGCCGGTGACGTCGGCCGGGGCGTGGAAGTAGCTGGCGGACACGCCGGGGATGCCGATGTTCCAGTCCTGGTTCAGGCCGAAGTACTTCCTGGCCGCGCCGGCCAGGCCGCCGCCGGTCAGGTGCGGCCACTGCTGGGTGAACGCGTTGTTGCAGGACTGGGCAAAGCTGGTGGTGAACGGGGTCCCGGCCCCCTCGGACTCGCCGTTGTCGTTGTGGAACGTGGTCCCCCCCACCGTGTACGTCAGCGGGCAGGACACCCCCGACGACGCGGACAGGATGCCCTTGCTGATCAGCGCGGTGGAGGTGATGATCTTCATGGTCGAGCCCGGCGACACCTTGGCGGTCAGCGCGAAGTCGTTGAAGCCGGCGTTGTTGGCGATGGCCAGGATCTTGCCGGTAGACGGCTGGATGGCGACCATCGAGCTGTTGGCGTGCGCGGCGACGGCCGAGCGGGCGGCGGATTCCGCCTTGGCGTCGATCGTCGTGGCCAGGTTATTGATGTTGTTGGGCGCGATGATGGCGGCCTGGCTGTTGGGGACCGCCTTGCCCTTGGCGGTCTGGATCTCCACGTACAGACCGGGGCTGCCCCGGCCGGGGGGCGCCTGCTTCTCCAGCAGGTTGGCGATCGTGGTCAGGCCGGGGTCCTGGTACGAGGTGATGTCGGTGCTGCCGTTGTCGTTCACCTGGGTGACCTGGGGAGCGACCCGGATCGCGGCCAGGTGGGTGGTGGCGGTGAGGTTCGGCGCCAGGACGTCGGGAGCCCAGGCGATGTACCACAGGTTCGACTTCGGCTTCTGGTAGGCGACCAGCTTGGAGTGGTAGCTCCAGTTGCCGGTGACGGCCTGGGTGCCGTCGGCGTCGGCCACCTTGTCGGTGATGCCGAAGGTCACCGACTGGCGCGTCCCGGTCCCGGGCGCGGGGGCGACGCTCTGCACCGAGCCGCTCAGCTTCCGCAGGTGCAGGTACTTGCCGTAGCTGACGAGCGCGGCCTGGGCCGCGACGTGGTGGTCGGTGAGGCGGGCGGCCGTGTCGAGCTCTCCGGCCTCCCAGGCCTTGATGAACGCGGTGGTGATCTCCTGGGCGTCCTGGCCCGGGGTGGTTCCGGTCGGGATGAAGCCAGTGGTGTGCGCGGTGCTCTTGGGCAGCACCACGAAGACGACGGCCGCGGCGATGCCGGCCACGACCGCGACGATCGCCGCGATGATGACCGTCAGGCGCTTGCGCGATCCGCCGGGCCTGGCCCGCCGGCCGCGCCGGGACGGAGGCGGTCCGCCAAACCCGCTCAGTCCCTCGAAGCCCGCAGGCCGCTCGGAGCCCACCGCCTGGAACGGGGCGGTCGGCGGCTCGGATGCGTACCAGGGCCCTGACGAACTGCTGCCATTCCTATCGCCGGTCACTTATGCGAAGGTACCTAGCGGGCCGGCCCAGGACAAATAACCCGGTCGGGAAAGGTTGTCGTCGTCAGTCCATGTCGAGGGCGGGGAGCTCGTCGGTCAGCCCGAGCAGCTCCCAGCGGAGCAGGGCGACCGGGACGTTGCCGTTGACCCAGATCGCGTCGTGCAGGGCCCGCAGGTCCAGGTCCGCGCCGCGGACCCGGACCGCGTCCGCGATCAGGGCGATCAGCTGGGTCTTGCCGATCTGGTAGGTGAGCGCCTGGCCCGGCGTCTCGGCGAAGAAGGCCGCCTCCTCCCGCGCCGTCGCCTCGTCCACCGGCACCCGGTCCGCCAGGCCGGCCGCGGCGTCCGCGATCGACAGCGCGCCAGTGGCCAGGCCCACGTCGGTCGTGACCCGCAGGGCGCGCAGCCGCATGAAGTTGCAGAGCAGCGTGCGGGTGTGCGGAGCGTCGTCGACGAGCCCGCTGACCAGCATCATCTCCTCGTTGTAGAAGGCAATCCCCTCGTTGGCGCCCGAGTCGTAGTAGTGCCGGCGGACCGGCCGGGGGTTCCGCCAGGCCAGGGCCAGCTGCTGGTAGTGCGCGCCCTCGTGCACGATGCCGGCCCGCGGGTCGCGGGCGTTGGCGGCGTAGAAGTAGGGCAGGCCGGGTCCGGGCGGCGGGAAATAGGAGGCACCGTCCTCGTCGAGCCGACCGGGGCCAGTCAGGTCGTCGGCCACGCCGAGGAACAGCAGCGGCTCGAGATAAGCCGGCAGCGGCCGGGTGCGGTAGTGCCGCAGCGACTCCGGCTGGCTCAGCAGGCCCCGCCCGGTGTAGAACGCCCGGACCGCCGCCTCGTCGCGGGCCTGCGTACTGGCCTGCGCGGCGGCGTCGGCGGGCAGCGGCGGCACCGGCACGTCCCGGTTGCGGGTGGCGTGCAGCAGCTCGAGCCAGACCGCCCGGTCGTACTCGCGCCGCCCGATGACGTCGATCTCGTCCACGCCGAGCGGGACGCAGGCCACCTCGCGCAGGAACCACTCGTACCGCTCGCGGCCGATCGGGACCGCGGCCGGGAGCTCGGCCAGGCGGCCCGCGAGCCACCCGCCGAACTGCTCCAGGGCGCCGCCGGCCGCGGCCGCGGCCGAGCCGAGCTCCGCGGCGGCGGACGGGTCGATCCGGCCCAGGGCCTGCGCGCAGGCCTCGACGCGGGCGGCGATGCCGTCGAGCTCGGCCACGGCGAGCTCGGCGAACTCCCGCGCGGGGCGGCTCAGCGCGGCCGGGGCGTGGGCCAGGGTGGCCGGGACGGCGCGGAGCAGCCGCGTCACCTCGCCGACCCGGGCCGCGTCCACGCCGGGCCGCAGCAGTGCGTCGAAGACCGGCCCGAGCGCCTGGTCGGTCCAGAACCGGGGGATGCCGCGGACCCGCAGGACGTCGTTCTCCCACCGCACCCGGGCCAGCGCGGACCGCAGCAGGCGGTGGTCCACCCGGTCGGGTACCTCGTCCGGGCGGATCCGGGACAGCTCGGACTCGAACGCGCCGAGCTCGTCCTTGCGCTGCACCGCCAGGGCGGCCTCGACCTCCGGGCGCCACCGCGCGGGCCGGTCCAGGCGCGGGATGTCATCCCGGGTCCGGGGCTGCTGGCGGGCACGCCAGGCCCAGAACCGCTGGCTCAGCTCATCAAGCTCCTGCATGGGCCGAGCCTGCCGTGAGGGGGAACGTTTGGCAACCATGGCGCGCGGCTCCGGGCGAGAGCTGCCTGCCGCGTACTGGCTGGAACGCGGCAGCCTGGTCGCCTGCCCAGATCCAGAGGAACGGATGGTGATGCGTACCAGCAGAACCGTTCGGGGGAAATGAATTCACCGGAGCTGACGTGACGCGGTCCGAGCCCGGCCTAGCGCCTGGCTGAGGGCTTCGGTGACGCGGTCGAGGGTCGCGGGCGGGGCGGTGAAGGGGATGCGCAGGTGCCGGTCGTCGTGCCCGTCGACCGCGAAGGTGGAGGCGGGTTCCAGCAGCACGCCGCGCCGGGCGCAGTCCTGCACGACCTCGTGGGAGGAGCGGGGATGAACGTCGAGCCACAAGGTGACGCCGCCGGCGGGGCGGTGCCAGCGGAGTCCGGGATGCCCGAGTTGGCCTAGGCGGTGTTCCAGGTGCCGGAGGTTTTCCGCTAGCAGTTTCGCGCGGCGCTGGATGATCGGGTCCAGGCCGGGCAACAGCTGGGCGGCGGTGATCTGGTCGAGGGCGCTCGGACCCGCGCCGGTGGCGTCGGCGGCGTTCCGCAGGTGGCGGGTGATGGCGGCCGGGGCGCGGATCCAGCCTAGGTGCAGGCCTCCCCACACGGTCTTGCTGAGCGACGAGACGACGATGACGCGGTGGCCGGTGGCGGCCAGGGATGCGTGC
>JAJKHX010000373.1 GCA_021154785.1 Nocardiopsis sp.
CGGTAGCGGTGTCGGCCGCCCGCACGTAGCTGAGGGGCCGCATCACCGCTCACCTCCGGCCGCGTCGCGGACGTCGCGGATCG
Organism: Nocardiopsis sp.; assembly: GCA_021154785.1. GTDB lineage: Bacteria > Actinomycetota > Actinomycetes > Streptosporangiales > Streptosporangiaceae > Palsa-504. The sequence goes on from JAJKHX010000373.1 coordinate 84, forward strand.
CGGCGCGGATATTCGGGTACGCCGCGCACCGGCAGATATTGCCGCTCATCCACTCGGCGATCTCGGCGTCGTCGCCGGCGTGGCCTTCCGCCAGCAGCGCCACCGCGGACATGATCTGGCCGGGGGTGCAGTAACCGCACTGGAACGCGTCCCGGTCGATGAAGGCCGCCTGCATGGGATGCAGCTCGCCGCCCGGGGCCAGCCCTTCGATCGTGGTGACCTCATGGCCCTCGCAGGTGACCGCGAGCGTCAGGCAGGCCAGCACCCGCCGGCCGTCCACCCACACCGTGCAGGCCCCGCAGGTGCCCTGGTCACAGCCCTTCTTCGACCCGGTCAGCCCGAGATGCTCGCGCAGCGCGTCCAGCAGGCTCACCCGGGGCTCGACCGCCAGCTCGCGGACCCGACCGTTGACGGTGAGCATGACCGTCCCCTCCCCGGTTCCGCGCACCGCCGACGGCGACGCCAGCTCCGTATTCATCGCAACCTCCTGTAGTGACCTGCTTTCGTGATCGGTTAAACGGTGCGGCAGGCGGGGTCGTCGTCGTATCCGCTATTGGCTAGCCACTATGGCCAGTGCGCTGATCAGGGAGTAGCGTCAAGGCTGTGCAGGTGCCCGCTGATGTGCCGGGGCGGGGACAGTGACGGCGCTGACCGGCCGCCACGCCGAATGCGATGTGCTCGACCGGCTGCTGGCGGCGGTGCGGGCGGGCGAGAGCCGCACTCTCGTGGTGCGCGGCGAGCCCGGGGTGGGCAAGACCGCGCTCTTGGAGTACCTGGCCGGGCAGTCGTCCGGCTGCCGGGTGGCGCGCGCGGTAGGTGTCCAGTCGGAGATGGAGCTGGCGTTCGCGGTGCTGCACCAGCTGTGCGCGCCGATGCTGGACCGCCTGGAGCGTCTTCCGGCGCCGCAACGCGACGCGTTGCGGATCGCGTTCGGCCTCAGTGCCGGGCCGGCACCGGACCGGTTCCTGATCGGCCTGGCCGCCTTGGGCCTGCTGTCCGAGCTGGCCGGGGAACGGCCGCTGGTGTGCGTCGTCGATGACGAGCAGTGGCTCGACAGCGCTTCTGCGCAGGTCCTCGCGTTCCTCGCCCGGCGGCTGGGGGCCGAGGCGGTCGGCTTGGTGTTCGGGGCCCGCATCCCGGCCGGTGACCTGGCGGGACTGCCGGAACTTGTGGTCGAGGGGCTGCCTGAGGATGATGCGCGGGCGCTGCTGGACTCGGCGCTGACCGGGCCGCTGGATGCGCAGATCCGTGATCAGATCATCGCCGAGGCGCATGGCAACCCGCTGGCCCTGCTGGAGCTGCCGCGAGGCTGGACGGCGGCGGAGCTGGCCGGCGGGTTCGGGCTGCCCGGCGCGGTGCCGGTCTCAGAGAGCACCTCGGGCACCATCTCGGGCAGCATCGAGGAGAACTTCAGGCGGCGGATCGGCGCTCTTCCGGGCGGAACCCGGCGGCTGCTGCTGCTGGCGGCGGCCGACCCGACCGGCGACCCGGCCTTGGTGTGGCGAGCGGCCGGCCGGCTCCGGGCCGGGGCCGAGGCGGCGGCGCCCGCCGTCGAGGCCGGCCTGGCCGAGTTCGATGTCCGGGTGCAGTTCCGTCATCCCATGGTGCGTTCGGTGGCCTACCAGGCGGCGTCCGCCCAGGATCGGCAGGCCGCACACCGGGCGCTGGCAGAGGTCACAGATCCGGAGCTGGATCCTGATCGCCGCGCCTGGCACCGGGCCCAGGGCGCCTCAGAGCCGGATGAAGACGTCGCCGGGGAGCTGGAGCGCTCGGCCGGCCGGGCGCAGGCGCGCGGCGGGCTGGCCGCGGCGGCCGCGTTCCTCGAACGCGGGGTGATGCTGACCCCCGACCTGGCGCGGCGGGCCAGGCGGGCGCTGGCCGCCGCGAACACTAAATTCCAGGCGGGCGCGTTCGACTCGGCGCAGGACCTGCTGGCCGTGGCCGAGGCCGGGCCGCTCGGCGAGTTCGAGCAAGCCCGCGTCGACCTGCTGCGGGCACAGCTCGCATTCGCCACGAACCGGGGCGGCGACGCTCCGCTCCTGCTGGTGAAGGCGGCCAGGCGGCTCGAGCCGATCGACGCCGGCCTCGCCCGGGCAACCTACCTCGACGCGCTGACCGCCTCTACGCTGGCCGGCCGCCTGGCCAGCCCCGGCGGCCATACGCTGGAGGTGGCACGCGCCGCTAGCGCGGCGCCGCCGCCGCCGGACGACCCGCGTGTCCCCGATCATCTTCTGGACGGCCTGGCCGCGAATTTCAACGAGGGGTATGCGGCGGGAGTGCCCTTCCTACGGCAGGCGCTGGCCGGTTTCGGCCGCGGCATGCCGGCGGACGAGGAACTGCGCTGGCTATGGCTGACCACCTTGGCGGCCTTGCATCTGTGGGATGACGAACGCTGGGACATGCTTTCCGTCCGGTATGTCGAACTCGCTCGCCAGGCCGGCGCGCTGAGCGAGCTTCCGCTCGCCCTCAGCACGCGCTCGATGATGTTGCTGTTCGCCGGCGACCTGACCGCCACCACGGCACTGACCGATGAGGGACAGGCGGTGATCGACGCGACGGGCAGCCAGTTCGCGCCCTACGCCGCCATGGGCCTCGCCGCGTTGCAGGGCAGGCAGGCCACGGTGTCGGCCCTGATCGAGGCCACCGCCAGCGATGTCGCCCAGCGCGGCGAGGGCATCGCGATGTCCGTCGCCGAGTGGGCAAACGCGCTGCTCCATAACGGACTCGGCCGCTATCCCGAGGCGATGCGCGCCGCCCAGCAGGCCCTGTACTACCAGGAGTACCCGGGGATGCACTATCCGGGAATCGCCAACTGGGCCGCGGCCGAGCTCGTGGAGGCATCCGCCCGCAGCGGCATGACCGAGATAGCCACCGCCACTTACCGCTGGATTGCCGAAATGACCAGCGCCAGCGGCACCAGCTGGGCGCTCGGCGTCGAGGCGCGTTCGCGTGCGCTGGTGACGGCAGGCCATGGGGCCGAAAGCCTGTACCAGGACTCGATCATGCACCTTGGCCAGAGCCGGGTCCGCGCGGAACTCGCCCGCGCCCATCTGCTCTACGGGGAATGGCTGCGCCGGCGGCGCCGCCGCGGCGAAGCGCGCGAGCAACTGCGCACCGCCCAGGACATGCTCGAGGCCATGGGCATGGAGGCGTTCGCCGAGCGGGCCCGGCGCGAGCTGCTGGCCACCGGCGAGACCGCCCGCAAGCGCACCGCCGCCGCCAGTGATGAAGACCTGACCGCCCAGGAGAGCCAGGTCGCCCGGCTGGCCCGCGAAGGGCTGTCCAACCCCGAGATCGGTGCCCGGCTGTTCCTCAGCCCCCGCACGGTCCAGTACCACCTGGGCAACGTCTTCGCCAAGCTCGGCATCATCTCGCGCAGCCAGCTCAGCCACGCCCTGCCTTAACGGGCCGGGTCATCCGGCCCCGGCTGCTCGCTGAGCAGCCACATGCCCGGCGGCACGCGGGAAGGCCGCGGACTGTTCAGCTGCACTGTGCAGTTGCGCTGTGCAGTGGCGGATGCGAGCGCGTCCGCCCGGTCTGACAATCGCAGGAACTGATCCAGGCCCAGCTGAAGGAGGAACGATGGAACCGCTCGCGACCGGCTACGATGCCATCAGCCATCCCGAGTCATCCATGCACGACTGGCGCGTATCCCAACTCACTCGTCTCGGCATCCCCGGGTCGCTGGCCGAAGTCTATGCCGACCGCATCGACTGGCATCAGATCGCCCGGCTGGTGCGTCACGGCTGCCCGCCGTGGCTTGCCCTCCGCATCGTCTACTGACGCTGGCCCGGAAATCCAGCGCGATGACGATATATACCGGCTGGCGTGAGGACGCCGCTTGCCGCGACGCCGATCCGGACCTGTTCTTCCCGGCCGGCCCGGCCGGACCCGCGCTGCGCCACCTTGACGAGGCGAAACGGATCTGCCGGGCCTGTCCGGCTCAGACCCAGTGCCTGTCCTGGGCGCTGGACCATGGCGTCACCGATGGTATCTGGGGAGGTACCACAGCGGACGAGCGGCGTGCCATCCGGCGCCGGTCTTCAAGGGTGAGGGCCAGGTGAAGATAGCGCCACGTCGATCAGGTCGAGGCCGTGCCGAGGGCGGCGGCCAGCACGTTCAGGCTGCGGCCCAGCAGAGGGCTAGCTAGCGGGGAAGCCCGCGGACTGGTCACGTGCACTGTGCAGTGGCGGATACGAGCACCATCGGGCCCGCATGACAATCACCGGTAAGCAGCCGCCGGCCAGCGGCAGCTGGCACGGGCGACCGTAGCAATGCCCGCCAGCTAACGGCCAGAACCGTGAGGAGAAACCAATGTCCTACTTCACTGCCGGCCCCGAGAATGGCGCAAAGAAGACGTCTACGCGAATCAAGGTGGTGGCGACGGCCGGGGTGGCCGCGGTCGCGATGGGCGCGGCGGCGTGCTCGAGTTCGCCGTCCAGCCCGGGCGCGGGAAGCGGCACGCCGTCCAGCGCCTCGGCTTCGGGCGCGGCGGGGTCCGGTGCCGCGCTGAAGACCGCGACGATCAACGGCGTGAGCGTGGTCACCAACGCCCAGGGGTTCACCTTGTACTCGTTCGCCCCGGACACGGCCACCGCGTCGAAGTGCGCCGGGGCCTGCGCGCAGATCTGGCCGCCGGTGACCGGTTCGGCGGCCGCCGGGCAGGGCGTCACCGGCACGCTCGGCACGATCACCCGGTCCGATGGCTCCAAGCAGGCCACCTACAACGGGCACCCGCTGTACACCTATACCGCCGACACCGCCCCGGGCCAGGCCAGGGGCAACGGCATCAACGTCAACGGCGGCGTATGGCATGAAGTCACCGCGTCCGGGCAAGCGGCGCCCGCGGGCACCTCCGGCGGGGTCAGCTATGGGTACTGACCGCACCAGCCAGCGGGCCGGACCGGACGACGGGGCCGTCTGGCCCGGCCCGGAAGACCCGGCCCGGCGGCCTAGCCGGGCCATCGACGCCGGGCTCCGGGTAACCGGGGCCGGGCTGCTCATCGCGGCGGCCGCCATCCACCTGGACCTGTACCTGACCGGCTACCGGTCGGTTCCCGTCATCGGCGGGTTGTTCTTGTCGCAGGTCGTCGTGGGATTCGGAGCCGGTGCCGTGGTGCTGGTCACCGGCAGCCGGGTGGCCGCCGCCGCCGGGGCGGCGTTCGCCCTGGCGACGCTAGGCGGCTATCTGCTGTCGGTGTGGGCCGGCTTGTTCGGGTTCACCGAGGTGCGCACCACAGCCGGGATCGCCGCCGGCGTGATCGAGGTGGCCGCGTTCGCGGCGCTGGCCGCTCTGGCCGCCCGGCCCCGGCCATCCGGCCGCCCGTCAGGACGACGGGCACTGCCCGGCCCGGCGGCCGCCTGGCTGGACAGATGGACTCATGGTGCCGTGGCAACCATTGGCGGCGTATCCGCCGTGGCCCTGGTGCTGCTGGGCGTGGCGGCCGCGGGAGCGGGCGGCCCGCCTGGGGCCGGGCCGCCCGCGGGCCCGGCGGCGACGGCGGTCCTGAAGACGACCACGATCAATGGCGTGACGGTGCTGACTAACAGCAAGGGCTTGACCTTGTACTGGTTCGCCCCTGATACCCGGACCCGGTCGGTCTGCACCGGGGCCTGCGCGCAGTACTGGCCGCCGCTGACCGGCAGGCCGGACGCGGGCCCCGGCGTCACTGGCAGGCTCGGCATGATCACCCGGTCCGACGGCTCGAAGCAGGTCACTTACGACGGGCACCCGCTGTACACCTATATCGCCGACACCGCCCCGGGCCAGGCCCGCGGCAACAACCTCAACCTCAATGGCGGCCTGTGGCACGAGGTCACGGTGCTCGGCTGAGCCCGCCTGCGCGGGCGCTCAGGCGCAAGGAAGGCAGGGCAGATGGGGGATGTGCAGGTGGAAAAGGGCCTGGTGTTCGCGGTGCACGACGGATCCGATCTGACGCTGGACATCTACCGGTCACCGCACGACAATGCGCCGGTTGTCATCTACG
>JAJKHX010000374.1 GCA_021154785.1 Nocardiopsis sp.
CGAGCTCGACGAGCGGCTAGGCGAGGCCCTGGCCGCGGGCACCTACGCGGAACTGGCCACGCTCACCGAAGACATCCCCGTCGGGCCGCCCGTAGCCCGGCCGGCGCGCCGGCCGCCCAGGCGGCGGGCAGGCAACGCGGCGCGGTGGAGCGCGGCCGGGCTGGTGGCGCCCGCCCTTCTCGCCGTCGCTCTCGCGTCCGCTTCGCTGAACGGCGGGAGCGGCTACTGGGTGGTGGCCGTCGTAGCCGCCATCGTCTACTTCGTGCTCTGGCTGTCCGCCGGGGCGGACATGCTCTGGCAATGGCACTGCATGTCCCAGCCGGGGACCGGGATGTGCGTCCGGTGCGCGCACACCGCCGTGTCGCACCGCACGCCGGTCTCCTGCGCGGCCCGGCCCGGCGCTCCGGGATTGCGGCGTCGCTGCCCGTGTGCGGGCTACGTGCCGCCGGGGGAATCGCCCCCGGCCGCCGACCTGAGCCCCGTTCCGGCTCAGTGCCGGTAACCGCCTGACGAGGTTCCGCCCATACCCCCGGACGGCATCGCTGCCGGTGAAGCAGACGTGCTTGACCGCGGGTCGCTGACACGACCGAGCCGACGCCCTCGTCCGCCCCGGTGACGACGTTCAGCACACCGGGCGGCAGGGCGCGGACCAGGTGCCGCAACGTCCGCACCGACGGCAGGAGGGTCGTGAGGCACCAGACGGTCGGAGAAAAGCCAAAGAATACTTTGACTTTCTCGATCCCAAAGTATTCTTTGAGGTATGGAGATCAGCGACCCGAAGGCGATCCGGGCGCTCGCGCATCCGCTCCGCCTGGACCTGCTCCAGGTCCTCGGTTCCGGCGGCCCGGCGACGGCTGCCCAGTGCGGCCGGGTGCTCGGGGTCTCGCAGGCCAGCTGCTCGTTCCACCTGCGTCAGCTGGCCAAGTACGGGTTCGTCGAGGACGCCGGTCCCGGGCGGGACCGGCGCGAACGGCAGTGGCGGGTCACCCAGCAGCGGCTGACGGTCCGGAGCGGGACCAGCGGCGACGCGGCCGTGCAGCAGCAGATCGAGCGGCTGGTGGTCGAGCGCGAGCTGCAGGCCATCCTCGACTACTCGCAGCGGCCGGACGGCGCGAGCCCCGAGTGGCAGGGCAAAGCGGGCATCGTGACCACGATGGCCGTCCTGTCCCCGGACGAGGCTGCCGACCTCAAGGAGAAGTGGATAGCGCTGATCGCCCCGTACACCACCGCGGCCCAGGCCGATGGCGACCCCGAACCCGGGCCTCGGCTCGGGCAGCGTCACGTCCGGTACTTCATGGCCGCGACACCCCTACCAGAATCGAGCCGGGAGACAGCGCATGACTGACAGCACCATCGATTTCGCGACCGGAGCCCCCGCTGCGGGCACCCTGGCCGTCAGCTGGATCCACGGGGTCCCCGCCCGGCGGCGGGCCACTGACCCGCCGATCCAGGTCCACCGCTACGACGAGCACACCGTCATCCTGCGGCAAAGCAAATCGGTCCATTACGAGGCCCCGTTCATCTACCTGCTCTTCGGCAACGACCGCGCGCTGCTGCTCGACACTGGCGTCACCGCCGACCCGGCCAAGTTCCCGCTGCGCGCCACCGTCGACCAGCTCGTTGACGGGTGGCTGGCCCGGCACCCACGCGACGGGTACCAGCTGGTCGTGGTGCATACCCACGGCCACGGTGACCACGTCGCGGGGGACGCGCAGTTCGCCGGCCGGGCCGCCACGACTGTGGTCAGCCATGAGCTCGACGTGGTGAAGGAGCACTTCGGTTTTACCGCCTGGCCGGAGCAGGTCGTGCCGCACGACCTGGGCGGGCGCGTGCTCGAGGTGACCGGCAGCCCCGGTCACCACCGGGCCGCGATCACCGTCTATGACCCTTGGACCGGCTTCCTGCTCACCGGCGACACCGTCTACCCCGGCCGCTTGTACGTGCAGGATTTCGCCCAGTTCCAGGCCAGCCTGGACCGGATGATCGAGCTGGCCGGCGACCGTCCCGTCACGCACGTCCTCGGCTGCCACATCGAGATGACCAGGCGGCCCGGCCGTGACTACCCGATCGGGGCCACCTACCAGCCGGACGAGCCGCGCCTGGAGATGACCGTCGGCCAGCTCAGGGAGGTCCAGGCGGCAACCGCGTCGGTGGCGGGCAAACGGGGCATCCACCCCTTCGACGCCTTCATCATCTACAACGAGCCCCGCGCCCGTCACCAGCTGAAGCTGATGGGACGGGGCCTGGCGCACAAGGCATACTTGGCCGTGATGTCCAGATCTAGGTAACCCGGGGTACTGTGCAGCACATTCTGGCTCTCTCGCGCTCGGCTGTGATCGTCCGGCACTGGTTCGAGATCGACCTCGATGACGCTTCCATGGAGCACGGCGCCAGGATCGAGATCCGGGAACTGCCGGCCCAGCCGCACCGCGGCAGCGAGTCGGCGGCCCAGGTCACTACCGTCGACCGCCCGCTGTGGCGAGCCGATCTGTTCGACCGGCTCACGGATCCGCCGGGCAGCTTCGGTGTCGCCCACTACCACCCGCGGTTCACCGGTATCGAGCCATCGGGCCGGCACTGGGACGCCGCGCTGACCGCCGACCCGTGGACCTGGCTCGGCGATCAGATCGCCAGCCTGGGCACGGCGGCCGGGGGAGCGGCCTGGCCGCTCGACCCGGACGACGCCGCCGAACTGCCCAGCCTGGCCGGCACGGTGGTGGAGACGGCCCGGCAGTTCGGCCCGGACCGCTGCCGGTCGGCGGCGGAGTGCTTCCACCTCACCAGGGACGTCCGGGACGCCGTCCAGCTCATGGTCGCGACCATGAGCACCCCGGAGCGCCTGGACCGGGACCGGGCCGCGCTCTGGCTGGCCTGAAGGGGCCGCCCTGAAGGGGCTGGCCTGAGCGGCCGGGTCAGTCGTCCCAGCGGACGGTGATCCGCTTGCCCTCGATGCCGGGCAGCGGCAGGGACTCGGCTTCCTCCACGACCGCGTCGCGTTCCGCGGGCGACAGCGGCCGCCAGGCCTGCGCCGTGATCACCGGGCCCGCGCGCCGCCAGGTCCCGGCGATCTCCTCCCCGACGAGCAGGCCGCCGGGCCAGACCCGCGACGTCCAGAGCGCGCCGCGCCGGTCTTCGTCCGGGACCAGCAGGGCCCGGTCAGCCGCATAGAGCAGGAAGTAGGGGTCGCCGCTGGGCAGCAGCCGCGCGGGTGCCGCCGGTCCCGGATCGGCGGCGGCGCGGAAGGCCGCCTCGTCCGTGCTGAGGATCCACGCCCCGCCGACCGGTGTCCGCACCGGCGTCAGCGCGGTGCCGAGCGCCTCGAACGCCGACGCGGCCGAGCGCACGCTGATTCCCGCCCACCGGCGGAAGGCCTCCGGCGTGGCGGGCCCGTAGACATGCAGGTACCGGCGCGCCAGCTCCAGGCGAGCCTCACCGGCGCTGAGCTGCGGCGGCGGCACGGTCCAGACCACCGGCAGCCGCGCGCCTTCCCACCGGATCAGGACCGTGCCGGTCGCCGCCGCGTACCTGAGCATGTTGGGGTGCACGCCGAGCGCGTGACCGGCCTCGCCGTAGGTCATCCGCCCGCCGTCCAGGTGGGCGTGCAGCCGGACGGCCAGCTCCTCCGCTCTCCGCCGCCCCTTGGCGTCCTCGGGTAGCGTCCCGAGGGAGAAGACGGGCAGGTCGCACGCGGCCACCACGAACACGGTGTACCGGGGTCCCCACAGCTGGACCAGCGACGGATCCTCCCAGGTGGCGGGTTCGGTCCCGGCGACGCGGGCGTGGATCGACAGCAGCGCGGCCCGCGGCATGCTGTCCTGCAGCCCCGCCCAGGCCGCCTGCCGCAGCGAGCGGCTCCCGCGCGGAAGCCGCTCGCCGAGCGCTCCGGCCTGCCGCCGGAACGCCAGTACCTGCGGCCGGGTCAGGTCAAGCCGGCTCCCGGTCACCCCGCATCACCCCCGCCCCGCTGGTCTAGCCAGGCCGCGAACTCCGCTAGCGTCCGGATCCCGTCGTCCATCACGGCCGTGTAGATATCCAGGCCGCCGACCTGATCCGGGTAGGCGGGCTGGCGGTGCCAGTGGTCCTTGATCCGCAGTACCGCGAGGCGCTCCTCGGCGGTGATGCGCTCGCGCAGTTCCTCGTGCCAGCGCGTGACGTTGCGGTGCAGGTCGTGCAGCCACAGCGTCAGGTCGATCCGCCAGCGGTCAGGATCCTCTACGGTGAGGGTCACGTGGTACCGCTCGTCGCGGACCTGATCCGTCACGCACCGGGTGCCCCGCTCGTCGCGGTACTCCAGCCCGGTAACCCCCGGCCGGGTCACCACCCGTGCCATCAGGCCCATCACGTCCCGCGGCGGGAAGTCCCGCCCGGCCAGGACCATCACGTCGATCTCGCGCCAGCTCATCAGCCCGGAGACGAAGCTCCCGGTGACCAGCCACGGGCCGACGTCGGCCACCAGCGCGTCCAGGTTAAGCCGGGCGAGCAGCTCCCGCCCCTGCTCCTGGAGAGCTGCCTGCCGGGCCAGCAGATCCTCATCCGTCACAGCTGACATCACTCACCTAGTCCAGCACGCTGGTCACGCCCGCGGCCAGCGTCTTTCTTACCTGCCACACGGCCCCCGGCCGGCCGCGAACGGCGCCGCCCGGCCCTGCGCGAACTGCCCGTGCAGGCCCGGCGGCTGGTCCGGTGCTGGGTCCAGGGTCATCCAGTACCGGTCCCGCACCGCTCCGGCCCAGGCGTAGCCGGTCAGGCTGGCCGTGCCATCCGGGCCGGCCAGCCCCGACGCCCACACCTTGTTCGGCAGCGGGGTGGCGTCCGAGCAGTCGTTGCCGATCAGGTCATAAACCGTACCCGGCGTCCCGCCCGTGATCACGGCCGACACCGTGAACTGCGCCCGCCCCGCGCCCGGCAGGGCCGCGGCCGTGATGACCACCGTGCCCGCCACGCCCCCGGGCGCGGGCAGCCGCAGCGACGCACTGGTCACCTGCGGCAACGGCAACGGCGGGCTGGTCGCGGACAGGCTTGAACCAGGCACAGCGCGGTGCCGGAGCCGGCCCGCCTCAGCCCGGTAGTGCACCGAGATCGTGACCGCGGCAACCAGCGCCACGGCCAGCAACCCCGCGAGCAGCCAGACCGGCCCGGCCGGGCGCGCGGCCCGTTCCCGCGGCTTTCGGCCGGACGTTATGACATCGGCGTCGCGCCCGCTGTCGGCCACCTCATCATTAGCAGGCGGCTAGCCCCGCGGTGTCAACCAGCTGCTCTCGGTCAGCTCACGCACAGGCAGAAGGGATGCCCCGCCGGGTCGAGGAACACCCGGAAGGTCGTACCGGGCTGGTGCTCGTGCTTGGTCGCGCCGAGCGCGAGCACCTCCGCCTCGGCGGCGTCGAGGTCGTCGACGTTCACGTCGATATGCATCTGCTGGGGTACGTCCTGCCCCGGCCACTGGGGCGGGGTATAGGACTCCACCTGCTGGAAGCCGATGCAGTCGCCGTAGTCGGCGCGGATCTCGGCCCAGCCGGGTTTCACCTCGGACTTCCAGTCCAGCATCGCGCCGTAGAAGGCAGCGAGAACGCCCGGGTCAGGACAGTCGAGGACGATGCTCGGGAAACGTGCGATAGCCATGCCAGGCACCGTACCCCCGATCCCGGACGATCAACGTCCGCAACTGGCGCTAGCCACGGTCGCGCTTCATGATCGCGGGCAGTTCCGGCGTCTATGCGGCCAAAACTGCCCGCGATCATGCAGTCAGCCCAGCCGGCCGCCGGGAACGTCCGCCGGGATGCGCCGGCCCGCACGGCCGGGGTGCGCAACATCCCGCCTCCCGTACCGCGACAGCCGTGACGCAACGGCCTCACACCGACAGGCGAGCCAGGATGACCTCGAGCATGCGCGTATCGCTCGGTACCGTGGCTCGCTCGACGTGCTCGACCCGCCAGCCACCGAACGTGCGGCCGATCACCGTCTCGTCCACATCGTTGCGCACTCCGCCGGTACCATGCCGCCAGTCTCACCCCGCGCCGCGGCGCCCCGCCGCGTGCCGCCCCGCCCGCCGCCCGAAGAACGACCCCTCGCCGAGCTGGGCACCCGACACGTATCCCTTGCCGTCCTGGGCGATATTCGACGCGCAGGCCCCGGCCGCGTACAGCCCCGCAATGACCGAACCATCCTCGCGCTGCACCTGCCCGTCCACGGTCGTCCGCAGTCCCCCCAGGGTGAACCCGGCGTACAGCGCGTGCCCGAGCCGCAGGTCGAAGACCGCCCACGGCCCCTGGTCCTGCGCCGCCAGCCAGTCAGCGGCCTTGCCGAAGTCCGGGTCCTCCCCGCGGGCCGCATAGTGGTTGTACCGGGCCAGCGTCCTCTCCAGCGCCCCGGCCGGCACGCCGAGGGCCGCCTCCATCTCGGCTACGGTCTCGTAGCCGTCCAGGACCGGCACCAGCGGCATCTGCGGCTCCTCCAGGTGCGCGCTGTCCACGATCAGGTAGGCGGCCGACCCAGGCTGTTCCAGCACGAACTGCGACGTCCGCGCGTGGTACGAATCCTCGGCCACGAAACGCTCGCCGCGGGAGTTGACGATGAGCCCGGCGACCAGCACCGGGGGAGGGTAGAAGGGAGCGGTGATGAACGGCTCTTCCATGTGCCTGACCGCGGCGCCCGCCGACATCCCGAGCCGGATGCCCAGCCCGTCGTCGTAGGTTGACCCGAGCGCGATCAGCCCCGGCGTTCCCAGCGCCGGCGTGTAGGCGGCGACCATCTCCGGGTTCATCACGAACCCCCCGGCAGCGATCACGACCGCGCTGGCCCCGGCGACCCCGGTATCACCGAACGACCGCCAGCTCACCCCCACGACGGCACCGGACTCGCCCGTCACCAGGCCAGTCGCCCCGGTCTCGTACCGCACCTCGACCCCGGCCTCCATGACCCGGTCCCGCAGCAGGTCCATCACCAGCGCCGCGCCCCGGGTGTCGCCCGGCACCGGGACCTTGTGCCCGCGCGGCGCCGGCCTGGCCTGCTCCCGGAACGGCCGCACCTTCTCGTTGCCGGTGAACATGAGCCCTTCGGTACCCGGCTGGATTACCGCCTTGCCGGGAAAGAAGGAACGCTCGAACGCGAAGCCCAGTGCCTCCAGCCAGCCGAAATGCTCCACCGAGCCCTCGCAGTAGGCGCGGATCTTGTCGTGCTCCGGCTCCTTCGACGTCGCGACCAGGTACTTGTACATCTCCTCCGCGGAGTCCTCGTGGCCGGTCGCCCGCTGCACCGCCGTGCCTCCGCCGAGGTAGAAGTGCCCGCCGGCCATGCCGGTCGTCCCCCCGTGCACGGCGGCCCGCTCGAGCAGCAGCACCCGGGCGCCGCCCCGCGCTGCCTCCAGCGCCGCGCACCCGCCGGCGATACCGAACCCGGCGACCACCACGTCGTACCGCTCAGTGCCCCCGTCCAGCACCGACACAGGCAAAAGATCAGGAATGACCGAACGAGGACGGCTCACGCTACCCCTGTCAGCTCGAGATCCGGCGGGCCAGGCGATCCAGGTAGGCCTCGACCGTCTCGGCCGGTGCGTCCGGCAGTCCCCACAAGAGCTCGGCCACGCCCGCCGCCTCCCACCTGGCGTAGTCATCCGCGGCGGGCCTCGCGGTGATGAGCACGCGGATGTCAGGCGCACCGGGCCGGTTCGCGGCGCCCCACGCCTCCCGCAGCCCGGCCGCCTTGCCGCCGATGTCGTCCTCGCCCGGAGTCGTCATCCAGCCGTCGGCGTGCCGCGCGATCCACCCGAACGTCTTCGGCCCGCCGCCCGCGCCGATGATCAGCGGCACGTGCGCCTGCACCGGTTTCGGGAACGCCCAGCACGGCCCGAAGTTGACGAACTCCCCGTCGTAGGCCGCTTCCTCCTGCGTCCACAGCGCGCGCATCGCCTCGACGTACTCGCGCAGCACCGCCCGCCGCTTCCCGGCCGGCACGCCGTGATCGGCGAGCTCGTCGGTGTTCCACCCGAACCCCGCGCCCACGGTGACCCGCCCGCCCGACAGGTGATCCAGGGTGGCGATCGTCTTGGCCAGCGTCACCGGATCGGATTCGGCCGGCAGCGCCACCGCGGTGGCGAGCCTGATCCGCGACGTGACCACGGCCGCGGTGGCCAGGCAGACCCACGGGTCAAGCGTCCGCATGTAACGGTCGTCCGGCAGCGTCGCGTCGCCGGTGCCGGGGTGGGCGGCTTCCCGCTTGACCGGGATGTGCGTGTGCTCGGGCACGTAGAAGCTGTCGAATCCCCGCTCCTCCGCGGCCCTGGCCGCCTGAGCCGGCGTAACCCCCCGATCGGAGGTGAACAAGACAATCCCGTGACGCATGCCACCAGACTAGAACGTGTTCCACTTTCCACGAAGCTCTGGTCTGAGGCAGTACACGCTGCGCTGAGTATCAGGGTGGCGGGGCCGGCCCTAGCCAGGGCGTGTGGTTGCCCTCAATTTGGTTGTACCGCTTGCTCAGTACCTACTACAGCTGACGAAGTACGCAGTACCAGCTACAACAAACGCACCTGCTGAGTGTGTGGTAGGCGGATAGACAAGAAGCCGTTTACCTGTGACCGATTACGAACCGACACTTCGGTGGGCCGGCCCCGCACGGGGCTCAGTACCGTTGCACCCCCGGCATCTTTTCCGGACGGGCCGCCCGTCAGGCCGGCGTCGCGACCACGGCGTACTGGTCCCGGGCGGTGTCGAAGTCGGTGTCCATCACCCGCAAGCCCGCCGCCCCGAGCCGTTCGTGCAGTTCAGCGGGCGTGAAGGGGCGGAACCCGATCGGGTACTCGCGCGGCTCGATCCGGTCGCCGCCCTCGAACAGGAACGTGATATGAGCGATGATCTCCTCTCCGAAGCGGTCCGGTATCTCCCAGGCGTACAAGCTGACGCACCGGCGGCCGTCGCGGGTCCGCGCGCGGTCGGCGACCCGCACGATCCGCCGCTCGGCGTGGATCTTCTCCCAGTTACGCGAATCGATCACCAGGTGCCCGCCGGGGCGGGCCATCTGCCGCAGGCCGGCCAGTGCCTCGATCATGGCATCGCGGCCGCCGGTGTGCACGAGCGAGTTCCCGATGCAGAGCACGACGTCGAACCGCTCACCGACGACCGCGGGAAGGTCCGCCCACAGGCAGCGCTCCACCGGGATATCCAGGTGCTCGCGCCGGAAGCGGGCCGCCGCCATCGTCACCATCGCGTCGCTTCCGTCGGTGGCCCGTACCCGGTAACCCCGGCGGGCCAGCGCCGCCGCGTTATGGCCGGTGCCGCAGGCCGCGTCCAGCACGGTGCTGGCGTGGCTGGTCTTCTCCAGCAGCCGCGCCGCCGCGGGATGGTTGATCGCGGCGCCGTGAGCCAGCGCGTCGTCGTCGAACAGCCAGTCGTAGTCGGCCGCGAAGGTCTCGTAGTAGTCCGCCATGACCGTAACCTGCCCGGCGACGGGCCGGGTTAGCCTGTCGCGATGATCACCTGCGTGGTGGAGTACACCATCGATTCCCGCCAGATCCCGGTCTTCGAGGAGTTCGCCCGGGCCTGGATCGCCCTGGTGAACAAGCACGGCGGCCAGCACCACGGCTACTTCCTGCCCGCGGAAGGCGCCAGCGACCGCGCCCTGGCCCTGTTCTCGTTCCCGTCCCTGGCCGCGTACGAGTCCTACCGGCAGCTGTTCGGCGTGGACCCCGAGTTCATCGCCGCCGACCGCATCCGCGACGAATCAGGCTGCGTCCTGCGTTACGAGCGCACCTTCATGCGTCCGTTGCTGAGTCCCTGACCGGCCCGGCGGCCACCGCGTCCGCGGCCGCACTGGGCGGTGCGGTGCTGTCCCGCACGACCAGCGTGGTGGCGAGCTCGATCCGGGTCGGGGTGTCACCCGATGGCGGGTTCTGCAGCACGGTGCGGATCGCCAGGGCCGCCATCTGGTCCAGCGGCTGGCGCACCGTGGTCAGCCGGGGTGACATCCACTCGCAAACCTCGACGTCGTCGAAGCCGACCACGCTGAGGTCCTGCGGGATCCGCAGGCCGCGCGCGTGGGCCTCGTCGTAGACCCCGCGGGCCTGCTCGTCCGAGCCGGCGAAGATGGCGGTGGGCGGTTCGCGCAGCCCCAGCAGCGCGGCCGCGGCCTTGCGGCC
Organism: Nocardiopsis sp.; assembly: GCA_021154785.1. Classification (GTDB taxonomy): domain Bacteria; phylum Actinomycetota; class Actinomycetes; order Streptosporangiales; family Streptosporangiaceae; genus Palsa-504. The sequence continues at coordinate 10,130 of JAJKHX010000374.1, forward strand.
GCCGCCCACGTAGAAATCCCCGTGCCGGATCATGTTCCGGGATACCGGGATCTGGGCCCGGCTCATCGCGGCCTCGTACCCGGCGATCCGTTCCTGGCTGCACATCATCTCCGCCGGGCCGCCGATGACCGCGATCCGCCGGTGTCCCAGGTCGATGAGGTGCTCGGTCGCGGAGAACCCTCCGGCCCAGTTGGTGCAGCCGATGCTGGGTGCATCCGCGCTCGACCGGCCGACCTGGTCCACGACCACCAGCGGCACGCTCAGCGTGCGCAGCCGCTTGACCACCTGCTGGTGCACGCGCGAGACGACGAAGACCGCCCCGTCGGTCCGGCGCCCGGCGAGGGTCTTGATCCACTCGCGCGGCTGGTCGTGCTGATCATGGGTCACGGTCAGGATCAGGCTGGTACCGAGCCGGTTGGCCTCCTTTTCCGCCCCCCGCAGCACCTCGAAGGCCCAGGGCGTGTCGAGCGTCGGTATCACCACGTCGACCAGGCCGACCCTTTTCGCCGCGGTCCGCCCGCGCCGCTGGTAGGCGGCGTCATCGAGCAGCTGCTGCACCCGCTCCCGGGTGGCCGACGCGACCTCGTCCCGGCCGTTGAGAACCTTGCTCACGGTCGCGACCGAGACGCCGGCCTGGGCCGCGATCGACGCGATCGTCACCCGCGGGCTGGCCTCCGAGCCGGGCGGTGCCGACGTCGCGGCATCCGCCGAATGCCCTTGATCCACGGCCGCTCACCCATTCCTCCGGTCGGCCCGATGGGCCGAAACTTTCCGCCAGCCTAGTCGAAGTTCATGGCCAGACGGCGCATTGCTGCGCCGGTCCCGGATGAAACTTTCTACCGGATCGTGAAGCCGCCATCCACGACGATGTCGGCTCCGTTGATCATCAGCGAGTCATCCGAGCCGAGGAACAGCGCCACCGCGGCGATCTCCTCGGGCTCGGCGAACCGGCCCGCGGGAATCTGGGCGAGCATCGCCTCGGCCTTGGCTCCCGACCACGCCAGGCGGCCGAGCTCGGTGAGCACGACCGTCGGCGAGATGGCGTTCACCGTCACGCCGCGCCCGGCCCATTCCGCCGCCAGGACCCGGGTCAGCCCGAGCACGGCCGCTTTCGACGCGCAGTACGCCGCGTGCTGGTCGAGGGCCACCGTCGCCGCCTGCGAGGCCAGGTTGATGATGCGGCCCCGTCCGGCGGCAAGCATCACCGCCCCCGCCTGCTGGCACATCAGGAACGTCCCGCGCACGTTGACGCTCATCGTGGCGTCCCAGTCCGCGACGGACAGTTCCTCGGCCGGGGCGAGCCGCACGATGCCCGCGCTGTTGACCAGGATGTCGATCCGCTGGTGGCGTTCGGCGATCCGGGCGACGCTCGCCCGGACCGATTCCGGGTCGGTGACGTCGCAGCCGGCGGCGCTGTGGCCCGGGCCGAGCGCCGCCGCTTTCGCCGCCGCCTTGTCCGCCTGCACGTCCAGGATCGCGACCGCGGCTCCCTTGGCGGCGAACGTGTCGGCGATCGCCGACCCGATCCCGGACGCCCCGCCGGTCACGATCGCGACCTTGCCGGTCAGGTCGAAGGAAGGACGAGCCGAGCGCGGATCAACGGGCATAGGTACCTCCAGCAGCTGTCACCATGCATACGATTCTGGCGCGGCCCGGAGTCCGGCGTGCCCGGCCAGCAGGGTGGGGTTCGAGATCAGCTTGTCGATGGCGTACAGGGCGGCCCCGGTGGCGGCGGCGTCCGGTCCGAGCGTCGACGTCGCCACCAGGGGTTCGATCGGCTGGCTGATGAACACGTGCCCGGCCAGCGACGCGTGGGCGGCGGGCAGGATCCACGCGGACAGCTCGGCGAAGTAGCCGCCGAGGATGACGCGCCGCGTGCCCAGCAGGTTGATCAGGTTCGACAGCCCCAGGCCGAGCCAGGTGCCGACGGACGCCAGCGCGGCCAGCGCGGCCAGGTCATCCGCGCTGGCCAGCCGGGCGACCGAGGCGATGAA
>JAJKHX010000375.1 GCA_021154785.1 Nocardiopsis sp.
CGCCGTCGACATCGGCATCCGGGCGGTGCTGTCCAACGACGTCGCGCTGGACGAGCACAACCTGGACACGCTCCAGGACAACAAGGACGCCTACGACGCCGCGCACGGGACCGGTGACGGCCGGGTCGAGGTCTACGTCGGCATCGAGTGGCTGCCGCTGGCCTCCCCGGAGCTGCTGCGCGACGCCCGGACCCTGGCCGACGAGCTCGGCACCGGCATCCACGTGCACCTGAACGAGTCGCTGACCGAGGTGGAGAACAGCAAGGAGCGGTTCGGCCGGCGTCCCACCGAGGTCGCCTACGACGCCGGCCTGCTCGGCCGCAACACCATCGCCGCCCACTGCGTGTGGCTGTCCGATACCGAGATCGCCCTGATGCGGGAGACCGGCACGCAGATCTCGCACAACCCGAGCTCGAACGCCAAGCTCGGCAACGGCATCGCCCGGCTGCCGGAGATGCTCGCCGCGGGCCTGAACGTCGGCCTCGGGCACGACGCCGCCGAGTGCAACAACAGCCTGGACATGTTCGAGGTGATGAAGTTCGCCTCGCTCATGCACCGGGCCGCCCGGGTCGACGCCAGCCTCCAGCAGGCCCCGGACGTGCTGGCGATGGCGACCCGCAACGGCGCCGCCGCTCTCGGGCACCAGACCGGCCAGCTCAGCGCCGGCCGCAAGGCCGACGTGATCCTGGTCGACACCCGCAACGTCATGTTCACCCCGCTGGTCCCCGGCAACGCCGAGCAGCTGTACTCCCACCTGGTCTTCGCGGCCAACGGCAGCGCGGTCGACACCACCATCGTGGACGGCCGGGTGCTGATGCGGAACCGGCGGCTGCTCACCATGGACGAGCCGGAGATCTTGCGGCAGGCCAACGCCGCCTTCCAGCGCGTCCTGGCCCGGATCTGACCCTAAAATCTGAGATCTCGGATGCGGCGGTCACAGGGAGGTCGGGCGATGACGCACGCGCTGGACGACGGAGGGCACCGGCAGCTCAAGGACACCGTGTACCTGCAGCTCCGGGACGACATCGTCACCGGCGTCCTGCCGCCCGGGGCGGTCCTGCGCGAGGCCGAGCTGGCCGCCCGCTTCGGCGTGAGCAAGACCCCGCTGCGCGACGCGCTGGTCCGGCTGTCCAAGGACGGCTTCGTCGAGATCCCGCCGTACCGCAGCGCGGTGGTGGTCGGCTACAGCCGCACCGACCTGCGCGAGATCTACGAGCTGCGCGAGCTGCTCGAAGGGGCCTGCGCCCGGCAGGCCGCCTTCCACATCAGCGCGGACGCGCTGGCCGAGCTGTCGCGGATCGTCCGGGCCAGCGCCGCCTGCGTGACCGGCGAGGAAGTCGTCCCCGGCCGGGAGGACGAGCTGACCGGGCTGCTCGATCAGTACGACCTGGTCATGTACGCCCAGTCGCGCAACGGCCGGATCGACGAGATGGTCGGCAACATCCGCGGCCACATCCAGCGCATCGGGCGGCTGACCACCGGGATCCCCGGCCGCCTGGCCAAGTCGGTGCGCGAGCACCAGGCCATCTACGAGGCGATCGTGCAGCGGGACGGCGCCGCCGCCGAGTCGCTGATGCGCCGGCACATCCTGTCCGTGATGGCCGACCAGCTGACCAGCATCGCCGAGGTGCCAGAACCCCGGTAAGCCAGAACCCCGGTAAGCACGGGCGCCGGCTAGGCGCGCAGGAAGGACGGCCCGACGATGACCACCCGAACCGACACGCTGGTGATCGGGGCCGGCGCGGCCGGCCTGTTCTGCGCCCTGCGCTGGGCGGAGCACGGCTCGGTAACCCTCGTCGAGGCCGGCCCGGACGCCGGGAACCCGCTGCCGCGCTGGGGGCTGTACGACTACGTCCTGCCCGAGGCGCACTACTACCGCTATACCGATTCCGGCACCGGCCAGGCGATCCCGCAGGGCCGGGGGCTGGGCGGCGGGTCCACCGTCAACTCGGCGGCCGCGCTGCGCGGCCAGCCCTGGTGCTACGACGGCTGGCAGGTCCCGGGCTGGAGCTGGGCGGACTGCCTGGAAGGGTTCCGCGCGATCGAATCGGATCAGCAGTACCCGGACGCCGCCTACCACGGCGCGGACGGCCTCATCCCGATCACTCGCCTCGAGCCGGGCCCGCTGGACGCGGCGGTGTTCGACTGGTGCGGTACCGCCGGGTACCCGCCCGCCGACGACCACAACGCCCCGGGCGCGCTCGGCTACGGCGTCTGGACGACCAACCGGCGCGACGGCGGCCGGTGGGGCACCTGGGCGGGCGTGGTCCCGGCCGCCCGGCGGGCGGGGGTGCGGATCTGCCCGGACACGGCGGCCGGGCGCCTGGTCTTCGACGGCACCCGCTGCACCGGCGCCGACGTCACCGGGCCGGACGGTCCCGAGCGGATCACGGCCGGCCGGGTCATCGTCTGCGCGGGCGCCTACGGCTCCCCGGCGCTGCTGATGCGCTCCGGCATCGGCCCGGAGCCGGCGCTCGCCCGGCTGGGCGCCGAGCCGGTCTCGGTGCTGCCCGGCGTCGGCGCCAACCTGATGGACCATCCCTGGTGCCTGCTCGACGTCGACGTCACCGACCCGGCGCTGATCGAGGCGCGGCCAGTCAGCGGGGCGCTGCTGCGGTACGAACTGGATGCCGCGCGCGGGGAGCACGTCGAAGCGGAGATCTTCCCGTGGCAGACCCGGCCCTACGATCTCGCCTCCCCGCCTACCCGGGTGTCGTTCACCGCGGCGCTCATGGCGCCGCGCAGCCGCGGCCGGTTCGAGCTCACGCCCGCCGGACCCGAGCTGCACGTCGGCCACCTGGCCGCGGACGCTGACGCCGCCGACATGGCCGAGATCGTGGCCACGACCGCCGAGCTGCTGGAATCCCTGGCCAAGGACGGCCTGATCACCATCGGCGAGGACGCCTGGTGGCGCCCGGGCGGCGACCTGGCCGCCGCCTGCCGCGCGACGGTGAGCAGCTACCACCATCACAGCGGCACCTGCCGGATGGGCGACCCCGGCGCGCCTGGCACCGTGGTGGGACCCGACCTGGCCGTGCTCGGCACGAGCGGCCTGTCCGTCGCCGACTCATCCGTCATGCCCGTGATCCCGCGCGCGAACACGAACCTGGCGTCGATGATGATCGGCTTCCGCTCCGGCGACGCGATCCCGGCATGAGATCTCAGTGCGAGTTTGCCCAGCCTAACGTCACTGGCAGCAAGAAACAGAAAAGTAACATGCAGGCATTGACCCCGGTGGTTACCGCTCTCTAATCTCAGATCTTAGATCTCAGATCTTTACCTGAGGCGCGTCCCCGACCGACGGAGGCACCGAATGGTCCACAAATCAGACGCCGGGTCGAGCGCGCTGGAAGCCTCGACCTTCGGTGGCCGCATGCCCTCCGGCGCGGGCGACCTCGCGATCGAGACGCACGGCATCACCCCGGTGCCCGAAGACAACCGCTACGGCACCCCCCGGCGCCTGTTCACCGTGTGGTTCGCCCCGCAGATGAACATGACCGGCGTATTCACCGGCTCGCTGGCGATCGTGTTCGGCCTCGGCTTCTGGCTGGGCCTGCTCGCCATGGTCATCGGCACCCTGCTGGGCTCCCTGCCGGTCGCCTACCTGTCGACCTGGGGCCCGCGCACCGGCACCGGCCAGCTGCCGGCCGCGCGGATGGCCTTCGGCGCCACGGTGGTCCTGCCGGCCATTGTCCAGTGGCTCTCCTCGATCGCCTGGGACGGCCTGGTCGGCCTGTTCGGCGGCGAGGCGCTGTCGACCCTGCTCCACATCCCGTTCTGGGTGGGGGTGCTGATCGTCCTGGCCCTGCAGGGGGCGGTGGGCATCTTCGGCTACGAGCTCATCCACCGGGTCGAGGCGGTGATGACCGTCGTGCTGGTCATCACGTTCGCCGTGCTGACCATCAAGCTGCTCAGCGGCAACCACCAGATCGTGACGCCGCCCACCGTCCACCACGGCGATCTCGTCGGCTCCTTCATCCTGGAGGTCACCGTCGCGCTGAGCCTGGCCATCTCCTGGGCCAGCTACGCCTCGGACTACAGCCGCTACCTGCCGCCGTCCACCCCGCGCAAGCCGGTCTTCTGGTACAGCATGGGCGGCATCGTGCTCGGCTACATCGCCATCCAGGCCATCGGGATCGCCGGGGCCAAGGCGCTCGGCGCCGAGACCGCCGCGGGCGTCCGCGACATCATGGGCGGCGGCTTCCTCGGCGCCCTGGCCCTCGTCGTGATCGCCCTCGCCTCGGTCGGCTCCAACGTCATGAACGACTACAGCGGCTCGCTCGCACTCCAGACCGTGGGCGTCCGGGTCCGCCGGCCGATATCGGCGCTGGTCGTCACGGTCATCGCCTTCTTCCTGATCCTGTGGATGCACGGCGGTAACACCTCCTCCCGGTTCGAGAACGTGCTGCTATTCGTGGGCTACTGGATCCCGGCCTTCGTCGCGATCGTCACCATCGACTGGTACTACCGCGCGCGGGGCCGCCACACCGTTAACCCCGCCCGCGAGAGCACCGTCCAGGCCGACGCGATCGTCGCCCTGATCACGTTCGTGGTCGCGTTCGGCGCCTCCGTCCCGTTCATGGACACGTCCATCATCGTCGGCCCGGTCGCCAAGGCCTGGCACGGCGCCGACGTGGCGTACTTCGTCAACTTCGGTGTCGCGGCCATCATCTACGGCGCCTACCGGGTCTGGCGCCACCGCGCGGCCGCCCCCGCCGCCGCGCTCGGCACCCCCGCCCAGACCCTCGGGAGCGGCCGGTGACGGCGACTGAGCGAACCAGGCCCGTCGCCGTCGACACGGTCGTCACCGGTGAGTGGATCATCACGCTCAACCCGGACCGCGAGATCTACCGGGACGGCGCGATCGCGATCGCCGGCGGGGTCATCGCCGAGGTCGGCAAGCGCGACGCGATCCTGGCGAAGTACCAGCCGGCCACGCTGATCGACGAGCCGCGCAGCATCGTCATCCCCGGCCTGGTCAACGGCCACCGGCACCTGCTGTGCTGCGCCAAGGGCGCCATGCCCGAGGGCGGGCAGACCCTGTCCGCGCTGCGCCAGTTCATCTATCCCTCGTTTGCCGCCCTCACCGAGGACGACATGGCTATCTACGCGCGGCACGCGGCCGCCGAGATGATCCGGTTCGGCACGACGCTGTTCGAGGAGCCGGGCTGCAACCACCTCGACGCCGTGCTCGAGGCGCTCGCCGCCTCGGGCATCCGGGCCCGGACCGGTCCCTGGACGTGGGACCAGGCCGGCCCGGCCGGCGCGGACGGGCTGCCCGACTGGCTGGCGATGGACGCCGACGCGGCGCTGGAGCGGCTGCGCGAAGGCATTCACGCCGTCCGCAAGTTCGGCCACCCGCGGATCCTGGACGCGGTCACGATCGAGGGCGTGGGCACCTGCTCGGACGCCCTCAACCGGGGCGCCGCCGACCTGGCGCGCGAGTACGACAGCCTGTTCGTCCTGCACAAGTCGACCAGCCAGGCCGAGGTCGAGCTCGAGCTCCGGGTATTCGGCGAGCGCCCGGTCGCGCACATGGACACCATCGGCGCCCTGCACGACCGGGTGCTGCTCAACCACATGACGAGCCTGGACGAGCACGACGTGGAGGTCATCCGCGCCTCCGGCGCGCGTATCTCGCAGAACCCGACGTCGGCCCTGAAGCTGGCCAAGGGCACCACCCAGACCGGCAAGTGGAAGGAACTGGCCGCCGCGGGCGTCCCCATGGCGCTAGGTACCGACGCCGAGAACGTCTCCAACCACACCGACATCTGCCGGGCTATGCAGCTGGCCGCCCTGCTGCCGCGCGACGCCACCCGCGACCCGAACGCGATATCCGCCGAGCAGGCCCTGGAGATGGCCACCCTCGGCGGCGCCACCGCCCTGCGCATGCAGGACCAGGTCGGCTCGCTGGAGCCCGGCAAGCAGGCCGACATCGTCGTCTTCGACACCGACAACTTCGACCTGCGCCCCCTGCACAACCCGGTCGCCAACATCGTCTACGGCTCCACCGGCCACTCGGTCGACACGGTCCTCATCGGCGGCGAGATCGTCCTGCGCCACAAGGCCCTGACATCCCTGGATGAGCAGGCGCTCCGCCGTGACGTCGAGGCGATCAACCGCCGCGTCCTCGGCGAAATCGGAATCGCCCCGCTACCCCAGTGGCCCATCCGCTGACCCCGCCCGCGAGGCCCTGGCCCAGCTCTAGTCAGCTGACGCTCTTGATCTTGTAGACGCCGACGGCGGCGGCGATGGCCACGACGGTAGTGGCGCCGAACAGGGCTTTGTAGCCCGCCAGGGAGACCAGGGGAGCGGCGATCAGCGCGCCGATGGCGCCGGGGCACACGATGGCGATGTTGATAATGCCGAGATCCTTGGCCCGGTCGCGGGCGGCGGGCAGCACCTGCGTGATCAGCGCCTGGTCGACCGCGATGTACGCGCCGTAGCCCAGGCCGAACAGCACCGCCGCGATCATGGACGACGTCCAGGTGGGGGAGAACGTCAGCAGCAGCGCGGCCGCGGCTATGAAGAAGCTGGACACGACGACCATCCGCTTGCGGCGGCCGCTGCGGTCGGAGATCATCCCGCCCACGATCGACGCGATGACCACGCAGACGGTGTAGATCAGGATCAGGATGAGCAGGCCGTCGGCGGCCGTCTGGCCGGGGAACTGCTTCGCGTAGTGCACGTCGTCGCGCAGGAAGTAGAGCAGGTACAGCGTGCCCATGGCGATGGCCAGGCTGCTCAGGAAGCGGGTCAGCCAGGCCCAGCCGAAATCGGGGTTCTGCTTCGGGCTGAGCCAGTAGGACGAGGCCAGCCGGCGCCATGAGAACGGGCCCCGGTGGTGCGGCGCCAGCGGGTGGTCCGGGGTGAACAGGACGAACGGCAGGGCCAGCACCACCATCGCCACCGCGAGCGTGACGTAGCTGACGACTATGTGCTGGTCGAGGACGTCCACGACCAGGACGGTGCCCAGGACCAGGCCGAGCGCGATCGGCATGCCCACCCAGCCGGACACGGTGGCGCGCTGCCGCACCGGCACGTGGTCGGGGATGGCCGCGCTCAAGCTGGCGTACTCGCCGTTCTGGAACGCGCTGAACGCGAACCACAGCAGGGCCACGCCGAACACCGTGTTCTGCCCGGCCAGCAGCACCATGCAGACCGCGGACAGTACGGCCATGATCAGCGTCCAGCGGTGCCGGCGGCCGCTGAACCGCCCGATCCGGCGGCCGTGGGCGGTGCGATCGGACAGCATGCCGACGATCGGAGTGGCCAGCGCGGAGGAGATGGCCCCGACCCCGGTTACCACCCCGAGGGCGACGACTTTGTGCCTGGGCGTGATGTCCTGCAACTGGAGCGCGAGCACGACCTGCAGCGGCGTCTGGGCGGCCATCCACATGCCCAGGCTGGCCAGGGTGAGGCCGAAGATCCAACGGCGTCGCACATGCACGTTCGGTTCAGCCAGCGCCAGCGACTCCACGTCCGGCTGACCGACCGTCTGGTCCCTCATCCCACCTCCGGGCTACACGGCACTGCCAAGATCATGACGCATCCCGGGTACATCGCGGTATACCCGGTCCGCCACCAGGCCTGGGAAAACTAAAAGGGAAGCACCCCCGGACAGGTACCGCCGGCCGGTAAAACGGGTAATTATTTATACATGTCGATCGCCATCTCTGAAGAGCACCGCGCCCTGGCCGAATCCGTGGCCGGCTTCCTGACCGACCACCAGTCCCGCGCGGCCGCCCGCGCCCTGCTCACCGCCGAGACCGAGGAGCTGCCCGGGTTCTGGCCCGAGCTGGCCGGCCTCGGCCTGCTCGGGCTGCACATACCGGAAGACCTCGGCGGCTCGGGCTTCGGGCTGGCGGAGACGCTGGTCGTGGCCGAGCAGCTCGGCCGCCACCTCGCCCCCGGACCGTACGTCCCGACCGTGATCGCCAGCGCCGTCCTGGCCGCCATCGGTACCGATGACCTCAAGAAGAAGCTGCTGCCCGGGCTGGCCGACGGCAGCGTGATCGGCGCGGCCGCCCTCGGCGGCGAGGTGACCGCGGCCGGCGGTACCGCGACCGGCAAGGCCGGCGTCGTGCTCAGCGGCCACCTGGCGGACGTGCTGCTAGTCCCGTCGGGCGACGACGTGCTGGTGATCGAGAAGTCGGCCGGCGGATACCAGGCCGAGGTGCCCGCCAACGTGGACCAGAGCCGGCGCGCCGCCAAGGTGACGCTCGACGGGGCGCCCGCCACGGTGCTGCCGGGCGCCGCCCGGCTGCTGACCGACGTGGCCCGGGCCGTGCTCGCGGCGGAGGCGACCGGCGTCGCCGCCGAGACCACCGAGATGGCGGCCGAGTACGCCAAGGTCCGCCAGCAGTTCGGCCGCCCGATCGCGACCTTCCAGGCGGTCAAGCACCACGTCGCGAACATGCTGGTCGCGCGGGAGATGGCGACCGCCGCCAGCTGGGACGCCGGCCGGGCCGGGACCGGCGGCGGCGACCAGTTCAGCTACACCGCGGCCGTCGCCGCGGTCCTGGCCGGGCCGGCCGCGCTCGGGAACGCCAACCTGAACATCCAGGTGCTCGGCGGGATCGGGATGACCTGGGAGCATGACGCGCACCTGTACATGCGCCGGGCTATCGCCATCTCCGCGGTACTGGGAGCCGAGCAGGCCGCCATCGAGGTCACCGACCTGGTCCGCGGCGGCCTGCGCCGGGCCGCCGCCATCGACCTGCCCCCGGAGGCCGAGCCGATCCGGGCGGCGATCAGGCCGGACGTGGACCGGCTGGCCGCGCTGACCGGTGACGAGCGCAAGCAGGCGCTGATCGAGACCGGCTACGCCATGCCGCACTGGCCCAGGCCCTGGGGCCGGGACGCCAAGGCCATCGAGCAGCTCGTCATCGAGCAGGAGCTCCGCGCGGCCGGGATCAAGCGGCCCAGCCTCGGCATCACCAGCTGGATCATCCTGACCCTGATCCAGCACGCCACCCCGGATCAGGTGGACCGGTACGTTCCCCCGGCGCTGCGCCAGGACGTGATCTGGTGCCAGCTGTTCAGCGAGCCCGGTGCGGGTTCCGACGCGGCCGGCATCAGGACCAAGGCCACCAAGGTCGACGGCGGCTGGAAGGTCAACGGCCAGAAGGTGTGGACCAGCGGCGCGCACCTGGCCTCGTTCGGCCTGGCGACCGTGCGGACCGACCCGGACGCGCGCAAGCACGAGGGCATCACCATGATGGTGATCGACATGCACGCCCCCGGTGTCACCGTCCGCCCGCTGAAGATGCCGAACGGCGGCTCGGACTTCAACGAGGTCTTCTTCGACGACGTCTTCGTCCCCGACCCCGACGTGGTCGGGCCGGTCAACGGCGGCTGGACCGTCGCCCGGGCCACGCTGGGTAACGAGAGCGTCAGCATCGGCGGTGGTGACGGCGGTTACTCAATGCCCGCCGAGTCGTTCATCGCCCCGCTCGACGCTCACCCGGAGCGGCTGGCGGGCGGCGCCGGCCGGGTCGGCCGGCACATCGCCCGCACCCAGGTGATGGGCGTGCTGAACCAGCGCGCCGCCTACCGGGCGGTGGCCGGCGGCGGTCCCGGCCCGGAGGGCAACATCACCAAGCTGCTGCTCTCCGAGATCGGTCACGAGTCGGCCGCGATCATGCTCGAACTGGCCGGCCCGGACGGCGCGTTCCTCGAGGGCCGCAGCGCCGTGGGACCGATGCTGATGCTGATGAACCGGGCCCTGTCGATCGCGGGCGGCACGTCAGAGATCAAGCGCAACCAGATAGCCGAACGGATCGGCCGTCTCCCGCGCGACCCGCTCATCAACAACTAGCGCGGGCGCCCGCGCTCGTTACCAGACGTCGCTGCTGAAGGACGGCGGCCGCCGGTCACCCGGCGTGGAGAGGAGCTCGAGGTCGGACTCGACCATGAGTCCGACCAGCTCCTCGAAGCTGGTCTTCGGCTTCCAGCCGAGCTTGGCCAGGGCCTTGCCCGGGTCGGCGCACAGCTGGTTCACGTCAGCCGGCCGGACGAAGGCGGTGTCGCACACCACGTGCTCCTTCCAGTCCAGGCCGGCCAGGCTGAAGGCCAGCTCGACCAGTTCCTCGACGCTGCGGGTGACGCCGGTGCCCACCACGAAATCCTCGGGCTCGTCCTGGGTCAGCATGAGGTGCATGGCGCGGACGTAGTCGCCGGCGAACCCCCAGTCGCGCCGCGCCGCCAGGTTCCCGAGCCGCAGCTGGCGCTCGAGCCCGAGCTTGATCCGGGCCACGGCCAGCGACACCTTGCGGGTGACGAACTCCGGCCCGCGCCGGGGCGACTCGTGGTTGAACAAGATGCCGGAAACGGCGAACATGCCGTAGGACTCGCGGTAGTTCTGGGTCAGGAAATGCCCGTACGCCTTGGCCACGCCGTACGGGCTGCGCGGGTGGAAGGGCGTCCGCTCGGTCTGCGGCGACTCGTCCACCATGCCGAACATCTCCGACGAGGACGCCTGGTAGAACCGGATCTGGGCGCTCCCCGGCGTCCGCGAGCCGCTGATCCCGCTGCACGTCCGGATGGCCTCCAGCATCCGGAGCACGCCCACGCCGGTCACCTCGCTGGTGAGCTCGGCCTGCTGCCAGGACATCGGCACGTAGGAGATCGCCCCGAGGTTGTACACCTCATCGGGGTGGATCCGCTCCACCGCCGCGATGAGGCTGCCCTGGTCCAGCAGGTCACCCCGGATCAGCCGGATCTCGCCCGCGAGCTCGCTGCGGCCCCGCACCCACGGGTCGGCCTGACCGCGGACCAGGCCCCATACCTCGTAACCTTCGCTCAGCAGGTGCTCCGCCAGGTAGGAGCCATCTTGTCCGGTGATCCCGGTGATCAGCGCGCATCGTGCCATAGCGGCAAACTAGCAGTCCCGTACGCTGGGAGCCGTGGGACCCGTGACGGTGATCGCGTGCGGCGCGCTGGGCGCGCACCTGCGGGAGATCACCGCGCGCCGGCAATGGCCGGTCGAGCTGCACACCCTGCCCGCGCCACTGCACAACCACCCGCGGGAGATCGCGCCCTGGGCCGAACGGCTGGCGGCCGAGGCGATCGCCCGCGGGCAGCGCGTCGCGGTCGCCTACGCCGACTGCGGCACCTACGGCGCCCTCGACGACGTGTGCGCCCGGCTGGGCCTGCGGCGGCTGCCGGGCCTGCACTGCTACGACGTGTTCGCCGGCCCCGGCCGGGTGCGCGAGCTCTTCGAGGCCGAACCCGGCACCTACCTGCTGACCGACTTCCTGGTCCGCAGCTTCGACCGGACCGTGCTGGCCGGGCTCGGCCTGGACCGGTACCCGGAGCTGTGGCCCGACTACTTCGGCCACTACCGCCGGGTGGTCTGGCTCGCCCAGGACCGGACCGCGGAACTCCAGGCCGAGGCGGAGCGCGTCGCGGCCCGGTTCGGCCTGCCGCTCACCATCGTCGAGACCGGCCTCACCCAGCTCGAACGCGAGCTCGAGCGGCTGGTCACCGCGGAAACGTTAAGCAATCTTTCAGGAATGGGCGCTAGCGTTGCGTACATGGACGAATTCCGCGCCCGCCGCGTGGTCGACGCCCTCCGTGACCGCGGCGTCAACGCTCACCTGCTCCGCGCCGGCGTCGGCCAGTACGGCATCAGCGTCACCCTGACCGGCGGCCGCACGGCCGAATGGGACACCGACGGCACGGCCGGCCTCGAGGCCCAGGTCATGCGCGACGGCATGCTCGTCGGCTTCGTGCCCCAGCTCGAGGGCTCCGAGGACTTCGACGAGGCCCAGACCGTCGACGCCATCGCCCGCACCGACTACGACCAGCCCATCGCGCGCCAGCGGGCCACCGCGCCCCCAGCCGCCCCGCTGCCCCGCGAAGGCGGCGTCTTCCGCCGCTTCCTCGACGGCTTCCGCTACCGGTAACGTAACAGCGCATGGCAGCGGTCGCACTGGTCGGGACCCTGGACACCAAGGGCCCGGACTTCGCGTTCCTGGCTGACCGGCTGCGCGCGGCCGGCGCCGAGGTGATCGTGGTCGACGCCGGCACCGGCGAGCCGGACGGGCTGACCCCCGACATCGACGGCGAGACTGTCGCCAGCGCCGCCGGCACCACCCGGGCCGAGCTGCGCGCCGCCGCGGACCGCGGCCGGGCGGTGACCGAGATGGGCCGCGGCGCCGCCGTCGTCGTCGCCGGCCTGGTCGCGCGGGGCCGGGTCGGCGGCGTGCTGACCGCCGGGGGCTCGGGCGGTTCGTCGATCGCCGCGCAGGTCATGGCGGGGCTCCCGGTCGGCCTGCCGAAGCTCCTGGTGTCCACCATGGCCTCCGGTGACGTGTCACCGTACGTGGGGGCCAAGGACGTCGCCATCATGTACTCCGTGGTCGACGTGGCCGGGATCAACCGGATCTCCCGGCTGGTGCTCGGCAACGCGGCCGCGGCCATGGCCGGCATGGTCGCGGCCCAGGCAGCTCAGGCGGTCTCGGATGCTTCGGACGCCGGTGACCGCCCGCTGATCGCGGCGAGCATGTTCGGCGTGACCACCCCGGCGGTCGAGACCGCCCGGGCCCGCCTGGCCGAGCTCGGCTACGAGGTGCTGGTCTTCCACGCCACCGGGTCCGGCGGCCGGGCGCTCGAGGCGCTGGCCGAGGCCCGGCTGGTCAGCGGGGTGCTGGACCTGACCACCACCGAACTGGCCGACGACCTGGTCGGCGGCGTGCTGTCGGCCGGTCCTGACCGGCTCACCGCGGCCGGCGCCGCCGGGCTGCCGCAGGTGATCGGGCCCGGCGCGCTGGACATGGTGAACTTCGGGCCGCCCGGCACCGTGCCGGAAAAGTTCGCCGGCCGCCTGTTCTTCGAGCACAACCCGACCGTCACCCTGATGCGGACCACCGCCGCCGAGCTGGCCGAGCTAGGCGGCCGGATCGGCCGCAAGACGGCCGCCGCGACCGGGCCAGCCGAGGTCTTCTGGCCCGAACGGGGAATCAGCGCCCTGGACGCCGACGGCCAGCCGTTCTGGGACCCGCCCGCCGACGCGGCGTGCCTCGATGCGCTGGACCGCGAGCTGACCGCGGCCGGGCGGATCCTGCGGCGGATCGACGCGCACATCAACGACCCGCGGTTCGCCACCGCGATGGCGGACCGGCTGCATCAGCTGATCACCGAGGGGGCGTGAGCATGGGGCGGGAGGCGCTGCTGGCCCGGCTGCGAGCCAAGGCCGGCGCGGGCCGGCCGGTCATCGGCGCGGGGGCCGGCACCGGGCTGTCGGCCAAGTGCGCCGAAGCGGGCGGGGCAGACCTGATCATCATCTACAACTCGGGCCGGTACCGGATGGCCGGACGCGGGTCGCTGGCCGGGCTGATGCCCTACGGGGACGCCAACGCGATCGTGATGGAGATGGCCGGGGAGGTGCTCCCCGTCGTCCGCGACGTGCCGGTGCTGGCCGGCGTATGCGGCACCGACCCGTTCCGGCTGATGCCCCGCTTCCTCGACGAGCTGGCCGCGGCCGGCTTCGCCGGGGTGCAGAACTTCCCCACCGTCGGCCTCATCGACGGGGTGTTCCGGCAGAACCTGGAAGAGACCGGGATGAGCTTCGATGCCGAGGTGGAGATGATCCGCCTGGCCGCCGAGCGCGGCCACCTCACCTGCCCGTACGTGTTCGACCCGGGGCAGGCCGAGCAGATGGCCCGGGCCGGGGCCGACATCCTCGTCCCGCACATGGGCCTGACCACCTCGGGCACGATCGGGGCGCACACCGCGCTGACCCTGGACGAGGCGGTCGGCCGGGTCCAGGCCATGCGGGACGCGGCGGTCGCGGTCAAGGAGGACATCCTGGTGCTGTGCCACGGCGGCCCGATTGCCGAGCCCGCCGACGCCGGTTACGTGCTCGCGCGCACCACCGGGGTCGGCGGCTTCTTCGGCGCCTCGTCGATGGAGCGGCTGCCCGTCGAGCGCGCGCTCACCGCCCAGGTGCGCGCGTTCACCGGACTCTCCCTCGTACCGAAGGAGCAGGCATGACCGTGGCGCACATCAAGCCCGCCGAGGTGGAGACGTTCAGCCTGGACTGGGGCACGATGAAATGGTTCGTGTCCCCGGTGACGATCCCGGGCGCGGCCAGCTCCCAGGGCGAGGTCATCGTCAACCCGGGCCAGGGACACGCCCGGCACCTGCACGAGCAGGCGGACGAGCTGATCTACGTGATCTCCGGGACCGGCACGCAGACCGTCGGGGACGAGGAGTTCCCCGTCACCGAGGGCGATACGGTCTATATACCGATGGGGACCCTGCACTCCACCCTCAACACCGGCTGGCGCACGCTGCGCCTGCTCGTCACCTACACCCCGGGTGGCGAGGAGCAGGCGCTGACCACGCTGCCCGACTTCACCCGGCACCCGGCCGGCGAGATCGTCAGCTGGGAACGGACCGCTGCCAGCCACCCGTAAGACACTCGTAGCTTCCTTTTGCCCGAATATGTTCGCGTTCTGAACTACAGTCGGGGCCGTGTCTTCGTGGCGGTCGATTGCAGGCACCATCGGTTACGCGGTGACCTGCGTGCTGGCCGTTATCGTGCTGGCCGTCGCGGGCTACGCCCACTACGTGCAGCGTCAGGTCGGCGGCCTGGCCAGCTCCAACGTGGACACCGGCGGTCCGCAAACCGGTGCGATGAACATCTTGCTGATGGGCCTGGAGAGCCGGACCGACTACAACGGCAACATCTTGCCCGCCCGCCTGCTCGCCGCCCTGCACGCCGGCAGCGTCCGCGGGGTCAAGTTCGAGGGCGTCGGCGGCCAGGCCACGAACACCCTGATCCTGATCCATATCTTCGCGGGCGGGCAGAAGGCCGTCGGTTTCTCGATCCCGCGCGACGACCTGGTTACCTTCCCCCATCCGTATGACGGCGAGCCCCAGGGAAAGATCGACCAGGCCTACGGCCTGGCCTGGGCGCAGAGCCTGAACGAGACCGTCAACTCGAAAATGAGCCACAACCAGCGATACTTCCTGGCCAATGAGGCCGGCCAGGCGGCTGCGATCGCCACCGTCTCGGCGGTCACCGGCGAGCACATCGACCATTTCGCCGAGGTGAACCTGGCCGGGTTCTACGCCCTGGCGCAGGCGTTCCACGGGATCGAGGTGTGCGTGAAGTCGTGGGACGGGGGCCGGAACCTCCATGACACCAATTCCGGCTTCAGCCAGCCCCACGCGGGTTACCTCCACCTGGGAGCCGCGCAAGCCCTGTCGTTCGTGCGGGAGCGGGACAACCTCCCCAACGGTGACCTGGACCGCACGCACCGCCAGCAGGCGGTCATCGACTACGTCATCTGGCAGCTCGGCCACCAGGGGGCGCTCACCGGTCTCGGCCAGCTCACCAACCTGCTCGGCGTCGCCAGGAAGTACCTCATCGCGTCCGGCGGCTGGAACCTGCTCGAGTTCGCCAGCGAGATGCACGCCCTGACCGGGAAAAACCTGACCCTCAGCACGCTGCCCATCGTCACCACGCAGAATAACGTCATGGTCAACGGGGTGCCCCAGGACGTGGACATCATCAACCTGCCCTACGCCAGGCACCTCGTCCAGAGCGCGTTCAGTCAGCCCCCCGCGGACCAGGCGAAGGGGCCGGCCGCCAGGAAGAAGCCGGCCAGCGCCAAAGCCATCCCGCCGCCTTCCACCGTCACCGTCGACGTGTACAACGGGGGGACGACGAACCTGCTGGCCGCGGCGGTGTCGCAGGCGCTCGTCTCGGCGGGCTACAAGGCCGGCGCCACCGGCAGCCCGGCGGCCCAATCGCAGACCGTGCAGGCGTCCACCCAGGTGTTCTACGGAACCGGGGCGGCCGCCAACGCGGCGAAGATCGCGGGTTACTTCGGTGCGACCGCCACCGCGGCCAGCTCGGTGGCGGCCGGGCACGTGGAGATACTGCTCGGCACCACGTCCACCGCGGTACCCGCCGGCATCAGCGCATCAGGCGCGGCACCTTCGGCCACCGCGACCTCGGCGGCCAACAACGGCCAGGCCGGCGGCGCGGTGACCGTCAAGTCGAATGCCAAGTTCGGCATTCCCTGCGTGTACTGAGAAACCGCCCGTGAGCCCCGGAACCCGCTGGGCCTACCGCGGCTCCGGCAAGGCCAGTGCCTCCGCCGCCAGGGTGGCCCGCTGCAGCGTCTCGCGGAACGCCTGCGCCGCCTCACCGGCCTGATCGGCCAGGTCCGTGATCTCCACGGTGGCACGCTGGTCCGCCGCGGTGCGTGCCACCAGGTCGAGGTACTTGTCGTTGTTGGCCGCCATCCGGTGCGAGGTCTCCCAGTCCCGCCGCGCGGCCTCGGCCGCCGCCACCTGCGCCGCCAGCAGTTCGAGGGCCAGCACCCGGGCCGTGGTGGCGTTCCTGGCGATGGTGATCGCGCGGTTCTGGGAGACCAGGATGGTGGTCGTCATCGGCCCCGCCATGCCCCCGGCGCAGTCCGCCACGAGGTCGAGCAGCAGCTCGGTGATCTCGCGCAGCGCGACCGCGATCTCCCACTCGTGCTGCCGGAGAACTGTTTCCTCGACGGCGCCGCGCAGGTCGCCCGCGTACACCTTCGACGACACGATGGTGGCGATCGCCCGCTGGGCCCGTTGCAGCAGCTTCCGGCACTCCAGTTCCAGCGCGAGCGGCGAGACGACCTGGTCCCGGTAGCGGATCTGCCGGACCGGACCGGTCCGGCCCGCGATCTGCTCTTTCGTCATGCGGATGAGCCGCCGGGCCCTGGCTTCCCGCACGCCGGGGTTCACCACGGGCTCGGCGCTCGGCGCGCCCGCATTGCCGGCCATAAGGCGAATCTTAGGCGCCACGGCATCTAGTCGCCGCGTCCTCGCAACAGCTAGCATCATGCCAGGCCGTGCGCGGCGGTGCGGCAAAGAAGCTGCTGACAAGGGGGGCTACCTTGGCTGAGCCTGGTACGGCGCCTGCTATCACTAAATTCGATCACTTCGCGGCGACTGTCTCCGATGTCGAGGCGAGCGCCCAGTGGTACGAGCGGGTCTTCGGGATGACCCGGGTGCCGGTCCCGTTCCCGCACTACGGCGGGAAGAAGAGCGGCTACGCCGTTCTCATGATGGAGCCGCGCTCAGGTGTCGCGATCGGGCTGCACCATCATGACGGCAACCCTGGCCGGGACTTCGACGAGAGCTGCACCGGCCTGGACCATATGTCGTTCACGGTCGCGACCCGCGCTGATCTCGACACCTGGGCGAGCTGGCTCGACAGCCTCGGCGTCGAGAACTCCGGCGCGATCGACACCGCCGAGCCGATGCCCTATTCGGTGGTCGTCTTCCGTGATCCCGACAACCTTCAGCTCGAGCTCATCTACATGGCCAGCTGACAAAGGAAGACACCGGCACGAGACCAGGCCGGCCCGGCCGGGTTCCCGGGACCATGGAACGCGCGGAAGCGCAATACTGACCCTATGGTTGACGACACTGCGCGGGATCGGGCCATCTACCACGCGCTGAAGGCGGCCGACGAAGTCGCCGCAGCCCTGCAGACCCACCTCATCGAGGAACACGGGGCTGGTCCGGAGCGTGCCGCCCCGCGAAGCCCCTCCACCAACTCCCTCAAGCTGCTACGGCAGGCCCGCGAGCGCCTGGGCACAGGACTCCGGGCCGTCCAGGCCGACCACATCGCCGAGTCCGACGAGATCTCCCTGCGCAACCAGCAGCGCACAAGCTAAGGTCCGGCACATGGCGGGAGCGTGATGACCGCGCGGGTTTTCTCCGGCGGTGCCGGACACGCCAGCATCCGCTCCGGGGTAGGCCGGGCGGCGGGTCCGGCGCGGCAGGCCCGGGACGGCCTGCCGCGCCGGTGACATCCGGCCGGGCTATTAACCGCGCGTTCTTCGCAGGGTTACCAGACCCGGTACGCGGCCGTGGGATGCCACCCTGATCCCCAGGTGATATAGCCGACGCGCTGGCCCGTGCTATGCGCCCCGAATGTCTGGTGATACCAGATCGTGTTCATTTCCACGTGCCCGGAGCCGTAGAACATCAGGTCGCCGCGCCGGGCCTGCGACAGCGAGATCCGGTGCAGGTGCCGGCTGCCGAGCATCGCGTAGGTCGAATGCGGCAGCCAGATCCCGGCGGCGTGGCCGAAGGCCTCCATCACCAGGCCCGAGCAGTCGTAGCCCCGGGAGCAGCTGGACCCTCCGTAGGAGTACCAGCAGCCTGTCGCGTGCCTTTTGGCCCAGTTCAGAGCCGCGTTGCCCGCCGAGCTCCCGCCGTAGCCGCTGCTGGCGGCGGGATGGGACACCGAGGCCTGCGCCGCCGGAGCAGTCGCGGCGGTCGCGGCCGTGGCCGAGGCGAGCAGCGCGGCGGCCAGTACGGCCGACGCGGTAAACCTGCGCTTGCGCATGGCGGTAACTGCCATACTGAACATGTCGGGATTCCTCCTAAGGTTGGTCCGACGTAAGGTCCCGGCCGCGTGCTGCGAACACCTGGCCGGGACCGCCTGGCTATCAGGCGAAGCTCGTGACGGTCACCTCCTGCCCGCCCCCGCAGGAGGGCGGATAACGCGATCTGACAAGCGTTCTCCTTGAGTTCGTGCTTACTTGTGCCAGTTTGCGGCTTTTTGAGCTGCCAGGATAACAATGGGTACATAGGGCTGCGGGGGATTCTGGCAAAGACGCAGCTCAGCCGCCTGGCTTGACGGCGGATACCAGGGGCTGCGGAACTGTGGGTAACCGCGGCGGCGGGACCTTCTCCCGCCGCGACCCATACCGGGCACCGGACGGCCACACCAGTTGTCTCGGCCGCAGGCGAGGCCGCCATCGTCCTTCAGCTCATGCCGGATACTTGCAGGTGCCAGACCGCGGCGGTCATCCTTACGCTGGCGAAGATTAGCCGCGGGGCAGGCGAGCGCCCTGAAGGCCCGGCCCGGCCGGCCAGCGCGCGGATTCCTGCTCCTGGCCGCGGCGCGCGGGTCGGTCGGCGCCCGCGGGATGGCGTGCCCCTCTTTCCAGCCCGGTGGCGTACGCCTGACGCGGTCATGCCCGCCGAGACGGAACCAGTCAGGGCGGGCCGAGGATAGCTCTCCCGCGGGAAGCCGGGTTACGCTGTTTGTTCGATCTACCTCCTGAGGAGGCGCTGTGCCGGCAGGGCCGGGAGACAACCGGATGGCAGCGGCCCGCAGCCGCCTGCGGGCCCCGGACACCGAGCGCGAACGGGCGGTCGACGCGCTGAAGGCCGCCTACGTGCAAGACCGGCTGACCAAGGACGA
>JAJKHX010000376.1 GCA_021154785.1 Nocardiopsis sp.
GGGCCCGGGCGAACTCGCGGACCACCCACAAGGACGCCGCCATGTCGAGGTTGTGCTCCCCGGCCAGGGCGGCCGCGGCGGACTGGATCGCGCCGTAGTTGCCGAGCCGGGGGATCAGCTCACTGAGCAGCGCCGGGACGTTGGTCCGGGCCGCGTCGCCGATGAGGATCGATTCCCCGGGCAGCCCGGCGAGGTGATCCCGGCAGACGTTGCCGATGACGGCGGCGTTCGACAGCACCTCGGGACCGTGTTCGGCCACAGCCTCCTGCAGGGCACGCCGAGCGTCGCCGTTCGGATCGATGACATGCCCGTTCCCTTCGGTCACGAAGGTCCTCCCAGAGGTATCTGCGGCACTGCTACGGGTCACCCTAAGGGACAATTGCCTCCCGGCTCAGCGCAGGAAATCCCTTAGGTGACGGAGCTGTCGTTCTACGTGCGCCGCCGGCACTACGTGGCCGGTGAACGGGTGTACCGAAATGTCCTTGTCCGCGGTGATCTCGTTGTACGCGGCGAAGACCGTGGACGGCGGGCAGACCGTGTCCATCAGGCCCACGCTGAGCAGGCACCGCGCGGTGATCCGGCGGGCCAGCAGCGCGCAGTCCACGTACCGCAGGGTGTCCAGCGCCGCCGGGATCAGGTCCACGTTATGCGCCAGGAACTCGGGTATCTCGGTGTACGGCGCGTCCGGCCCGAGCGTGATGCCGCGCTGGATGTCGCACAGGAACGGCACGTCCGCGTGGCACACCGCGACCGCCTGCGGGACCAGCGCGGCGGTGGCCAGCGCGAGCCCGCCGCCCTGGCTGGCGCCGCTCACCGCCACCCGGGACACGCCCGCCAGCTCACGGGCTGTCTCCACCGCCCGCGCGGCATCAGTGAACAAACGGGTGTAGTAGTAACCCTCCGGCTGACCGATGCCCCTGGTCATCACCCGGGCGTTCTCCGGGCCCGCCGCCGGGTCGCCCTGACGGTCGCCGGTGGCACCGGTGGCCCACCGCCCGCCCTGGCCCCGGGTGTCCATCACGAAGACCGCGTAGCCCAGGGCCGGGAGCAGCGCGTGCTCGGCGGGCAGGCCGCGCCCGCCGCCGTAGCCGATGAACGTCACCACCACCGGCGTGTCCCCGCTCGCGCCCGCGGGGCGCAGGTACCAGGCCCTGATGCGGTCGCCGCCCGCACCGGAGAACTCCGTGTCGTACACCTCGACCGGCGCGTAGATGTCGGCTTCATGCCGGCTCAGGGTGGGCGGGCTCGCCACCGCGCGGGCCGCGTCCAGGCGCTGCTGCCACCACTGGTCCAGGCCAGGAGGCTCCGCGGTATCCGTGCGATAATCGCGCAACTGCTCCAAGGGCAGGTCAAACCAGGGCATAGTTCCTCCGGCCAGTCAAGACGCCTGAATCTAGCCCTACCATTTTCCTTGTGACGGCGGATCCTGAGGCACGCGATGGCCCATGGCCTCACGCACCCGGGGTATACGGTAACCGGAGCCATGGCGACGGGATGCGCGGTGACGAGATGTATGCCGACCAGATGGACGGCGACCTCCAGGGTCGCGGCCCTCTTCCCGGACGCGGCCGGCGCGCCGCGGCCGTCATCGCCCTGTTCCTCGGCGTCGCCGGGCTCGCCGTCTCGCTGACCGGGGTAGCCATCCAGATGCTGCCCCGGCACTTCACCGCGCGGGAGCAACGCCAGATCGAGGCGTGGGAGGTCATGCGGCGCTGGCAGCAGCTACCCGCCGGGCGGATCTTCCCGGCCTCGGTCTCCTACCTGCTGTCCGCCCGGACGCTCCAGGACATCGACCCGCTGCGGCTGAAGGCGCTCCGTGTCAGCATCGCGCCGCTGAAATCCGATTGCGCGAAGGCCGTGACCAGTGCGGCGGCCGGCGCGCTGCTGCGCAAGAGCGGGTGCCAGGCGGTCCTCCGCGCCACCTACGTGGACGCCACCAGGAGTTTCGTGATGACGATCGGCGTGGCGGTGCTGCCGGACGCCGCCTCCGCCGCCAGCGCCGGCCGTCGGCTGACCCTGTCGCGGCTGGCCGTGGCGCGGCAGGCCGCCGGCGCCGACCTGCTCCCGGCCGGCGTCCTCGTGCTCAGGTACCGCGGTGCGAGCGGCCGGACGTATGACTACAACCGGCAAGTCTCCGCCAGCTTCACGGCCGGCCCGTACGTCGTCATGTACGCCGCCGGCTACTCCGATAACCGGCCCCGGGTGCCGGTGTCCCGCGACTCCTACTCCGAGGCGGAAATGACCAGTATGGCCCAGGGCGTCGCGCATAGTGTCGCGAAGACGCTCACCGCCGCCCCGGCCCCGCCGCACTGCCCGGGAGCGCCCGGATGCTGACCCCCCGCTGGCGGGCCGAACTGATCCTGGCCTGCGTAACCGGCCTGGTGGCGCTGGCCGCGATCCCGTCCGGTCCGGCCCGCGCGGCCATCCGGGCGCCGGGTGCCGCGCTCACCCGCTCGGCCGTCGCCGACGGCATCTGGGACAAGCAGCAGTGGGTACTGGGCATGCTCGACGTCGAAGCGGCCTGGCCGGTGACCCGGGGAGCCGGGGTAACCGTCGCCGTCATCGACAGCGGCGTCAACCCGCATGTCAGCGACCTGTCCGGGTCGGTCACCACCGGTCCTAACTACACCCGCGTCCCCACCAGCCCGGCCAACGGGGACTGGGGCGTGCACGGCACCTGGATGGCGTCGCTGATCGCGGGGCACGGGCACGACGACGGCGTCGACGGGGTCACCGGCATCGCGCCCCGGGCCCGGATCTTGTCCATCCGGGTGATCCCCGATCGCGGTGACCCGCACTACGCCAAGTACGAGCGGGAGCAGGAGACCGTCATCCAGCAGTCGCTGGCCGACGGGATCCGTTATGCGGTGACGCACGGCGCGAAGGTCATCAGCATGTCGATCGGTTACAGCGCGCCGAGCGGCGCCGTCCGGGCCGAACTGCAGCAGGCCTACGACCACGGCGTCGTGGTGATCGCCTCCGCCGGCAACTCCGGCGGCCCGTCCGGTGCGGGCCGGACCAGCCAGGCGCCCTATTCCTTCCCGGCTGACTACCCGAGCGTGATCAGCGTGGGTGCCGTGAAAGCCGATGGCGCGGTAGCCGGGTTCTCCAGCGACAACCTCTCCGTCCAGGTGGCGGCGCCCGGCGTGTCGGTGCCCGCCCAGGGCCGGGATGGGGAGTACTGGCTGGTCAGCGGCACCAGCCCGGCCTGCGCGCTGGTGGCGGGCGTGGCCGCCCTGATCAAGTCGGAGTATCCGCACCTGGCGCCCGACCTGGTGTCCCGCGCCATGACCTCGACTACCACGGACCGGCCCGCCGGCGGCTACAACAGCCAGGTCGGGTTCGGCATCGTGGACGCGGCCGCCGCCCTGACCCGGGCTGGCCAGCTGGCGGGTGTCCGGCCGGCGGCCACCACCATCAAGGGCACCGCGAAGTACCGCGGCTCGCTCCCGGCCGCACCGGTCGGCCCGCGCGGCTCCGGCCAGCTCGTCCTGTTCGCGCTGCTCGCGCTGACCTCCCTGGCCCTGTCCGCCGCCGCCGCGACCCGCCTGGTCATCCTGCGCCGGACGAACCGGTGACGCCCCGCCCCGGCCAGCCGTCCAAGTCCCGCCCCGACGGGCCGCCCCCCGAGGACGCCAGCGAGCCGCCGCCCGTCGACGACTTCTCCAGCCGGGTCCTGGACCTGGTGGACTCCATCCCGCCCGGCCGCGTCATGTCCTACGGCGACATCGCCGCCTACCTGGCGGCCGGCCCCGGGCCCCGGCAGGTAGGAAAAGTGATGTCCGTCTACGGCGGCGCGGTGGCCTGGTGGCGGGTGATCCACTCCGACGGCACCCCGGCTCCCGGCCACGACAGCGTGGCCGTCAAGCACTACCTGGCCGAGGGCACCCCGCTCCGCTCGGCCCGCCCCCCGGTCCGCGTCGACATCCGCCGCGCCCGCTGGCCCGGCCCATGATCACCATCGCGCCGCGACACGCTGGGGCTTCCCCGGATGGGTCGCGAAATGTCAGTGCCATCTGCTGGAATGCCAGTAATGGACCAGCCGAACGCTCCCGCGTACCGCCTCATCCGCCGCCCCCCGGCGGCGGCCGGATCGGCGGGCCCGGGGGCAGGTCCAGCGGCGGCCTCAGCGGCCAGCCGAGCACCGCGCCTGGACCAGGCCCAGCAGCAGGTGGTGGACCACGCCGGCGGCCCGCTGCTGGTGCTGGCCGGCCCTGGGACCGGCAAGACGACGACGATCGTGGCCACCGTCGCGGACCGGATCGAGAACCGCGGGATCAGCCCGGAGCGCATCCTGGTCCTCACCTTCAGCCGCAAGGCGGCCGCCGAGCTGCGCGAGCGCATCACCGCCCGCCTCAAACGCACCACCCGCGAGCCGCTGGCGGTCACCTTCCACAGCTACGCTTACGCGCTCGCCAGGCGAGAGTTCGTGCTGGCCGGCGACGAGCCGCCGCGGCTGCTGTCCGCGCCCGAGCAGCTCCTGGAAGTCCGCCGTCTGCTGAAAGGCGAGTCGAGCGACGGCGGCTCCCGCTGGCCGGAGCGGCTGCGGCCCGCCCTGGGCACCCGGGGCTTCGCCGAGGAGGTGCGCGACCTGCTGCTGCGCGCGGCCGAGCGCGGCCTGGACGGCCGCGGGCTGCGGCAGCTCGGCAAGCTCAGGGACCGCGACGACTGGATGGCGGCCGCCGCGTTCCTGGACCGGTACGCGGCGCGCTTCGACCTCGCCCCGGTCCCGGCCTACGACTACGCCGAGATCGTCCGGATCGCCGCCGCCCTGCTCGGCCGGACGCAGACCAGGCAGCGCGAGCGCGACGCCTACGACGTGGTGCTGGTCGACGAGTACCAGGACAGCGACCCGGCCCAGGAGTCGCTGCTGATGGCGCTGGCCGGAGACGGCCGCGAGCTGATCGCGGTGGGCGACCCGGACCAGTCCATCTACGCGTTCCGCGGCGCCGACGTCCGCGCGCTCACCGAGTTCCCGGACCGCTTCCGCACCGCCGACGGCCAGCAGGCCCCGGTGGTGGCACTGCGTACCTGCCGCCGCAGCGGCGAGGTCCTGCTGGCCGCCTCCCGCCGGGTAGCCCGCCGCCTGCCCGCCGCGCCCGGCGCCAGCACGGCCCAGGCCCGCCACCGGATGCTGGTCCCGGTGCCGGACAGCCCGCCCGGCGAGATCAGCATCCTGATCGCGGACAGCTCCACCCAGGAGGCGGCCCTGGTCGCCGACACGCTGCGCCGCGCCCACCTCGCCGACGGCGTGCCCTGGTCGGACATGGCCGTCCTGGTCCGCTCGGCCGCCCGGCAGGTGCCGCTGCTGCGGCGGGCGCTGACCGCCGCCAGCGTCCCGGTCGCGGTGGCGGGCGACGAGCTGCCGATGGCCGACGAGCCGGGGACCCGCCCGCTGCTCATGCTGCTGCGCTGCGCATTGCAGCCTAAAGAGCTCGACGAGCAGGTCGCCGCCGAGCTCCTGTGCGGGCCGCTTGGCGGCACCGACGCGCTCGGCCTGCGCCGGCTGCGCCGCTCGCTGCAGCTGCTGGCCGACGCCGACCCGGAAACCCCGAGCACCCCCGAAGGCCAGGACATGCTGGCCCACGCCCTGCTCGACCCTCGCGACCTGGCCGTCGTGCCGGACCGGGTCGCCGAGCCGGCCAAGAAAATAGCCACCCTGCTCGCCACCGCCCGCAAGGCCATCGA
>JAJKHX010000377.1 GCA_021154785.1 Nocardiopsis sp.
ACCGTGATCTGGTGACGCAGCACCAGGATCTCGACGTCCTTGTCCCGGTCGCTCGCCCGAGGCAGGCGCAGTGACGCGACCACATTCGTCACACTCAGGTAGGCCAGTCGGAGCAGCACAGCCGATCATCATGCCGCAGCGAGCGGACCTCAGGAGAGCAACCAGCTCATCCGGCCCTCGCCGAAACAAATAGCCACTCCCACCCGGGCGGATGAGATTTTCGGCAAGCACAACGCTGCTAGCCGCATGATCAGGAGGAACACGAACAGCAGGCACATAATCGATGATCATCACGGGCCGAACGCCTGGCGAGCAAAGCTACTGGTCAGAGCCGTGGACAGGATTCTCGGCACGCACAGGTCTTCCAGACCGCCCGGGGCGGCATCCTGCAGGACTCCGGCCACAACGAGGTCTGGGACCAGGCCCGCAGGGAAGCGCTCACCCCCGCCCAGTACCGATCACCGCTCGGCTGCCGCCCCGTATGACCTGCGGCACGCAGCGGTGTCGCTGTGGCTGAACTCCGGGGTGCCCGCCACCGAGGTCGCCCGCCGCGCCGGGCAAGGCGTCGCGGTCCTCCTCAAGATCTACGCCCACTGCATCGACGGCCAGGCGACCGCAGCCAACCAGCGCATCGCCGAGGCCCTCGGTACCCAGGACGCCGAGGACGACCTCGGTGACGAGGGCGACGGCGACGCCGAGCAGGCATCCTGAAATGGCAGGTCAGGGCGGGAATCCGGTTGGCAGCGGTCTGCGTAACCGCTCCCACCGGCCCCGTCCGTGGCCATTTCCGCGCCCGTTCGTGGGCTGGTCCGTGCCCGTCCGTGGCCCGCGCGGCCCCGAAATCCGGCACCCACGGATGCATAGTGGACGGCGGCAGCCCGAATATCCGCCTCGAACGGCGTCCGTGCTGGTCAGCGGGGGGTGACTCGGGCGGAGCGAGCGGGCTGTAAAACCGTCGGCTCAGCCTACGTTGGTTCGAACCCAACACCTGCCACACGCTTCGAAAACGCCCCGCTAGCTGCGAATTCTCGTGCTAGCGGGGCGTTTTCGCCTCTGTCGCGTCATGTGTCACCTTGTAGCGCTGTAGACCGTCATATTGCGCTGTCCACGGACGCATAGCGGACGGGCGTCCGTGCTGTTAGGACGGACGGTGTGCACAGTTGCGACGGTCGGTGCGCACCGTCGGCGTTTCCACGGACGGGGCACGCCAGCAGCGTGTTCCGGCTCGACATGCACCCTGAGCTGGGTTTGTGGGGCGCTTCGGCGGTCGTGTTGATGGCGTGGCGCTCACCGGCCGCCGTTTGCCCGTGCCCATTGGAAACGCCGGGCCCGATGGCATCCGCCGCACCCAGCCGCCTTGCCGCCGTCCCGCGCCGCACGGGGCCACGTCGCCCCGTCACCGGCCCAGCCGCAACCCGCACGGCGTCCGGCGGCACCGGCCCGCGTGCGGCCACGCTCGCGCCGACTTCACCAGCCCATGTACCTGCTGGCCAGCGCGCGAATATACCTGGGATATACCTCTGTCTGCGGGGTGGACCTGGCCTTCCTCCGGAACCCATGCTGGCGCCTTTCAACGCACGTGGCTCTCTGGGACTTAGCGGGCACACGTGCTATTTGCGTCCGCAGGCGACGTGTTCGCGTACGGCGGGTATCGTTTCGGCGGCGAAGTGTTCGAGCACGTCCGGGTCGTCGCTGGCCAGGATGAAGATGCTGACGCCGTCTTCGAGGGTCATCTGGGCCAGTGCTTCCGGTGTCTGCTGGTCCGGGAAGATGTTGAGCAGGCGTGTGATCTCGCGGGGGTCGCGGCCCGCGGCCCGTGCGGCGTCGTCGATGATCGCGTTTCCCTTGGGCAGGCCGCCAGGCTCCATGACCGGCAGCGACGGCAGCCAGCCGTCGGCCTTGCGTCCCACCAGGTCCTGCATCCTCGGCTTGTGGGCGCCGAGCCAGATCGGGATCTCGTGTGCGGGCGCGGGTCCGCGCTCGGCGCCGTGGACCTGGTAGAACTCGCCGTCGGCATTGAGGGTGCCGGGCCCGTCGGCGTCCCAGATCCCGCGGATCACGTCGATTGCCTCGCTAAGCGCCGCTACGCCCTGCAGCGGGGTAAGCCGCCGACCGCCGGCCGCCTGCACGGCATCCCAGTAGAAGCCGGCCCCGATCCCGAGGCTCGTCCGGCCACCGGAGAGCAGGTCGAGGCTGGCAGCCGCGCGGGCGAGCACGGCGGGAGGCTGGCGCAGCGGCAGGTTCAGCACGTTGCCGGACACGCCGATGCGATCGGTCCGCGCTGCCACCCAGCTCAGCAGGGTCCAGGTATCGAGGAAACTCGACT
Organism: Nocardiopsis sp.; assembly: GCA_021154785.1. Taxonomy (GTDB): domain Bacteria; phylum Actinomycetota; class Actinomycetes; order Streptosporangiales; family Streptosporangiaceae; genus Palsa-504. Next base: position 2,327 of record JAJKHX010000377.1, read on the forward strand.
GGTAGGGGTGATCCTGGAAGGTGACGAAGTCGAAACCGAGCCGCTCACTGAGCTGCGCCAGCTCGACCGGACGGTGCGCCGGGGAGTTGGCGGGAGAGATGAACGTTGCGAAACGCAGAGGATGACCGTAGTCAGGCATGGGTGTCTCCTTAGTCATTCTCGTGTGGCCAGCCACGATGAGATGTTGTCGCCGACCTGCTTGATGACGTCCTCGCCGGTGCCGGGCGCGGGCAGTCCGTAGTGGTCAGAGTCGATTGCCTGCAGGCCGATGGCGCGCGGACTGCCCTGCATCCCGGGCAGGCGGAACCCTGCCTGCCCGGGATGGCGACCGGGTGCTAGTGCGGGGCGCTGGAACTGCAAGCGGGGGTGCTCTCAGCCCGAGACGTTAACGCCGAGGCTGATGTTGAACCCTGCGCCGTGGCGGGCCAGGCCCATCAGCAGCGGCCCCACCGCCTCCAGCCAGCGGGCCGTCGCCAGGTCTCCGGTGTCCAGCGGGCGCAGCCCGAGGCTCTCGATGAACGCCGACACGCGTCCCTTGGCGTCCGCGTCGTCGCCGGCGATGAGCACGTCCAGCGGGCCGCCCTGGGCCAGGACGTGGCCGAAGACGGTGTTGAACGCCTTCACGACGTGCGCGCTCGCCGGGACGGCCTTGGCGATCTCCTGCGCGCCGGAAGTGCCGTCAGGGGTGACCAGCCCGGTGGCGTCGGCGTTGAAGGTGTTCGAGATATCGATGACGACCTTGCCGGCCAGCGCGTCCCCGTACTGGGCGAGGACCGGCGCGGCGCTGGCGTAGGGCACGGCGAGGATGACGATGTCGCCGGCCGGGGCGGCGGCGAATGTCCCGGCCGTCGCGCCGCCGCCGAGGGCGGCGGCCAGATCCTCGGCCTTGGCCTGGTCGCGGCCGATGACCTCGACGGCGTTGCCGCCCTCGACCGCGCGGGCGGCTATGGCGCGGGCCATGCCGCCTAGGCCGATGAAGCTGATGCTGCTCATGGACGGGTGCTCACTTTCTGTGGTCTGGGATGAACTTCTTGTTTCAGAGGGATCTGGGGACCGGCTGCCCAACCGGGTGGCGTCAGATGTGACTGAACCCGCCGTCGACGATCAGGTTTGCGCCGGTGATGAAGCTGGCGTCCGCAGAGGCGAGGAACAGCGCGGCGGCCGCGATCTCTTCGCTGGTCCCCAGCCGTCCTAGGGGGACGGCGGCGGTGATCTGCTCCCGGAATTCCGGGGTGACGGTACTGAAGAGCGCGGTGTCGATCGAGCCGGGACTGATGACGTTTACCCGAATGCCGCGATCCTTCAGCTCCGCAGCCCAGGTGCGCGCGAGTGAGCGAACGGCTGCCTTGCTGGCCGAGTACACCCCGGCGCCGGGGATGCCCTTGGTCGCGCTGGTCGTGCCGTTCAAGATGACCGACGCGCCGTCGCTCATCAACGGCAGCAGGTATTGAACGGTGAACACGGTGCCCCGGAAGTTGACGGCCACGAGCGTGTCGAACGAGTCCGGGGTGATGCTGCCCAGCGGGTCGGATACCGAGCCGATGCCGGCGCTGGCGAACAGGACGTCGACTCGTCCGTGATGCTCCCGCACGGTCTCGGCGAGGCGGGCGAGGTCGTTCAGGTTTCCTGAGTCCGCCTGCACGCCCGTTACGTTACGGCCGATGGCGGCGACCGCCTCGTCCACTTTGTCTTTGCGTCGTCCGGTGATGAACACGTGGGCGCCTTCAGCCACGAAGAGCTTGGCCGTTGCTAGCGCCATCCCAGACGTCGCTCCGGTGATCACTGCGACCTTGCCATCCAGCTTGGCCATGTAGTGAGGATCGTGTGGAGCCGTAAATTGCGCTCCGACAGCGTCCGCGGCCGCTGAGGCGCCTGCGGCCCCGGAGGGCTCGTTAGTGCTCATCTTCTTCACTCCTCGTGCGGTCAAGTCAGAGCGCCAATATGAGGCACCCCTCCGGTCATTACTGCCTACCTAAACGGAGGGATGCCTCACTCTATTCCGGAGGGGTGCCTCAACTTAGCAGAAGTTTTCGAGCCTCGACAGCCGCCTGGTCTGTTCTCAGCCCCGCCGCCAGGCCCAGGGCACCGAACGTCATGCTCGCGGGCGGGCGCCATCTAGCGTGCCGTCAGCCACGTCGCGCACGACCATGCCGGCGAGCTCGCCGAGGTCAACCGCGCTCTCCCGGGCTCCTGAGCGGCGCAGAAAGGGGAGGCCGCCCTCAGTATCGCCGGTAAACTGGCGAAGTGAGCCGTAGCGACGTTGAGCAGATGCGGAGGCCCCTGCGCCGCGACGCCCGGGAGCGCCGAGACAAGCTCCTCGCCGCGGCGCAGCGCGAATTCGCCGCACACGGCGTGGATGCCTCCCTGGAGAAGATCGCACGCGACGCCGGCGTCGCCATCGGCACCCTGTACCGCCACTTCCCAACGCGCCTGGACCTGCTCATGGCCGCCTTCCAGCCCCGGCTTCAGGAGTTCCTCGACGGGGCCAGCAAGGCCCTGGAGATGAACGATCCGTGGGAAGGGCTCGTCTACTACCTGGAGCACCTGTTCGGCATGCAGGCGGGTGACCGAGGTTTCAACGACTTCCTCTCCCGCCGCTTCACCGACAGCGCCGAGACCGAGCGCATCCACGACGAGATGTGCCGACAGATCGTGGACATGCTCACCCGGGCCCAAGAAGCCGGTGAGGCTCGCCGTGATATCACCCTGGCCGACATCGTCAACCTCATCTGGTCCAACGGCCGGATCATCGAGGCCACCAGCGCCACGGCGCCCAACGCCTGGCGGCGTTACCTCTACCTCATGCTCGACGCCTACCGGGCTGAGCGGGCACATCCGATCCCCGAGCCGCCGATGACGTACGAGCAGCTGTACGACGCCATGGTCCATCTCAGCGAGGCGGAGTAGGGGCGGCCGGTCTGCTGTCCGGTCAGCCCGCTACATCGCGAAGCCCCGGACGCCGCTCGCCGGCCTGCTAGCCCGGGGCCGTCCGCAGCCGCGCCCTCATCACCGGCGGGCACATTACCCGATCCTGGTTTCGCGAGCACATCTGGAAACCCGCCTTCGACAGCGCAGGCATAAGCCTCCGCGTCCGGACCCACGCCTTGCGCCACGCTCATGCTTGTGGTCAAGCCTTTGAATGGACTGCAGGTTAGGTCGATACTCGACCACGACGAGGAGCTAGAGGCGCTGCGTCCCGGGTGGCCGCCTCCCGCCGCCTGGTCATCGACGTCGACCCGGCGGAGAAGACACGCCGTGACGGGCAGGCCCTGGTCGCCGTCACGATCGCCTTCACCGCGAACTTGCGTGCCGCGCCGGGCAAGGGGTCGCGGTCCTGCTCAAGATTTACGCCTACTGCATCGACGCCATGCCACCGCCGCCAACCAGCGCATCGCCGACGCGCTCGGCACCCGGGACACCAAGCCAGACCCGGGTAACGAGGGTGATGGCTACACCGAGCAGGCCACGTGATTCACCCCGGCCGGCCCGGCGGCTCCGGATCCGCGCAGAACGCCCACTCGGTCGGGACCGAAGATCCTGTCGCGGGACTGTACGCAGCGCACAGAACATCCAGTCCTGGATCGTGTTCTGGCGCTATTGCTGATTAGAAATCATGCTCCACTGGCGTGGCGCTGCCGTGGGATCCGGAAACTGGGTCCCCTGCGCTGCTGGCGTGTGCGAATCGTAGGTCGCCGGGGTCTTTCAGGGGTGAGGGGGCTGGCGGCGGGCTAGCCGGAAGGTGCATTGTTGTGCTGCGCGCCGTCCGTCGTCACCGACTAACGCTCCTTTAAGGTGGAGGTTAGGGCTCTGGTAGCGGGTCACCATACCTCCCGGCATACCGCGCCGCCGCTCGCTTGCCCAGGGCATGGCAGCCAGCGGCCGGAAAACCCGCACGGAAAGGGCCTTCTGGGATGAGACAGGAGAACCCCGCAATTTCGCCCAGCGGGGCCGTCACCTCTGTCTCATATTCTCATCAGCCACGCGAAAGCGCCCGCTACTGCGACTTCATGGGCTGGCACATGCCGTAGTACTCATGGCCTTACCGTGTACGGACGCCAGGAGCCGTGGGAGGACTCGGCCCCCCCGGCTGGCCGCAACAGTGCTCCATCACGCGGACTGACGGCGGCTCGCCCGACTGGCCACCAGTGCCAGTATGGCCGGGTGGACGCCCCATCGCCCAGTGGCCGCGACTTAAAGCTGGACGCTCTGACGACCTCGCCGTGGGGCCCTGATCGGTTGCCTCTACACTGCCGCGGCGTGTCTCACTGGCCCCGTAGGCCCCGTCCGCGCACCGATGCTGTCCTGACGCCCGGAAACGAGCGTAAGGGCCTGCGTGCGGGCGTGCAGAGCCTCGCCAGGCCTAATACCCCGGGCCCGTCGGGAGCGCCCGAAGAATTCACCCCCTGGAGCAAGCACCACCGGCCGTTCTGCTGAATTCTTTATTTTGATTCAGAACGGTCTGTGGTGCTTCTCCGACGTCCGGCGCGGCACAGCGAGCGGCGCGGAACTGCCCGGCGACAACGAGCTACAGTCCTCGACGTGGCAGGACAACGACATCACCCTGTTCCCCGGCGAATCGCAGACCATAACCGTGACATATAGATCGGCCGACCTGCGAGGCGCC
>JAJKHX010000378.1 GCA_021154785.1 Nocardiopsis sp.
ACGTCCGCCGGCCCGCCGCACATCGCCGTCTGGAGGTCGGTCCGCGCCCACGGCGACACCAAGACCGAACGATCCCGCCGCACCCTCGCGCTCCCCGCCGCCGCCGTCCAGGCGCTGCGCGGCTGGCAGGACCGCCAGGCCGATGAGCGACTGGCGGCTGAGGATCACTGGCAGGACACCGGGCTCGTGTTCACCAGTCACCTGGGCGCCGCGCTGGACGCGGCGAACGTCCGCAAGATGTTCAAGCGCATCTGTACCGAAGCCCACCTCGGTGACGGCTGGACCCCGCGCGAGCTGCGGACTACCTTCGTCAGCCTGATGAGCCACAGTGGTGTCGCCATCGAGGAGATCGCCAGCCTGGTCGGCCACTCCTCTACCCGCACCACCGAGATCGTCTACCGCCGCGAACTACGACCCGTCATCACCACCGGCGCCCAGATCATGGACCAGCTCTTCACCGCAACCTAGCCCCCGCACCGGCCCGCAAGCCGCCGCCCAGCATCACACGCGCCATCTGCGCCATCCGCGGATCCCTGGCTACCCGGCCCGAGAACCGCCACCCGGCAGACGACGGCCGCGCAACGCGACCGCTCGCATGCCAGCATCCATTCAGATCGCCGAATCGGCGCGACAGGCCGAGCGGCGGCTATACGCCGTGGATGCACGCAGATTCTCCAGTTATGGAAGGTTATTCAGGCGGTCCGATAGAAGTGCAACCCGATTACCGCTGAGATAGTTGCCGTGAACGTGTTGAGCGGACGGCGATAATCTGTGTGCATTATCGTCCAGTTCTTGAAGTGCGAGATTACCTGCTCGATCATCCAGCGGATCTTGTTGACTTCAGTATTGAACTCCTTCTGCCAGTCGAGCAGTTCGCCGCCTGGAGGTTTTCTGTAGGGCGTGATCATGTCGTTCCCGATGTACCCTTTATCTCCGATCCAGTTTTTCGGGTCCATAGTCAGCAGTATCCCGGATTCCTCCTGGCAGTAATTATCGTGATGACTTCCGTCGACCGGGTCGGAGATCCAGGCGAGCTTGCCGTGGATCGTGCAGGCGACCTGGACATTCATTCCGGTCGTCTTGTGCTTTCCGGAATATAGTTCCTTGCTTCCGGCCCATGACCAGCACGGGAGCAGCGTGCCGTCCAGGATGTACTGGGCGTCCGGATCCAGGTCATCAGCAGTAGGGACAAATTCGCGCGTCGCTTCCGGGATGAGCGGGGTTATGGCTGATATGGCGCGGCTGATAGTCGGCTGGGACGTGCCGAGCGACTCGCCGATCTCCGCCTGGGTCCGGTTGTGCCGCATATAGGTCAGCGTGACCGCCACCGATTTGAAAAGCCCGAGACATGGCGGCCAGCTCCGGGCTGCTGTCCCGCGCTCCGCAGAATTGATCCGGATGCAGAGGTCGATGATTTCTTCACGGTCGAACCCGGTGGTATGATACACGCGATGGCCTGTTCTTTGGATTAGTGTGGTAACTAAATCCTTTCATGAACAGGTCATCCTTATTGTGGCGGCACGGCGCAACGGGAAATAAACTTCGCATAACGAATCAGGCGCCTGAATAACCTTCATGGTCTCGTTGGCCGGGCTGCAGGATCGATCGCAAGTAATGCCGCTTTGTGTGTAGGCGTGCGGGCAAGCCTGATCAGCTATCCCGTACGCTTCAGCGGCCTGCTGCCTGGCTATCCCATCTTGGGAGGCGCCGATTGGCACGTTGCCCCGCGTGGGCATGCGATGTTGCGTTCATGGCCGCAGGGCTGGGTGTCAGGCCGTCGTCACATGATGACCCAAGAGAGCCTGCTGGACGCGCTGGGCGCCGGGGGCCCCGATGCGCTGGTAGATGGCGAGCGCCCGCTGCAGGTAGGTGGCGCCTTTATGATCGTCGCCGTCCTCGAAGTAGCAGCGGCCGACTCCTTCCAGGGCACGTGCCTCTTCTAGCGGCGCACCGACGTCACGCGCGATGGCCAGCGCATGGTTATGGTGGCCGCGGGCCGCCTGGCTGTCTGAGCACCGGGACGACAGCTCTCCGAGGCTGTTGAGCACCTCGGCCTGCTCCTGTCGCCGGCGGAGATCGCGGTACAGCGTCAGGGCATGCAGGTGACTGGTTTCGGCAGCCGGGTAGTCGCCGGTCAACTGCTGCACGAGGCCGAGTTCGTTGAGTGAACGAGCCTGGCCGGAGTGATCCGCGATGTCGCGCCACTGTTCCAGTGCTTGCCGCTGGCTGGCCTCAGCGGCAGGATTGTCGCCGGTCAGCCGTTGCAGCACCCCGAGTTCGGTGCGGGTCCAGGCCTGCTTGTAGCGGTCGTCGAGGTCGCGGTGCAATGCCTCGGCCAGCCGCAACTTAGCGGCAGCGGCCTGGTAGTCGCCGGTGAGCCGCTGCACGGCGGCCAGGTGGGTAAGGGCTTCGCTCTGACCATGTCGGTGGCCGATTGCACGAAAGAGTGCCAGCGCCTGCTCATGACACGCCGTAGCAGCCGGGTAATTCCCGGTATTGCACCGCACGCCACCCAGTCCGTTGAGGGCTTGCGCCTGGCCGCGCGGGTGGCCGAGGCCGCGAAATAGTTCGAGCGCCTGCTCGAGGCAGCTGACCGCAGCTGGGTAGTCGCCAGTTGGCCAGTACACCCTCCCCAGTGCATTGAGGGCGTCAGCCTGGCCGCCGCGATCGTCCAGGTCGCGGTGCAGCGCCAGGGCCTGCTGCAACGTGACCTCCGCAGCTGAGAAGTCGCTGGTGTCGATCTGCGCGCTGGCTACCCAGTTCAGAGCCCGGCCCTCGGCAGGCCGGTCACCGGCCAGGCGCGCAGCCGCCAGGGCGGTGCGGTGCAGGGTGAGAGCCTGATCCCGGTAGTGCCGAACGCCGAGGAAGGAGGCCATCGCGGCCGGGATCAACGTAGCGTGCACGGGCAGCTCATGGCCGGCCGCATAGCCGGTGGCCGCGTGCAGGTTGGCGCGCTCGTCCTCCAGCCAGGCGGCGGCCTGCCGTGGCGTGGGTACCGGCGGGGCGCAGTCCGGCGGCTGGGCGGGGGGCAACACCGTGGCAACGGGGCTCTTATTCTTGCTCGGGATGTGTTTACCGGCGGCCAGCGCGGTGTGCAGGTAGTAATTCAGGAGCCGGCCGGTGGCGGCCTCCCGGATGACGCCGCGGTCAGTAGCGGCCAGTGCCTGAGCGTGCTCGCGGAGCAGGTCGTGCAGCCGGTACCGGCCGGAGGTGGGCTCGCTGATCAAGTGGTGGTCATAGAGGGCGCGCAGGTGCCGCCGGGCGGTGGCCAGGCTGGTGTCATCCAGGGCAGCGGCGGCGTGGGCGTCGATGTCGGGGCCGGGGTGCAGGCCGAGCCGGCGGAACAGCCGTCGCTGCCCGGTGGTCAGGTCCTGGTAGGACAGGTCGAACGCGGCGGCGACCGACAGGTTCTCGGCGTGCATCAGATCCAGCCGGTCCCGGGCTGCGGCCAGCTCGGCGGCCAGGCCAGCCGCAGTCCAGGACGGGTGATGGTGGAGCTGCCGGGCGAGCATCCCGATCGCCAGTGGCAGGTATCCGGACAGGCGGGTAATTTCAGCAACCCCGGTGTCCCCGCGGCCTACGTCCGGGCGGGCGGCAAGGCTGGACAGAAGTTGCGCGGCCTCATCGGGCGGCAGGGTGTCCAGGCTGATCACCGCGGCGTCCTCCAGCGCGGTCAGCCGCCGGCGGCTGGTGGTCAGCACCAGGCTCCCGGCGGTGCCTGGCAGCAGCGGCCGTACCTGCTCGTGCCCGGTGGCGTCATCGAGTACGAGCAGGACCTTCTTGCCGGCCAGGTAATCACGCCAGCATCCGGCCCGCGCGTCCAGCCCAGCCGGAATCGCCTGGGCGCCGAGCCCGGCTGCCCGCAGCAGGCTGGCCAGCGCGTCCGCGGGGTCCACCGGCTGCTGACCTGGGGTGTGCGCGTGCAGCGACAGGAAGATCTGCCCATCAGGGAACTGCCCGGCGAGCCGGTGGGCTGCGTGTACCGCCAGGGTGGTCTTGCCGATCCCGGCCATCCCGCCGATGGCGTGGATCCCCACCACGCCGCCCGGGGCGGTCATGTCGGCTAGCCCGGCCATCAGCCGGGCGAGCTCGGCGGCCCGGCCGGTGAATCCGGAGACGTCGCGGGGCAGCGTCCTGGTTGCCGACGCCGAGCCGGCCCCCGGTCCTGGGCTGCTTACCGGTGATGCCTCGGGGCTGTGCCCGCGTGCGGTGGCTACGAAGTGGGCGCGCTGCGGTCCGGTCAGGCCCAGCGCCCCGGCCAGGAGCCGCGCGGTCTGCGGGCGGGCGGTGGCGTTGATTCCGCGTTCCAGATCGCTTATCGAGCGCGGGGAAAGGCTCGCCGCCTCCGCCAGCTCTTCCTGCGTCAGCCCGCTATTGTCGCGTAGCTGGCGCAGCAGGCGGCCGAAATGCTGTGCAGGCCCCTCCGCCACGGCCTCTCATCCCTCCCTAGTCCCCGGCCGCCGGCATCACGTCTGCTGCTCCCGGCCCGAGCCCGGGACTCTGCAACCTAGCGTACAAGCCAGCCGCTCCTTCCCTCATCGACGCTGGTCAAAGGCCAGCCCGATCTACGGTCCGGCCCCGCGGCAAAGCCAGCTGCTCGCGCCCGGACAAAAGCATGGCTCAATCACGTGGGCCTTCTGTGGGTCTCCTGTGTGGTGATTTGCGTTGCCGCTGGCAATAGTGGAGTCAGCCCGCAGCACATGCGATAGCGGCCATGCCGCGGGCTGCCTACCAGACCAATCGCCACCTCCCCGAAGGAGCCCGCGATGAACCGCATCCACAGGTACCTCGGCGTTGCGGCCGTGCTCGGCGGCGCCCTGCTCACACTCGCCGTGGCCGCGCCGGCCGCACTAGCCGTCATCCCGGACCCGGGCGGCGGGCCCGCTCCCGCTGCGCAGCCTGCAGTCCAGACCATCGTCGCCGGGGGCATGCCCGGTTGGCAGATCATCTTGATCGCGGCTGGCGCCGCACTGGTCGCCGCCGTCACTGCGGTGCTCCTGGACCGGGCCTGGATGACTCGGCGGAGCGTTACCGCGCGGGCCAGCTGACCTCGGAGAAGACCGTGGACAATGCAGCCCAGCGCGGCGCGCCACCTGTTCCTGGCGCGCCGCGCTCCGGTCCCGTCTCACCGCTGATGATCCTCTGCGGGTCCGTTGCGCCGTCGCGTCGTGCCATTAATCCGGCGGCGAAGATGGTAGGACTAGCAAGCCCAAGACGGCCAGTGCGCTGCCAGGCAGCGCCGCGGACGCCCGCAACCGTGGTACTGCCGTCGCTGCCTGGGCCCCACATCCACATCGTGCCGGGAGTCCGATGAAGCGGCGAAGCGCCCTACCGCTGGCGGCGGCCGGAGCCACGATAGTCCTCGCGGTAGCGGCCTGCATGGGCAGCAGACCAGGCCCCCCGGAAACCCCGGACGGGTACAACGCGGCGCTCAACACCGTGGTCAATGCGTCCAGCCACAAGGGTGGGACCATCGTGTTCGACTACGGTACCGCCCCTGACTCAACCGACCCCGGCAACACCTACCACGCGGAGATGTGGAACCTGGTCCGCCTCTACGGCCGGGCGCTGGTGACGTACAAATCCGCGCCCGGCGCCGCTGGCGTACAGCTCGTGCCGGACCTGGCCACCAGCCTGGGGAAAGTCAGCGATAACGGCCTGACCTGGACCTATTACCTCAAGACCGGTATCAAATACGAGGACGGCGCCATTGTCACCAGCCGGGACGTCAAGTACGCCATCGAGCGCAGCTACGCCAAGGACCTGCTGCCCAACGGGCCCGGCTACTTCGCCGTACTGCTGAAGGACCCCGGCTATCCCGGTCCCTATGACAAGACACCCGGCAAGCTGGGCCTGACCTCGGTCGACACCCCCGACCCGGCCACGATCGTGTTCCACCTGCGACGGCCCTTCTCCGACTTCGACTACGTGGCAGCCATGCCGCAGACGGTGCCGGTACCTGCGGCCGAAGACACCGGAGCCAGCTACCAGCTCCACCCGGTCTCCACA
>JAJKHX010000379.1 GCA_021154785.1 Nocardiopsis sp.
CCGGCCGGGGAACTCCATCCGGGCGAACGCGTAGGCCCCCATCATCGAGAACGTCACCTGCCCGGTGGTCAGGATCACGGTCACGAGCAGGGTGTTGAGCAGGTACCGCCCGAAGTCGTACTGGCTGAACAGCGTCGAGAAGTTCGACCAGGTCGGGGGCGATGGCGGCCGCAGCGGGGACTGCGACAAGATCGCCGACAGCGGCTTGAACGCCGCGAAGATCGACATCAGGTACGGCAGGATGAAGATCAGGGCGATGATCACCAGCAGGAGGTAAAACAGGGTGAGCCGCACGCCCTTGCCCACCCGCGATGTCCGTTCCGTCGTCGCGGCCGCGGCGGCGCGTCCGCCGGTGGTGTTGACTGTGGCCATGGCGGGCTCCTCACCCGATCTCGTACGTCATGCGCTTGTTGAACCACTGGAACTGCACCACGGTGATGGCCAGGATGAGCAGGAACAGCACCACCGACATCGCCGAGGCCTCGCCGATCCGGAATCCGGCGAATGCCGTGTTGTAGATGTTCAGGTTGGCCACCTCGGTGGAGTTCCCGGGTCCGCCAGCGGTCATCACGTACACGGTGTCGAACACCTGGAACGAGCCGATGACTCCGGTGACCAGGACGAACAGCATCGTCGGCCGCAGCAGCGGCAGCGTCACGCGGCGGAACTGCTCCCACTTGCTCGCCCCGTCCAGCGCTGCGGCCTCATACAACGCCGGCGGGATCGCGCCCAGGCCGGCCAGGAAGAACAGCATGTTGTAGCCGGCGTACTGCCAGATGTTGGCGAACGCGATCACCGGCATCGCGGTGGCCTGATCCGTCAGCCAGGCGGGCCCGGGGATGCCGAAGTGGGCCAGGAACTGGTTGATGATGCCAGTGGGGTTGAAGATCCAGTTCCACACCACGCCCATCGCGACCGGGGTGGACAGGAACGGCAGCACGGCGATGACGCGTATCAGCCCGCTGCCGGGGTGCTTGCGCTGCAGCAGCATCGCTATCCCCAGCGCGAGCACGGTCTGGACAGGAATGTTCAGCAGCACGTAGTAGGCGGTCACCAGCAGCGAGTGGCCGAAGCCGTCGAATTCGAAGATGTTCACGTAGTTGCTCAGCCCGACCCACTTCATCGGCGTGAGCATGTTCCACCGGACCAGGCTCAGGAAGATGACGAAGACGATCGGGATGAGCAGGAACAAGATCACGCCGAGCAGGCTGGGCGCCAGGAAGGCGAACGCGGTGCGGATGGTCCGGTGCCGTTCGGCGGCGTTCTGGACCGCCGCGGGCTTCTGCTGCCTCGTTAGGACTGTGGTGGTTGCGGCGACACTCATCGCGCCTCCTTAAACCTGCGCGTCACCCGCCGAACCGGGAGTGCGGCCGGCACTACCCAGGGCGATGTGATCTAAACCACAGATGACGGCGGAAAGCCGGACTGGTTCGCGCCTGTCCGTCACGGGAGCTCGGGGCGGATCTCCAGTAGGCAGGCGGACGGGACGCCGGGGAGGTGGGTGCTCAGCACGCCGGGGCGGGGATCCCACCTGGCTTCGGCCGGCGAGCCGCTTGGGAAGAGCACTGCCACCGCCGCCGCTCGTCCCGTGAGCGCCCTGATCGGGATGTCGAGCTGCGCCTCGCCCCCGCGCCGCCACAGTTGCAGGAGCACCCCCTCGGTGTCGGCCAGCCCGGCGGCGATCCACGCGTCATACCAACCCGGCAGGCCCAGCGGCCAGGTCGCCGTGGCGTGCGGGATCCGCCGCCGGATCCGTTTGTACACCCCCACGGCCCCGGCCACCCGCCGCCGCGCTGAAGGGTTGAGCTGGTCGACCCTTCCGGACAGGTGCACGCGGCCCAGCAGGGCGTTGACGAGCGTCAGGTCGTTCAGGTCGTCGCTCCAGTGCGGCTGCGGGTAGGCCCAGACCGCAGCCTGCTCGGGGGTGACCGCGGAGGCGGCCGAGGCCGCGATCGCGGCGTACAGGACTGGGTCGACCTGGTCGCTGGTCGATTGCACGCTGAGCCGTGACAGCTGGGCATGGTCGGCGCGCATTCCCCCCGAGGAGCAGTTCTCCACGACCAGCCCGGGATGGCGGGCGAACAACGCGTCCAGCCAGCGGCTGTAGGCCCGGTTGTGGTCGAGCAGCCCGGCCCCGGGACTGCGTCCACCGGTGTCGGTCCCGTGGCCGATATTGATGTTGTAGTCGAGCTTGAGGTAGCCGATGCCGAGCTGGCCGATGAGCCGGTCGACGGTCTCGTCTAGGTGGCGGGTCGCCTCGGGATGGGTGAAGTCGAGCTGGTACCGGCCGTTCTCTATGATGGGCCTGCCGTCCCGGCAGAAGTATGCTTCGGAGGGGAACCGGGCTGCGACGGCGCTGCGCACGCCGACGACTTCCGGCTCCAGCCACAGGCCCGGTGTCATGCCGGCCGCCTTGATAGCGTCGGTCACCTCGCCGAGCCCCCGGGGAAACCGGGTCGCCGCGGGCTCCCAGTCCCCGACAGTGTCCCACCAGCCGGCGTTGCCGGCGTACCACCCGCAGTCGATGACGAAGTACTCGCAGCCTGCCTCGGCAGCGGCCCGTACCAGCGGGCGCAGCTTCTCCGTCGTCGGATCACCCATCAGGCAGTTCATGTAGTCGTTGAAGATCACCGGGCACTCACGGTTGTCCCGGTTCGGCCGTCGGGTCAGCCGGCGGTGCCGGGTCATCTCCGCCAGCGCTCCCTCCAAGCCACCCGGCGAGACCGCCAGCGTGGCGGGCACGCTGCTGAACCGCTCACCAGGTCCGAGCCGCAGACTCCAGGAGTGCTCGGCGCTGGTGGGGCCGCTCAGCGCCAGCGTCAGGCTGCTCGTGACGTCGAACGCCTGCCACTGCCAGGCCCCGTTGTGCTCGATCTGCCAAGTCCAGCAACGCCCGGTGCGCTGGTCAGTGACCGCGCCGACCGCAAGGAAGTTACCGGTCGACCAGCTCCCGAAGCTGGCCACGCCGACATGGGCCCGCGACGAATCATGCCGGGCACCTCCTAGCGGGCTCGGGTCGGCGATTCCTGCCTGTTCGAGAGTGTGGTGCTGCCAGCGGAACTCCGTGGCCCAGCCGTTACGAGCCCAGCTAAGGACAAGCCGCTCCGTATCGGCGGCGATAGGTTCGCCGGTGAAGCCGGTGAGATTTAGCGATGACACGTAGCGCAACGTCACCGGCGCCGTCCCCCGGTTCTCCACCAGCGTCTCCGCCCGGACCGCCGTGGCACCGTCGCGGTGCTCGAGCCTGCTGGTCACCTCGACTCCGGTCACCGGGTCGCGCTGGACGATGCGCAGCACTCTTCCGGTGGGCTCCGTTGTTTCCTGGCGGGTGACGTAGCGCAGCCGGGCGCTGGCGGAATACAGCCGGTGCTGGCCATTCGGGCTGCTGCCCGTGCGGCCCTCCGCGTCTAGTCCTAGTTCCACCAGCGGGGTCGCGGCCGGACGGTCGGCACCGAAGTCGGCGTCCGGCGGGTCGACGCCGATGACCCGCACCGGCTCGTCGGCGCTGATCCCGAGCTGGACGGTAGCCGAGCCGATGGGCCATTCCAGCAACACCGTGTCCCTCCTGCCGCGCGAGCGCTTCACGCCGCCGCACGGGCGGCGGAAGGCCTGGTGATGACCATCCACCTGTACGGCTTCGGCCGCCGCCTCCCCGCCCCATGACCTGTCAAACCTGTCACGGCCAGCCTTGAAACGGCCTGGCGAGGACCTCCGTTGCGCCTCCACATGCTGGAGCTCAGCCAGGGACGGGACCGATGCCGAACCAGCCGAGGACCGTGTTGAAGATGCCGTTCTGCCGGTAGGTCAGTAACCACAGCCGCGCCGCTAAATGGTGGCGACCATAACCCGATACGTCTAGTCGGAGGAAATGATGACAATACCCTCCACGGTACGGGAGGTCATCGATCGCGGACCGTTCCGCGACGACTGGTCCTCGCTCGCGGACTATCAGGTGCCTGCCTGGTATCAGGACGGCAAGTTCGGCATCTTCGTGCATTGGGGTGCGTACAGCGTGCCGGCGTTCGGCAATGAGTGGTACCCCCGCAACATGTACGTGCGGGGCAGCCCGGAGTACGAGCACCACCGGGAGGTCTACGGCGAGCATCAGAGCTTCGGGTACAAGGACCTGATCGACAGGTTCACCGCCGAGCGATTCGATCCTCAGCAGTGGGCGGAGCTTTTCCGGCGGGCGGGAGCCCGGTTCGTGGTGCCGGTCGGAGAGCATCACGACGGGTTCGCGATGTATGACTGCTCGCGTTCGGAATGGACAGCCGCCAGGCGTGGGCCCCGGCGGGACGTGACCGGCGAGCTCGCGGCCGCGGTCCGCGCCCGGCAGATGGTCTTCGGCGTTTCCAGCCACCGAGCCGAGCACTGGTGGTTCTTTAACGGCGGGATGGCGTTCCCCTCGGACGTCCGCGACCCGGCCTGCGCGGCGCTGTACGGTCCGGCCCGGCCGGAAGGCGAGCCACCTACCGGCGAGTTCCTCCAGGACTGGCTGCTCCGGACCTGCGAACTGGTCGACAACTACCGTCCGCAGCTCGTGTGGTTCGACTGGTGGATCGAGCAGGCGCCGTTCGAGCCATATCTCCGAGCTTTCGCCGCCTATTACTACAACCAGGCCGCGGCCTGGGGCCAGGGCGTGGCCATCAACTACAAGAACCGAGCCTTCCCCGACGGCACCGCGGTCTTCGACGTCGAGCGTGGCCAGCTGGGAGACATCGCCCCGCGCTTCTGGCAGGCAGACACCGCGGTGGCGAAGAACTCCTGGGGATACGTCCACAACCCGGAATACAAGGACCCGCTCTCGATCATCGGCGATCTCGCCGACGTCGTCAGCAAGAACGGCGCCTTGCTTCTCAACGTGGGCCCCGCCCCCGACGGCACGTTGCCCGCCGGAGACCAGCGGATCCTCGAGTCGATCGGCCGCTGGATCCAGGCAAACGGCGAGGCCATCTACGGGACCCGCCCGTGGCGGCGATACGGTGAGGGCCCGACGGCCGTGAGCGAGGGCTCGTTCCAGGACACCGAACGCGACGCCTTCACAGCACAGGACATCCGCTATACCAGCCGCGGCGACATCATCTACGCTCTGCTGCTCGCCAAACCAGGCGCGGGCTCCCGGAGACTGCACGCCCTGGCGACCGGAGCCGACGGTCTCGGCTCTGGCGTACGCCGGGTTTCCCTCCTCGGGCACGGCATTGAGCTCGAGTGGAAACTGGACCGTGGCGGCCTCGAAGTCACCTTTCCGGCGGCTGCCCTGACCGAACTCCCCGCTGGACCGGTGGCCGTCAAGATCGAGTCGCGATGATCCGCGCCGACGCGGCGGACACGTCGGCCTGGCGCGACCGTCCTCGGCCGGCCGCCGAACGGGTTGAGGATCTGCTGGGCCGGATGACGCTTGAGGAGAAGTTCGCGTAGCTGACCAGCGTCTGGACGGGGAAGCTCGCCGGGTAACCCCAATATCGCTCCCAACGCAGGCGAGCTTGCCGAAAGCCACCGTCGCTGGCCGAGCTCATAGTCGACCCGCGGACGGTGCACGTGGGCGGCGGGTGAGCGATCTAGGAGCTCTTCTTCGACAGCGTACTTGCAGGACCCGGCGATGGTGGACAGCCAGCGGGTGACGGTGGCCCGGGCGCGGCCCATCGCTTCCAGGTCCCGGGCGAAGCCTTCGATGTCGGCCCGGCGGACAGCGAACAGGGCCAGCGAGCGGCTGCGGTACCAGCTGGCGAACTGGCGCAGGTCCAGCGCGAGCGCCTCGCGGGTCAGGCCGCAGCACCCCGGTCAGCCTGCTCGCGTCACCAGGGCTGCAGCGGGGGCAGAACCCTCCACCCAGCGGTTCGGCCTGCCGGGTAGCGCATCTGGTCGCGAAGACCCGCCACGCCCTCGACCCGCCGCACGGCCGCGGCCAGCAGGTGCCCGACCTGGTCGCTTTCCGGCCGCCCCGACAGCGTGACGATGCCGTCCCCGACCGTGACCGTGAACGCCTGCGGGTTGAGCAGGAACTGACGCGTGATGAGGTCCCGGACCACCTCACGGTGAATATCGCCATCCTGGCGGGTAAAGCCCGCCAGCACGTCGCCCCGGCTGATGATGCCGATCAGGCGGCCGCCCGCGTCCACGACCGGCAAGGACCCGAGGCGATGACGGCACATCAGCCGTGCCGCCTCACCCGCCGTCGCCTGGGCGCGGGTCGTCACGGCCGGGCTGGTCATCACGCTGGCCGCAGTGGCGGCGGCCGCCTTACCGCGCCCGCCGTGGCGCCGCGCCGCGGCCGGCCGGCCGGCCGAGCGCTCCAGGATTACCTTCTCAGCGAGCAGGTCATGCTCACACACGATGCCGAGGACCCGGCCGCAGTCATCAACGACCGGGATGGCGCCGACTGCGCGCACCGCCGCAACCACCTGCTTGAACGGCGTGTCCGGCCGGACGGTCACGACGGGCGTGGTCATGACGTCCCTGACGGTGCTCATCGGCCCTCCCGGGCAGCATCCCAAGCGGGCAGCATCCCCGCCCGTGAGCCCGAAGATACGGCCGCGACCCGCCCTGGTACATCGCCCGCACCGGGTGATCCCCGGGGCAGACGGCGACCACGATCGTTCCGCCCGGGCGCCGTGTCACCGTCAGCCGGACCCAGGAAAGCCGCCGAGCCGCCGGCGCCATCCGCGCGGCGCCAGCCCGCATCGCCGCGACCGGCACCGGCACCTGCCTGTTCCGCTCCCGCCGCCGCCCCGCCGTGGCCAGCCAGCCCGGCGACCCTCCGCCTCGGCTGACCGGGCCTCAGCGGTCAGCCATACCAGGGTTGCGGGTGGCTGAAGCACGACGGCGCGCCAGCTGCACATCGCCGCGCAACTGCGCAACCCGGCTCCGGCAGCCGCTCATCGCCATGCACGACTGCACGTCCGCAGGCGAGCAGATCAGCCTGTCCGGCACCATGCACAGCGATCACCTGAGCGCGCCTCGACCCGTACCTATCGATGGTACTTGCGAAAGGACCGCGGACTAGCCGAGGTGACTGCGCGTTATTGATCACTGGACCTGCCGATTGGGGCGGTCTATGGCCTTGGCTGTCGGGGCGGATCGTGGGCGCAAGTCAGGCCCGGGTCTGCGCGGCGAGCGCAGTTTATCGTCTCACCACAGGGTAGCGGGGACGGTCATGCGTGTTCTGGTGTGGGATGGCCCGAGGCAATCACATGTTGCCCAGGTGCCAGATCCGCGACCTGGCCCGGATGAGGTAATCGTCCGCACCGGGGCAGCTGGGATCTGCGGGTCCGAAATTGAGGGCTACCTCGGACGTCAAGCCAACCGGACGCCGCCCCTGGTGATGGGCCATGAGCTGGCCGGGGAAGTGATCGCGCTCGGCGAGGGGGCCGACCGGTCCTGGGCGGGGAGGACGGTCGCGGTCAACCCGGTCATCTCGTGCCGCACGTGCCGGTTCTGCCTGAGCGGTGCCCGGAACCTGTGTCGCCGTAAAGGACTTATCGGCATCGCGCGGCCTGGCGGCTTCGCGGAGATGGTGGCAGTCCCGGCCGCAAACCTCATCGGCCTGCCCGATGGCACCGACCCGCGGCTGGGCGCGTTCGTGGAGCCCATGGCCAACGGGGTCCACGCTGCCCGGCTGGCCATCGACGGCAACGACAGCGCCGGCGCCGCCGGGATCGCCGGCGTCACAGCCGCCGTAATCGGCGCCGGTGCGATCGGCTTGTGCTGCGCGCAAGCGCTGCGCCTGTCCGGCGCCGGGCCGGTGGATGTGGTCGAACCAGATGAGCGCCGGCGCGGCGTCGCCGCCCGCTCAGGTGTCACCCGCACGCACCGCAGCCCGGATTCGCTGCGGGACGCCCTCGGCATCGGGGACCAGCCACGCCTGGATGAAGATTCGGGAGCCGATGTAGTGATCGATGCCGTCGGCACCGCCCAGACTCGTCAGCTCGCCGTCGACGCAGTCCGCCCGCACGGCCGAGTCGTGCTGATCGGCATGCACGAGGACGAGTCGCCGCTTGCCTTCCGGCCGGTCGTCAGGGACGAGGTCACCTTGGTCGGCTCCTACGCCTACACGGACCAGGACTTCAGCCAGGCCGCGCGGTGGGTGGCCGCGGGCGACGCCGGACCGGGCGAGCTGGAGCCCGTGCACCCCCTGACCCAAGGCCCGGCTCTCCTGGCCCTGATAGCTTCAGGCACCGCCGGCCCGGTGCGCGCCTTCCTCGGCCGTGCCTGAGCGCGGCACCGCGCCGGCCCTGTCCGGCCGCACCGTCATTGTCAGCGGTGCCAGCAGCGGCATCGGCCTGGCCACGGCCCGTGCCCTATCCCGGCATGGCGCACGAGTCCACGGGCTGTCCCGCCGTGGCGGTGACGGGCCGTTCAACCCGCACATCTGCGACGTCACCCAGCCAGAGGACGTCACGCGAACTATTGACCAGATCGCCGCTGGCGCAGGCCTGGACGCCGTCGTGCTCGCCGCCGGCACCAACCTCGCCGACCGCCATCTCGGGCAGCTGTCCACCGGCGGCTGGCAGACCCTGATCGACACCAACCTATCGGGCGCATTTCACGTCTTCCGCGCCGCGCTGCCGCACCTGCGCCGCAGCCGGGGCGACGCGGTGTTCATCAGCAGCGTCTCAGCGCTGTGGCCAGACGCATCCGGACCTGCCTACCAGGCCAGCAAGGCCGGACTCACCGCATTTGCCCGGGCCGCGGCGCTAGAGGAGCACCGGAACGGAGTCCGGGTCTCGGTCATCTCTCCCGGCCTGGTCGATACGCCACTGCTCGACCGCAGGCCACAGCCGCCGGAGCCGGCCCAACGCGCCGCCGCTCTTCACCCAGATGACGTTGCCCGGGTATGCATCTTCATGCTCTCACTTCCCGCACATGCCTACATCCCCGAACTCACTATCTTGCCCGCCGCCATCCAGGCACTCGGTGACACATGAGATCCACTACCACCAATCTCATGAAAGCGGCCTCAGCCTCAGCAGTCCCGCGCGGCCCGGCGCGCTTTCAGCCCGTCGCCGCACTGCCGATCCGGCATTCCCGGCCACTGTCGTGGCGGCCATCCGAGCGGCGGTCCCGCTATGTGCGCGGTGATCAGGGCGCTGTCCGAGCCGCGGGGGGTGTCGGCGCGGCCGACGCCGTCGCCGCGGACCTGGATTGTCAGCGTGCCGTCGGCCCGCTCAATGAGATGTACGCCGCACCAGATTTGATGCACCGTCGAAGTGCTTGTGCTGCGGACGTGACGGTCGAGGAAACGGCGGGCGCGGCCGCTCGGCTGGGGACGCTCCGTTAGCCGTAAACCGCCACAATGACACAATGGTGGCTGGCGGCTAGGGCAGTTGAGGTGACCAAGATGACCGGTTTGGTGGATCAGCGTCTCACCGGTGAGCTCGCGGCGGCCGCCCGGGCGGTGGGCTCCCAGCTATTGGGAGCGGCCCCGCTGGGCGTCGCGTTCTCCGGTGGCGTGGACTCCTCGGTTCTTCTCGCCTTGGCCGTGAGAGCACTCGGCGCCGACCAGGTTGTCGCCATCCTCGGCGTCTCGCCCAGTCTGGCGGCGGATGAGCGTGTGGCGGCGCATCAGGTCGCCGCGGTCGTCGGCGCCCGCATCGTCGAGATTCAGACGAGGGAAGCGGATAACCCGGCCTACCGGGCTAATGGCCCTGATCGCTGCTTTCACTGCAAAGACGAGCTGTTTACCCGCATAGACGATGAAGTGGCCGGTGCCTACGGTCTGGCGGCCGTGGCCTATGGCGAGAATGCGGATGACATGTTGCGCCCGGATCGGCCCGGGTCCCGCGCGGCCAGTAACCATAAGGTCCTGCGGCCCCTGGCCGACGCGGGACTGGGTAAGGCCGCGGTGCGGGCCATCGCCAGGGCGCTGCAGCTTCCGAGTGCTGACAAGCCCGCCGCGCCCTGCTTGGCGTCGCGTATTCCTCACTATCAGGAGGTTTCCGAGGTTAAGCTCGCGCAGGTCGAGGCGGCCGAGAAGGCCCTGCGGATCCTGGGCTTCGCCGAGTCCAGGGTGCGTCATCACGGCGAGGTGGCCCGTATCGAGCTTCCCGCCGGGGAGCTCGTACGCGCCGTCTCCGCCCCGGCGCGCGGGCAGATCCATGCGGCTATTACCGCGGCCGGTTTCCGGTTCGTCGCCGTCGACCTGGCCGGTGTCCAATCTGGTGCGTTCACGATGTCATTGCTGCCGGTCACGCGTGGCTGAGTCCTGGCAGCCTGATGAGGCTATGGCGGCGTTCATCGAGCTGGACCATGACCGGGCGCGTCGCCGTGGCTATCCCGAGGCGGTGTACTGCGAGGGCAAGACGCCCGGCCAGGTCAGTGCCGTCGCCCGGGCCATCAAGCCGTCCGGCACAACGACGTTGTTCACCCGGGCGGGTCCCGAGCACGTCAAGGCGGTCCTGGGTGTCCTGCCGGATGCCCGCTACGACGAAGACGCGCGCGTACTGGCCTGGCCGCCGGTGCCGCCGGCTCCGGGCGGCGGGCGGGTTCTGGTGGTCGCGGCCGGTACCGCCGACTTCGGGATCGCGCGGGAGGCACAGCTGACCGCTTGCTATCTCGGCCGTGCCGCCGATCTGGTCACCGATGTCGGCATTGCCGGGCTGCATCGCATACTTGCCCGGCTCGACCAGCTGAGGTCGGCCCGCGTCATCATCGTGGTCGCCGGGATGGACGGCGCGCTGCCTGGCCTGGTCGCCGGCCTGGTCTCCGCGCCGGTAATCGCCGTGCCGACATCCGTTGGCTACGGCGCGGCGCTCGGGGGCGTGGCGGCGCTGCTGACCATGCTGAACTCCTGCGCGCCGGGCGTGGCCGTGGTCAACATCGACAACGGCTACGGTGCCGGGCACCTGGCTGCCCAGATTGCGGCCCCGACCTAGGCTGAGCCTGCCTGGACTGGCCTGCCCGGCACGAAACCTTCGCGCTCGGCGGCTGCCACGGCTTCCTCGAGCACCCGCCGGACCGGGACGGATCTTTCCGCGGCGACCTCCGCAGCATCGTCGAACTCCGGTGTCGCATGGAGTACCTCGCCGCCATGATGCGCGACCTTGAGGCGAACCTGGCCCCCGGCGACCGGCAACGGTACCCAGAACCGGTCCAGCGCAATCCTGGTGACAGCGACCTCGCGTACCCCGATGGTGCTGGTCAGCTCGAAGATCAGGCGCCGCAGCACATCACGTCTGTTCACCGGGGTGAGCACGGCGAGCGTGTGAGCAGGGCGTCCCTTCTTCATCACGATCGGGACCAGCCAGGCATCCGCCGCGCCAGCATCCAGCAACGACGCCAGGACCGTGGGCCACACCCGCGGATCCATGTCATCGACGTTGGTCTCCAGCACCGACATGAGCACCGGATCATCCGGTTGCCCGGACAGGTCAGGACGGTCCCCGAGCACCACGCGCACGACGTTCGGGCGACTGGGGACATCCGTGGTGCCGGCCCCCACGCCGACCGCGCGCACTGACATGGCGGGCAAGTCGCAGGACTCCTGCGACAGGGCAGTCAGCAGCGCCATACCGGTCGGAGTGGCTAGCTCCCCTACGCCACCGGACAGCACGCGCCAGCCCGCCGACATCTCCAGCGCCGCCGGCACCGGAACCGGCAGGTCGCCGTGGGAGGCAGCGACCCGGCCAGAGCCCAGCGCAACAGCGCTGCAGGACATCGAGGTCACCTCCAGGCAGTCCAGCGCGGCGCACACGCCGACGACGTCCGCGATCGAGTCCCACCCTCCGGCCTCGTGGAAATGTACCTCGCCGACCGCGACCGCGTGTACCCGCGCCTCGGCCTCGGCCAGCCGCTGGAACACGCGCCGGGCCTTGTCCCGCACCTGCACCGCGAGATCCGCCTGCTCGAGCAGGGCCTGAATGTCGCGCCAGCTGCGATGCACCTGATCCTTCGCTGTACGCCGTACGTCCACTTTGGTAGCGCGCATCCCGGCCCGCGAGACCAGTGCGGGCTCCAGCCGGACCGATTCGGGCATCACGGCGTCCACCGCGCCCTGCACAGTCGCGAGGGGCGCGCCGGCATCGACGAGCGCCGCGAGCAACATATCGCCGGCCACACCTGCCGTGGCATCCACCCAGGCGTGCCTGCCTGTACCGGCTGCTGTCATGAGGACAACCCTAGGCCCACCGGCCTGGAATGGCGGCTGCTCACAAGGTCACCGCAGCCGTGGCGGGTGTTCTGCCAGCAGGTCGTGATCCCATGGTCGTTGCCTTCGCCCCCTGTTGATCCGCTGTACTCTCAGATTGAGTTCCAGGCACCCTGGGAGGTCTCGTGCCCATCGAACAGGCAGAATTCGGCCGCACCGGCCGCCGCAGCAGCCGGGTGATCTTCGGCGGGGCGGCTCTCGCGCAGGTCTCCCAGCGGGTCGCGGACGAGACCCTGGACGTCCTGCTCGCTCACGGGGTAAACCATCTGGATGTAGCCTCCTCCTACGGCGAGGCGGAGGTGCGCATCCGGCCGTGGCTGCAGCGCGAACCGGGCCGGTTCTTCCTGGCCACCAAGGGCGACGAGCGCACCGCAGGCGGGGCTCGCGAGGAACTGCACCGGTCCCTGGACCGGATGGGCGTCGACCATGTTGACCTGTGGCAACTGCACGCCCTGGCTGATCCGATCGAGTGGGACATCGCCTTGAGTCCTGGCGGGGCGCTGGAGGCCGCTATTGAAGCCCGGGAGCAGGGCCTGATCCGCTGGATCGGGGTGACCGGCCACGGCAGCCAGATCGCTGCGACACACCGGCGCAGCCTCGAGCGGTTTGACTTCGACTCGGTGCTGCTCCCGTACAACTTCCCCACCATGCAGAACCCGTACTACGCCGGCAACTTCGACGCCCTCTACGAGACCTGCCGCGAGCGGCGGGTCGCGGTGCAGACGATCAAGGCGATCGCGCTGCGTCCCTGGGCGGGCCGGCCGCACACCCGGGCGACCTGGTACGAGCCGCTTGAGAAGCAGGACGACATCGATCTCGCGGTGTGGTGGGCGCTGAGCCGCCCCGGGGTGTTCCTGTGCAGCGTGGGGGACCTGGATCTGCTCCCCAAGGTGCTCGACGCGGCCGGCCGGTTCACCGGAGCACCAGACGACGTGGCGATGAGCGCGCTGGCCCAGCGGACGGCAGCAGAGCCGCTATTCGTCTGACCGGGCCCGGCGGCTACGCCAAAGCCGCAGTGCCCGTCGAGTCCAGCGCTCCGGAAGGCCGCATGTCCGACGCCGGGACCGCAGCCGAGCGCGGCAGCGCGGGCTTTCCTGAAGCCGACGGCCACACCCGCACCGGCAGGCCAGCCCAACACCCCGGGCCAGCCCGCGCAGCACTCCTGGTGCCTGCCCGGGCGGCAAGACCACCCGACCCACCGATGGACCCGGATATGCAGCTGCCCCGCAACAGATCTGGACGTTCTGTGCGTGGCGCACGGTCCTTCGGCAGGACCGTTGGTCGCGACAGAGTCGGCATCGTTCGTTCTGCAATTGTCTGGACCAGACAGCTGAGCCCGCTCATCACAGAACGCAACCGGGCATGTTCTTCGCTGCGAGGCGAGGGTTCGCGTTTTCCGCCCTGCGTCGGTCAGGTCACGACGGCCCAGGAGAGAAGTCGCGGCGCATCGGGATCACGGATGCCGTAGGCTCCCCCTTTGGCTCCCCCATGGCGAACCAGCGTGAGGCCCCGTGTCCAGTGCCACGCTTCACCCTGGTGAGCGCGCATACGCCCAGCCGTATCTCAGACAAGAGTGGCTGCCTGCGAGCAGTACCTCAATCGAACAATCTTAGTTTCGGACATAGATATCTACCTGTATCTTTAGCGCCCCGACCGCGACTCGAACGCGGGACCTACTGCTTAGGAGGCAGTCGCTCTATCCGCTGAGCTATCGGGGCCTGCCAAGGTCATAGCCTACCCAAACGCGCGGGCGGCTGCCGCCGTGCGGCCCTGCGTCGCACGGCGGCAGCCGTCGTCAAGGCGAGGAGCGCTCAGCCGCGTCCCGCCTGCGCGGCCCCCAGCACCGTCACCCCGCCGCCGAACTTAGCCAGCTCGGCGCGATCCCAGCCCAGCGACACCGGGGCCTGGATGTCGACCCACTGGCCGCCGGCGGCCTTGAAGATGAGGATCTGGGTGTCGCCCTGCACGTCGAACTTGCCGGGCCGCCCGTTCACCGGCTGGTCCGCCCAGTTAGCTGGCGGGGCGGAGGCATCCGCGGACTGCAGCATGACCACGAGCTTGCCGATGAAGACCGTGGGATCCTTGTCCTTGGTGGCGGGTGACGCCATGACCAGTGCGTACGGGTCACTGCCCTGGACCACCCAGCCCTTGGGCATCCAGTCCACCTTGTACCCAGGCGGCTGCGTCCCGACCCACGCGACCAGCTTGATCGCATGGGCCGCATCCGTCGGCGTGCTGACCGCCTTCGAGGGGCTGGGCACCGGCGACGACGTGGCCGCGGCTACCGGGTGGCCGGCCGCGGGAGCGGATCCGTTCAGGGACAGGGGCACCAGGATGCCGCAGAGCACGGCGGCGGTCACGCCGGCCAGCCCGGCCATCCGCTGCCGGCGGCGGCGCAGCAGGCGACGGCCGCGGGTCAGGTCCTCAGCCGGTCCGGCGTACCTGCCGCCGGCGGGAACGTCTTTGAGAGCCAATTCGAGCAAGTCCTTTATATCGGTCACGGGTACGTCCTTTCCGCGACGGCCGGGCTGAGCAGTTCGCGAAGGCGCGCGGCGGCCTTCGCGGTCTGGCTCTTGACCGTGCCCTCGGAGCAATTCATCAGGTCAGCCGTTTCCCCGACGCTCAGGTCGAGCCAATGGCGCAGCACGACGGCCGCGCGCATCCCCGGCGGCAAGGCGGCCAGCGCGTTCCGGACCTCGGCCCCGCCGAGGCCGTCCGGGAAGGTCTCCGGCAGCGCGGGCCGGTCGGGTACCTCGGGTACGTGGCGTTCTTTCCGCCGGCTGGGGCGACGGACCTCATCGATGTGGGCGTTGACGATTATTCGCCAGACGTAGGCGGACTCGGTACCGGCCCGCCTGACCTTCGGCCAGGCCACGTAGAGCCGGGCGAGCGCCGTCTGGACCAGGTCTTCGGCGAGATGAGTATCCCCGGCCGTCAGCAGGCAGGCCGAGCGAACCAGCCCGGTACGCCTTTCGGTGACGAACGCGGAGAACTCTTCGTCGCGCGATGATCGTGGCATGCACACCTCCTCACCCTCCATACGGGCGAGGGCCTCCGGGAGGTTGCCCGGGCGCGGCCGCGGACGGCGGCGCGCTACCGCGGCGTGCTCTGACCGGGGCGGAACAAACCGCCGTGACCAGGGATAATCACGGTGGCGACGGACAGCAGGCGCTCCCGGCTGCCGTGGAGCGCGGTCGCGTCGGAACTGAGCGGATCGTCGGCCGGGCCGTCGGCCATCCACCACGCGTGCGTGCACACGACCACGTCGCCGGGCGTGGACGCGACGGTGGAGATGTCCTCGGCGGTGTGCCCGGGCGTACGCAGCAGCCGGACCGAAGGGCTGAGCTCGAAGCCCTCGGCGTCCCGGTCGATCCAGCGGTCTCCGTCGTAGATCGCCCAGTGGTCGTGGATCCGGGCCGCCGGGAACAGCGCGGCGTTGACCGTGTGATCGGGGTGGTGATGGCTGAACACCACGTCGGTCACGTCCCCGGCCTGCGGGCCGTGCCCGGCCAGCGCGGCGAGCAGCGCCTCGCGGGAGGCCACCATGCCCGGGTCGACGACGATCACCGCGTCGCCGTCCAGGATCAGGGTCACCGTCCCGGACACCCGCTCGTCGTCGCCGGGGAGGCCGGCGTACCCGTCATTCAGCACGAATACCGAGGCGGACCCACCCGGTGCGATGTTCACATCAGCCACAGAGCCGACCCTATCCACCTTCCGCCTCGCGCGGTAGAGAGGCGGCGCGGGCCCATACGGGGTCGGGGTGCCACCGAGTACCCAAGAACGTACCCGGTGGCACACCGAGCGCGTCGGGGTGCGCCGGGACGCGGAGCAGCTGAGGTCGGTGGTGGCAGAGAGGCGGGTGGTGAGGAAGAGGCGCTGGTGACGAAGAGGCCAGCGGGACGAGGCGGGGCGCTAGGGGAGGGGGAAGGGGAGGGTGATGCCGTCCAGGGCGTGGGCGCAGAGGTCGTCTTCGCGTTCGGCGGGGAGGGCGGCGATGATGGTGGCGGTCAGGTCGCGCAGGCGCTTGATGTTAGCCGCGAAGACCTCGAAGACCTCGGCCTGGGTGACGCCCCCGCCTTCCTCGACGCCGGCGTCCAGGTCGGTGACCAGCGCCAGCGGGGCGTAGCAGAGGGCCAGCTCGCGGGCCAGGACGGCTTCGGGGTGGCCGGTCATGCCGACCAGCGTCCAGCCCTGGGCGGCGAACCACTGGGACTCGGCCCGGCTGGAGAAGCGCTGGCCCTCGATGACGACCAAGGTGGCAGCCGTCACCGGGTCCCAGTCCTGGTCCCGGGCGGTCTCGATGGCCACGGTGCGGACCGACGGGCAGTACGGGTCCGCGAACGGCACGTGGCAGGCGCCCTGGTCATAGTAGGTCTGATCGCGCGTCCGGGTCCGGTCCACCAGCTGGTCGGGCAGGGCCAGCGTGCCGGGGCCGTAGAGCGGCGTCAGGGAGCCGACCGCGGTCGGCGCGAGGACCCGCCGGACGCCGAGCGAGCGCAGCGCCCACATGTTCGCCCGGTACGGGATCTTGTGCGGCGGGAACCGGTGGTCACGGCCGTGCCGGGCTAGGAACGCCACCCGGCGGCCCGCCACCTCGCCCACCGTGACCGGGTCGCTCGGCGCCCCGAACGGGGTGTCGACCGTCACCTCTTCGGCGTCTTCGAGGAACTCGTAAAAGCCTGAACCGCCGACAACCGCGATGCTCGCCAGGTCCGCCATGAGGCTTGAGCTTATTAGCTCAGGCCACCTTCTCACTCGAGGATGACTTGGACGTGCTGCTGGCCGTCTCGGCCTTCTTCGCGGCCGACTTGTCGGCCGAGCCGCTGCCGTTGCTGCTGCTGCTGCTCGAAGACGCGTCGCCCGTCGACGTGGAAGCGGAGTCGGACGCCTTCTCCTTCTCCTTGGTCGCCGGGGCGGCGGCGGCGCCGTTCCTGCTGTCCGTACGGTAGAAGCCCGAGCCCTTGAAGACGATCCCGACCGGGGAGAACACCTTCCTGAGCCTGCCGCCGCAGGCCGTGCACACGGTCAGCGGGGCGTCGGTGAACTTCTGCACAGCCTCGACCGGCTCGCCGCATTCGGTGCAGGTGTACTGATACGTGGGCACGGACCCTCCTCAGCGCGGTCCTGTGGTTAGCACTCGGGACCTCCGACTGCTAAGCATATCCAACAGTGCAGGCCGTTCCGGGATTCCTTAACCCATGAGCCGAACGAGTGGGCTACCCCGCCCCCAGCACGGTCACCCCGGAACCCGGGCTGACCGCCGCCCTGACCTTCACGTCGTGCGGCTCGGCGGGCACGCGGTCGAGGAGTTCGGCGTCATAGATCAGCGCGAGCAGCGGGATCATCGGGCCGACCCGGGCCAGCGCGCGGTCGTAGCTGCCGCCGCCCCGGCCCAGCCGGTTCCCGGCCGGGTCCACGGCCAGCGCGGGCGCCAGCACCACGTCGGCCCGGGCCACCGCGCCGGGGCCGCGCGGCGGCTCGCCCGGCTCGAGCAGCCCGCGCGGCCCGGCGACCAGGGAATCGGGGCCCTCGTAGGAGGCCCAGTCCAGGTCGCCGTCCGGCCGCAGCAGCGGGAGCAGCACGTAGCTGCCGCGCTTCCACAGCGCGAACACCAGGCCGCGGGTGTCGGGCTCGGTGCCCACTGAGTAATAGGCCGCGATCGTGCCGGCCATCTGCACCTCGGGCCGGTCGAGCAGGGCGTCCCTGACGGCCCGCCCGGCCGCGGTCCGCTGCTCCGCCGAAAGCTCCGCCCGGGCCGCGAGCAGCCGCGTCCGCAGCCCGGCCTTCTCCTCATTTACGCCCGGCATATCACTTACCGTACTGCCCGGGAGGGGAACACTCCCCAGAGTTCGCTAGTGTTCAGGGCATGGCTGTTAAGGACGTCACCAAGGCCGTCATCCCCGCCGCCGGCCTGGGGACCAGGTTCCTGCCGGCGACCAAGGCGACGCCCAAGGAGATGCTGCCGGTCGTCGACAAGCCGGCCATCCAGTACGTCGTGGAGGAAGCCGTCGCGGCCGGTCTCGACGATGTACTGATGATCACCGGCCGGAGCAAGGTCTCGATCGAGAACCACTTCGACCGGGCCTACGAGCTCGAGGAAGCGCTGGCTGCCAAGGACGATGCCGAGCGGCTGGCCCAGGTGCGCGAGTCCAGCGAGCTGGCCACCGTGCACTACGTGCGCCAGGGCGAACCGAAGGGGCTCGGCCACGCCGTGCTCTGCGCGGCCCAGCACGTCGGCCGCGAGCCGTTCGCGGTGCTGCTCGGCGACGACATCATCGACAGCCGCGACCCGCTGCTGACCCGGATGATCGAGGTGCGCAAGCGGCACGGCGGCAGCGTCGTGGCGCTGATGGAGGTGGACCCGGAGCAGGTCTCCCAGTACGGTTGCGCCGCGATCACGCCGACCGACGAGGAGGACGTGGTCACGGTCACCGACCTGGTGGAGAAGCCGGTGCCCGGCTCGGCGCCGAGCAACTGGATCCTGATCGGCCGCTACGTCTGCGACCCGGCCGTGTTCGAGGTGCTGCGCGAGACC
>JAJKHX010000380.1 GCA_021154785.1 Nocardiopsis sp.
CCGGGCGGGGGCGGCGGCATCCGCTGACCGTGGGCCGGCGGGCGCGGATCCCGCGGCACACGCGGATCCAGCCGGCCTTGCGCCCGAGGCTGGCCCGGCGGCACGGGCCGGCCAGGGGGGATGGGCTGGCCCGGGGACAGGCGCGGGCCCTGCGGGCCGGGCCGGGGCGGCATGTTCCGGGGGTCCTGGGGAGGGCGCGCGTGCCGCGGGCGCGGGTTCGGCGGCCAGCCGCCTTCGTCCTGGCTCACGCGCCCGCCCCGTGATCGGAGGCGGCCACGCCGACGAGCTGGCCGGGCGGGCGGCCGGTGGCGCGCTCGGTGTCCAGGGCGGCCTGGAGCAAGATGGCGGCGGCCGCGGCGTCGATGACCTGGCGGCGGGCGCGGGAGTCTTTCCCGCCGCGGCGCAGCGCGCCATGCGCCTCGGTGGTGGTGAACCGCTCGTCGACCAGCCGGACCGGGACCGGCGCCACCCGTGCGGCCAGGTCGGCGGCGAACTCGCGGGCGCCGGCCGCGGCGGCGCCCTCCCGGCCGGACAGCGACACCGGCAGGCCCACGATGACCTCGACCGCGCCTTCTCCGGCGGCTAGCCTCGCCAGCTCGGCCCGGGCCTGCCCGGCCAGCGCGCTGGACCCCGACCGCAGCACGGTCAGCGGGACGGCGAGGACGCCGCCCGGGTCGCTGCGCGCGACCCCGATGCGAACCGAACCCACATCCACGGCGAGCCGCACCCCCTGCCTGAACGGAAGCTGGCTCACCGGGACGGTCCCAGGCCAGGCCCGGGAAGGACGCGACCCGGAATTACGGACCCCGGGAGGCCGCATGAGCATGCCAACACGTTACCTACCGGACTCGAGTCTGTCCGGCGATGTCTCGCAAAGCCCCACGAACGGCGTCAAACGCCTCATCCACGGCACCGGGCTGGGTGCCGCCGCCCTGGGCGACGTCCGGCTTACCGCCGCCGTTGCCGCCGAGAGCCCGGGCCGCCACCGCGACCAGCGAACCCGCCGCCAGGCCGAATCCGCGGCCGGCCTCGTTGACCGCGATGACCACCACCGGCTTGTCCGCGGGCACGCCGGCGACCGCCACCACCGCGGGCTGCGTGCGCGGCACCCGGCCGCGCACGTCGAGGGCAAGCTTGCGGATGTCGTCGGCTTCGGTCCCGTCCGGCACCCGGTGCGCGACCAGGGTCAGCCCGCTGATGTCCTCCGCGCTGGCCGCGATGTCCCCGGCCGACTCGAGCAGCCGGGCCGCGCGCAGCCGCTGCAGCTCGCGCTCGGCGTCCCGGAGGCGGGACACCACGGCGGAGATGCGCTCGGGCAGCTGCTCGCGCGGCGTCTTGAACTGCTCGCTGAGCTGGCTGACCAGCGTGCTCTCGCGGGCCAGGAAACGGAACGCGTCGATGCCGACCAGCGCCTCGATCCGGCGCACGCCGGACCCGATGGAGGCCTCGCCGAGCACCTTGATCAGGCCGAGCTGGCCGGACCGGGCCACGTGGGTGCCGCCGCACAGTTCGCGGGAGTAATCGCCGACCTCGACCACCCGGACCCGGTCACCGTACTTCTCGCCGAACAGCGCCAGCGCGCCCATCTCGCGCGCTTCCTCCTGCGAGGTGTAGAACGCTTGCACATCCAGGTCGTTGACCAGGACCTCGTTCACCTCGTCCTCGGTATCCCGCAGGACCGCCAGCGGCACCGCGCCCTGGGCGGTGAAGTCGAATCTGAGCCGGCCCGGCGCGTTCTCCGAGCCTGCCTGCGCCGCCGACTCCCCCAGCGCGCCGCGCAGCGCCCGGTGCACCAGGTGGGTCGCGGTGTGCGAGCGGGACAGCGCGCGCCGGCGCTCGATGTCGATCTGCGCGTGCGCGGGCGCGCCGACCGTGACCTCGCCGGAGGTGACCGTGCCGCGGTGCACGATCAGGCCGGGCAGCGGGGTCTGCGCGTCACGGACCGCGATCTCGCCGCCGTCCACGGTGATCGTGCCCTCGTCGGCGAGCTGGCCGCCGCCTTCGGCGTAGAACGGGGTGCGGTCGAGCACCACGTCGACCGCGGTGCCCGCGCCCGCCGACGGCACCGGCACGCCGTCCACCAGCAGGCCCAGGATGCTCGCCTCGCCGGAGATCTGGTCGTAGCCGGTGAAGCTGACCGCGCCGGACCGGTCGAGCAGTTCCGCGAACGCGGAGATGTCCGTGTTGCCGGTCTTCTTCTCGGCCGCGTCCCGCTTGGCGCGGTCCCGCTGCTCGGCCATGAGCCGGCGGAAACCCTCTTCGTCGACGGCCAGACCCTGCTCGGCCGCCATCTCCAGGGTCAGGTCGATCGGGAAGCCGTAGGTGTCATGCAGCTGGAAAGCCTGGTCACCGGACAGCGCGGTCGATCCCCGGCGCCGGTTCTCCTCCACCGAGGCATCGAAGATCGCGGTGCCGGTCCGCAGCGTGCTGGCGAACGCCGACTCCTCCCCGTCGATGACCGCGTGGATGTTGACCGCGATGCGGCTCAGCTCCGGGTACAGCCCCGCCATCGCCTCGAGGGCGGCCGAGGTGAGGTCGTGCATGAACCGCTCCCCCGTCGCCGGGGTCGCGCCCGCGCCGCCGCGCTGGCCGCCGGCCAGCAGGCGCAGGTTCCTGATGCTGCGCCGGACGATGCGCCGCAGCACGTAGCCGCGGCCCTCGTTGCCGGGCAGCACGCCGTCCCCGATCAGCATGACCGCGCTGCGCACGTGGTCGGCGATGACCCGCAGGGCCACGTCGGTGCGCTGGTCGCGGCCGTACCGCTGCTCGGTGAGCTCGGCCGCCCGGTCGAGGATCTTCCAGGTGGTGTCGATCTCGTACAGGTTGTCGACGCCCTGCAGGATGGACGCCATCCGCTCGAGGCCCATGCCGGTGTCGACGTTCTTCGAGGGCAGCAGGCCCTCGATGTCGAAGTCGTCCTTAGCCCGGACCTTGCTCAGGCTGTCCTGCATGAAGACCAGGTTCCAGACCTCGAGGAACCGGTCCTCGTCCGCCTCCGGGCCGCCGTCACGGCCGTATTCCGCGCCGCGGTCGTAGTAGATCTCCGAGCACGGGCCGCCGGGGCCCGGCACGCCCATGTGCCAGTAGTTGTCGGCCAGGCCGCGATGCTGGATCCGGTCCGGCGACAGGCCGATCTGGTCCCGCCAGATCGCGTAGGCCTCGTCGTCGCCGTGCAGGACGGTGGCCCACAGCCTGTTCTCCGGGAACCCGAACCCGCCGTCGGCCTCGGACTTGGTCAGCAGCTCCCAGGCGTACCTGATCGCGCCTTCCTTGAAGTAGTCACCGAACGACCAGTTGCCCAGCATCTGGAAGAACGTGGCGTGCCTGGTGGTCTTGCCCACCTCTTCGATATCCAGCGTCCGCACGCACTTCTGCACGTCGGCGGCGCGCTTGTACGGCGGCGTCCGCTGGCCGAGCAGGTACGGCTTGAACGGCTGCATGCCCGCGATGACGAACAGCACCGTGGGGTCGTCGGCGACCAGGGAGGCCGAGGGCACGATCGTGTGCCCCTGCTGCTCGAAGTACGCAAGGAAGCGGCGGGCGATCTCGGCCGACTCCATCAGTGGCCATCCTCTGGTTCGTGGTCGGTTGGGCGGTCTCGGTATTGGTTCCGGTCTGCGTCCCGGCCGGCCGGGCGGGCCCGGTCTGCTGAGAGGGTAGAGCCTGCGGGCGCGGGATGCGCAAGCCGGTATAGCTCCATGCCCTCCCGGACGTCACGGGTGAAGCGGTAGCTCTCCCGGGCCAGGGCGATCGCGCTCCGCCGGGCGCGCCGGCCGGTGACCCGGGCCCGGGCACCCGCCCGCGCGAGCTCGAGCGAGCCCTCGGGAGCGAGGCTGGCCGGGGTCAGGCGGCCCGGGGTAAGGGTCGCAGACAGGCGCCGCCCGGCCGCGGCGACCCGCCGGTAGCCGTAGATGCCGGTCACGGCCCCGGCGGTGAGCCAGAAACCCCTGCGGATCATCGTGCAGCCTCCCCCCGGGTGAGCTCGCCGCGTTCGGCCAGGCCGTTCTCGATCACGGTGGCGGGCAGGGCGCGCCGGCGCTGGCTTCGCCCGTTGCGCCGGCTGACGGCGTGGCGCACTCCGTAGGCCAGCGCGCCGATCCGGCCGACCGGGCCGCCGGCGATGGTGCGGCCGAGCCCGGCTAGGGCCGTGACCTGGCCGGCGAGCTCGGTCATGCCGGTGCCGAGCTCGTCCATGCTGGCCGTGACCGATTCGGTGCGGTCGAGCTGGCGGCCCGCGCGGTCCACCGCGGCCTGCGCCCCGTCCACCGCGGCCTGCGCGCGCGTCAGCAGGACGTCGCCGCGCTCGCGGACGTCGGCGACCAGCTTGC
This sequence comes from Nocardiopsis sp., assembly GCA_021154785.1. Classification (GTDB taxonomy): domain Bacteria; phylum Actinomycetota; class Actinomycetes; order Streptosporangiales; family Streptosporangiaceae; genus Palsa-504. The sequence continues at coordinate 4,329 of JAJKHX010000380.1, forward strand.
TGCTCTCCGAGAGCAGGCGGCCCAGCCGGAACAGCACGAACACGCCGACGCAGACCAGCAGGGCCCAGAACACGGCGGCGATCAGCGCGGCGAGCTCGGCCGCGTTCATGCCGGGACCGTCCTGATGCTCATGCCTGCTCCTTCTCGGTCTTGCTGCCGGGCCTGTCCTTGGGCTTGTCCCCGGCACCGTCCTCGGCCTGGCCGAGGATGGCCCGGATGCGCTCGGCACGTTCGGTGACGCGGGCCTCCAGGCCATGCCGCGATGGCTCGTAGTACCGCCGGCCCGCCACCGGGTCCGGTGCGTAGCGCTGCGGGACGATGCCGTCGGCGAAGTCGTGCGGGTACAGGTAGCCCTGGCCGTGGCCCACCTTGCCCGCACCAGGATAGTGCGCGTCGCGCAGGTGCGCGGGCACCGTCCCGATTAGGCCGTTCCGCACGTCGGCCTCGGCCGCCCCGATGGCCTTGATCACCGCGTTGGACTTGGGCGCCAGCGAGATGTGGATCACCGCCTGGGCCAGGTTGATCCGCGCCTCGGGCAGCCCGACGAACTCCACCGCCTGCGCGGCCGCGATCGCGGTCTGCAGTGCGGTCGGGTCGGCCATCCCGACGTCCTCGCTGGCGTGCACGATGAGCCGCCGGGCGATGAACCGCGGGTCCTCCCCCGCCGCGATCATCCGGGCCATGTAGTGCAGGGCCGCATCCGCGTCGCTGCCCCGCATGGACTTGATGAACGCGCTGATCACGTCGTAGTGCTGGTCACCGTCGCGGTCGTAGCGGACCGCGGCCCGGTCCACCGCGCGCTCCAGCGTCCCGACGTCGATGGTGCCGCCTGCGCTTTGACCCAGGGCGGCCGCCTCCAGGTAAGTGAGCGTACGGCGGGCGTCGCCGCCGGCCAGCCTGACGAGATGCTCGGCCGCCTCGTCGTCGATGGTGATGGCCCCGCCGAGGCCGCGCGGCTCCGGCTCGGCGAGCGCGCGGCGGATGACCTCGCGCACGTCGTCGTCGGACAGCGGCTGCAAGGTGAGCAGCAGTGACCGGGACAGCAGCGGGGAAACCACGGAGAAGAACGGGTTCTCCGTGGTCGCGCCGATGAACGACACCCAGCGGTTCTCCACCGCGGGCAGCAGCGCGTCCTGCTGGGTCTTGGAAAACCGGTGCACCTCGTCGACGAACAGCACGGTCTGGGCGTTGTGCATGCCCAGCGCCCGGCGGGCCGCGTCCACGGCGGCCCGGACGTCCTTGACCCCGGCGCTGACCGCGGAGAGCTCCGTGAAGCGGCGCTTGGTCACCTGGCTGACTACGTAGGCCAGCGTGGTCTTACCCGTGCCGGGCGGCCCCCAGAGCAGCAGCGACATGGGGGCGTCGTTGTCCACCAGCTTGCGGAACGGCGTGCCCGCCCCGGTCAGGTGGCGCTGCCCGATCACCTCGTCCAGGGTGCGCGGCCGCATCCGGACGGCGAGCGGCGCGCCCGCGCTGGCGGCTGCGTCTTCCGCGTCATCGAACAGGCTCGCGGACTGCCCGTCCTCACTCATGGCTCTGGCCATCCTCAGACCCTATCCGGGCCGGCAAGGCGAGTTATCCACAGAATGGCAACGGCGCGGTGAGTTATCCACAGGTTTTGGGCGGTGGTGGCGGGCTGGTGGGCTGTCATGCAGCCTGAGCGCCATGCCGATCGATATCCCGCCCCAAGCCCGCGAACTGCTAGCCGCCCAGGGTAAAGCCATCGCCCGCTCCCAGGGAACGGAGGCCGGTATCGATCCGCGTTTGATGCGCAGTAAGGTCAGCAGCGCCCGCTGGCAGCGTCTGCAGCGGGGCGTTTACGCCACCTTCTCCGGGGACCCGGCACGGGAAACAGTGCTCTGGGCCGCCCTGCTCCGCGCCGGGCCGGAGGCCGTGCTCAGCCATCAGACGGCGGCCGAACGGCATGGCCTGATCGACACGCCCAGCTCGCTCATCACGATCACCGTGCCAGCTTCCAGGCGTCCGGCGCGAGCAAGGATTCCGGGCATCCTCATCCACCGGTCAGACGCGATCCTGCGAGCTAGGCACCCGGTCATGCTCCCGCCATGCACACGAGTGGAGGAAACGGTACTTGACCTCATACAGGTCGCACCTACCTTTGATGACGCCTACGCATGGATTTGCCGGGCCATCGGACGCAGGCGCACCACAGCAGATCGGCTTCGCCGGGCTATGGAAAGTCGCAGAAGGATGCGCTGGCGCCGCGAGCTCACGGTGGCGCTCGCCGATGCCGATGACGGCGCATTGTCCGTACTCGAGTACCGCTACGTCCGCCGGGTCGAGCGCCCGCACGGACTTCCTGCTGCGACGCGGCAGGCAAGGGTCAGGCAGCGCACGGGCAATAAGTATCTCGACAATCTCTACGAGCAGTACGGCGTATGCGTGGAACTGGACGGGGCTGTCGCGCATCCCGAGGACGAGCAGTGGCGTGACAAGCGCCGCGACAACGCCAACCTATTCAGCGACATCGTCACGCTCCGGTTCGGCTTCCCCGAACTGGGCGATCACCGGTGCGAGAGCGCGGCCTACGTCGCCACGATCCTCCGCCGGCGAGGCTGGGCCGGCACCGCGCGACCCTGCCACCGCCCGGCTTGCCGCATCGCAGGGGCAACGTCATGAGCGCGGGCAGTTTTGGCCATATAGGAGCCAAAACTGCCCGCGATCATGAACCAGGGCCATGAGCGTCGCGCGGATGGGGCTGGTGGGACAGCGAGGCGAAGGATCCGCGGGGCTTATGGGGTTATGGGGCTGCTGGTGGAGCTGGGGGGTTGGCTGGGCTTGTGAGGCTGGTGGGAGCGACTGGAGCCGACGGGGTCTGGGAGGACGCGGGGGTGGTGGGGGTGGCGTCGATGCCGGCTTCGCGGCGCTGGGCGGGGGTGATGGGGGTGGGAGCGCCGGTGCGGGGATCGAGGCCCGAGGCCGCCTTGGGGAAGGCGATGACGTCGCGGATGCTGGCCGCCCCGGCGAGCAGCATCACGACGCGGTCCCAGCCGAACGCGATGCCGCCGTGCGGCGGCGGCCCGTACTTGAACGCGTCCAGCAGGAAGCCGAACTGGGAGCGGGCCTCCTCGGCCGTCAGGCCGATCACGTCGAAGACGGCCTGCTGCATGGCGGACTTGTGGATACGGATCGACCCGCCGCCGATCTCGTAGCCGTTGCACACGATGTCGTACGCGTCGGCCAGCGCGCCGCCGGGCTCAGCGGTGAACTTGTCGGCCCATTCGGGCAGCGGCGCGGTGAAGGGGTGGTGCACCGAGGTCCAGGCGCCCTCGGCGTTCTCCTCGAACATGGGGGCATCGACCACCCACAGGAACGACCAGGCGGATTCGTCGATCAGGCCGCACCGCTGGCCGATCTCCAGCCGGGCCGCGCCGAGCAGCTCGCGGGACGCGTGGGCCGCTCCGGCGGCGAAGAACACGGCATCGCCCGGCGCCGCCCCGGTCGCCGCGGCCAGGCCCGATCGCTCGGCGTCGGACAGGTTCCTGGCCACCGGCCCGGTGATCTCACCGGACTCGCCGATGACCGCGTAGGCGAGACCGCGGGCGCCGCGGGAGCGTGCCCATTCCTGCCAGCCGTCGAACTCGCGCCGGGATTGCGTGCCGCCACCCGGCATCACCACGGCGCCGACGTACTGCGCCTGGAATACCCGGAACTCCGTGCCGGCGAAGTACTCGGTCAGGTCGGTGAGCTCGCAGCCGAAGCGCAGGTCGGGCTTGTCCGAGCCGTACCGCGTCATCGCGTCGGCGTAGGTCATCCGGGGCAGCGGGGTAGGCACCTGGTAGCCGGCCAGCTCGGACCACAGCCTGGTCACGATGTCCTCGGCCACGGTGATGATGTCGTCACGGGTGACGAACGACATCTCGATGTCAATCTGGGTGAACTCGGGCTGCCGGTCCTTGCGGAAGTCCTCGTCCCGGAAGCAGCGGGCCAGCTGGTAGTACCGCTCCAGGCCGCCGACCATGAGCAGCTGCTTGAACAGCTGCGGTGACTGGGGCAGGGCGTACCAGTTGCCGGGCCGGAGCCGGACCGGAACCAGGAAGTCGCGCGCGCCCTCGGGGGTGGACCTGGTCAGGTAGGGCGTCTCGACGTTCACGAACCGGTGTTCGCGCATCACGTCGGAGAGCAGGTAGGCGGCCTGCGACCGGACCCGCAGGGCCCGCGCGGTGTCGTCCCGCCTGATATCCAGGTAGCGGTACTTGAGCCGGACGTCCTCGCTGACCTCGGCGGAGCCCTCGACCGGGAAGGGCAGCGGCTCGGCCTCGCTGAGCACCTCCACCTCGTCCGCCGCGACCTCGATCGCCCCGGTAGGCAGCTCGGGGTTCTCGTTTCCGGCGGGCCGCGCCCGCACCGTGCCGGTGACCAGCACGCAGAACTCGGCCCGGAGGTCGTGGGCGGCCGCTTCCTCGCTGCGCCACACCACCTGCACCACACCGCTCGCGTCGCGCAGGTCGATGAAGACCACGCCGCCGTGGTCCCGGCGCCGCGCCACCCAGCCGGACAGCACCACCTTCTCACCGGCGTGCGCCGTCCGCAGCGTTCCCGCCTCATGGGTGCGGATCATCGGGCTGTGCCCCTCTCACTCAATCTCTCAAAGGATCTTTCTACCGAACGGGCGGGGTGACCCGCCCCGGTACCCGGTCACAGTCCCCGGCTCGGACCCGCCTCAGGGGTGAGGTCAGCCAGGAACGGATTGGCCCGGCGTTCGGCGCCGATCGTGGTCTGCGGCCCGTGTCCGGACAGCACCACGGTCTCGTCCGGCAGGGTCAGGCAGACTCGCGCCAGGCTGCGCAGGATCGTGGGATAGTCCCCGCCGGGAAGGTCGGTACGCCCGATCGACCCCGCGAACAGCAGGTCACCCGAGAACAATACGTCAACGTCGATTTTGCTTTTACCTTGCGCTGTAACCGGCGTCCCGGTCGGCAGCCGGAATGTCACCGAACCCTCGGTATGCCCGGGCGCGTGGTCTACGACTATCTCGAGTCCCACGAGCTTCAGGGTCATCCCGTCGGACAGTTCTTTTACGTCGTCGGGTTCGGTGAATTCCAGGCCGCCGAACAGCTGCTGTCCCGCGCCGAGCGACAAGCCCCTGGCCGGATCGCTGAGCAATGCGCGGTCGTCCGGGTGGATGTAGGCCGGGATGCCTTTCGCGCCGCACACCGGGGCGACCGACCAGATGTGGTCGATATGGCCGTGCGTGAGCAGGACGGCGGCGGGCCTGAGCCGGTGCTCGGCCAGGATCTCGTTGATCCCGCCTTCGGCGTCCTGGCCCGGGTCGATGATCACGCACTCCTCGCCGGGCGCGGACGCAACTACATAACAGTTGGCGGCGAATGAGCCGGCCGGGAACCCTGCGACGAGCACAAGCGTCCTTCCTCACGATACGGTGTCTCAGGTTACCGGACCCGCATGGCCGCGAACCGATAACGATGGGTACCAGTCCAGGCATCTGGCAGGTACGATTCGCGAACGATCGCGAATATTGCGAGGCCCGGGAGGCTCCCGGGGCTTCGGTAGGCCCTGCGGCACTGCCCATGTTTCGGGATCAGCGGTATGTACCGGGTTCGTTGGCCTGCCTCCCGTGGATACCAGTGGTACCGAATAGTGCGACAGGCCAAGGAGGACGCGACCGGTGGCGGGTAAGAACGAGCGCCAGCGCAGGCAAGCCAGGGAAAAGTTCCGCCGCCAGCAGGAGCTGCGGATGGCCCGGCGGCAGCAGCTCAGGAAGCGCTGGCTGATCGGCGGCAGCGCCGTCCTCGCCGTGGCGCTCATCGCCTCCCTGCTCGCGGTGTTCCTCCCCGGGGGCGGCACCAAGAAGGCGGCCGCATCCCCGA
>JAJKHX010000381.1 GCA_021154785.1 Nocardiopsis sp.
CGCGAATGTCGTGTCGGTCAGCCCGAGCGGCGCGCAGACGCGCGTGGTGACCAGGGCCTCGTAGGGGCTCTCGGCGGCCCGGCCGAGCAGGTAGCCGAGTGCGCCGTAGCCGAAGTTCGAGTAGAGGTAAGGGCTCCTGCCCGGCGCGGGCCGCAGCGCCCGGCGGGCGGCACGCCGGAACCACGACGCCGGGTACCGGGCGTACGGGTCACGTGGGCTCAGCAAGGCCGGCCAGAACAGACCGGGCGGCAGGCGGGGCAGCCCCGCGGTGTGGGTGGCGAGGTCCGCCAGGGTCGGCGGGCCGGCCGCGTCCTGGCCGCCAGGCAGGTAGCGCGCCGCCGGATCGGCCAGGCGCACCTCGCCGCGTTCGACCATGTCGGCCAGCAGCAGCGCGGTGAAGACCTTGGTGACCGAGCCGGCCTGGAAGATGGTCTGCGGCCCGGCGCCGCCGAACCCGCCGAGATGGGCGTCCCCGTCCTGGACGACCGCCCAGGCCAGCGAGGGGACGGCGCCGCTGCTGACCAGCGGGGCCAGGTGAACGTCGGCTAGCTGGCCGGGATCAGGGGGTGGCAGCCTGATCGCCTTCGGGCGCCTTGTCACTTTCAGGGGCCTGCTCGCCCTCGGCGGCCTGGGCCGCGCGGGCCGCGTTGTAGTCGCTCATCATATGGCGCTGCGAGCGGATCTGGAAGAACACGATCACTACGACCAGGCCGATTGAGACCCAGAGCCCGTAGTGCGAGATGGCCTGCGCCACCACGACCGCGTGGTGGCCGAGCGCGTAGCCGAGGCCGGACAGTAGGCCCGCCCACAGCAGCGTCCCGATGATGTCCAGGATGACGAACGTGAGCAGCCGCATGCCGGCCCAGCCAGCGATGACGTAGATGATCGCGTTGGGGATGGGCAGGAACGGGGAGACGATCACGGCGGGCCAGGTGAACTTGCGGCCCCAGCGCTGCACGCGGGCCATGTACCTTTCCCCGCGGTTGCGCTTGCCGCCCAGGAGCACGATGATGCGCTCGCCCCAGAGCCGGCCTGCCCACCAGTACAGCGGGTCGAACTTCATCAGCCCGGGAATGGCCGCGAGCAGCACCAGGATCAGCGACCCGTGCCCGACCCGGGCGAAGGCGGCGGCGGAGATGATGGACTCGGTACCCCCGCCGATCAGCGTGGACCACAGCGGGTGGGTGCCGACCAGGTGGGTGCGCAGCGGCAGCGTCACCCAGTAGAAAATGCCGCTGAGCATGATGCCGGCCCAGCACAAGATGTCGGCGCGCCGGGGCTTGCCGGCCCACGGTGTCCGCGGGTCGTTGAAGGCTGGACGCTGCCGTGCCTCGTCCGCGACTATCTTCGCCGCTTCCAGCCCTGACGCTTCGTCCATCAAAACACGCTACAACCAATCACGGGCTTTTCCGCCCCGGCCTGCGCCATGATGACGTTCTTGGCATCCTCCCCCCGGAAAGGCGGGGATTCCAACCCAGTCCTACGTTGCTGGAAGGAGCAAGGGTTGAGGTTCGCGGTTCACCGGCCCGGCACCCCGGAAGCCTCCCCGCGCAGTCACGGCGTGCCCCGCCGCGATGTTCCTGGCCGCGTTCACGTCAGCATGGCAGGCGAATCCGCAGGCCGTGCACACAAACCGCGCTTGGCTCTTGCGCGACCTTGCATCCACGTGCCCGCACGCCGAGCACCGCTGGCTCGTGAACGCGGCATGAACCTTCACCACCCGGCCCGGCGCCTTCTCCTCCAGCCGCCGCACCAGCAGACCCCACCCCGACCGCAAGATCCCCCGGTTCAGCCCGGCCTTCTGCCGCACGTTACGGCCCGGAGCCTCCCGGATGCCCTTCGCGGACCGGGTCATGTTCTTGACCCGCAGGTTTTCGACCTTGATCAGGCCGAACCGCCGTGCGATGTCTGTGGTCTTCTTCTCGGTCCCAGTCCTTACGCCGGTCGGTCTCCCGCGCCTTGATGCGCGCGATGCCCAGCCGCACCTTCCCTCGGCGGGCCGAGCCGCGTTCGGCGCGGGCGAGCTTGCGTTCCAGCCGCCGGAGCCTGGCCTGCTCCCGCCAGGCCAGGCCGGGAACGTGGAGCCGTTCCCCGGTGGACAGGGCCGCACTGACCGTCACACCCCGGTCGATGCCCACAGTCCTGCCGTTCCCGGGGGCGGGCACCGGCGAGGGAATCGCGGCGAAGGCGACATGCCAGCGCCCGGCCCGATCCAGCGTCACCCGGTAAGACTTCACATCCTGCGGGGCCTGCCGGGACCAGCGGAACCGCACCCACCCGGCCTTCGGTATCCATACCTGGGCCGTGCTGCGGTTCAGCCGACGCACGTCACCTGGACGTACATGGACAATACGGAATCCCTCGTCCCGGCCCGCCTTACGCCAGGATGGGCGGCGGTGTGTCCGGGCGAAGAAGCCTGCCATCGCTTGGGCATGGTCGCGGATCGCCTGCTGTTGCACGATCACACTGCCCGCAGCCAGCCACGGGTTTTCTGCCCTGGCTTGGGAAAGCTGACGGCACCGTTCCGCGAACCTCGGCATCAGGCCGCGGCCCGGCCGCCAGTGCGCTTCCTGCTCCACGCAGAGGTTCCACACGTACCGGGCATGCGCGCAGTGCCCGAGCAGCACTGCCTCCTGCGTGGACGAGGGTCTAAGACGGTAACGAGACACACGGCCACGGTATGACGCAGCTATGACATTCTGCCCCCGGCTCGCGAGGCGGCGAGGCGCCCGAATTCGTCCTGGAAGACGATGTATTCTCCGGAGGCCATGGTTACTGATGATCCGTACACCGCCGCGAGAGCCAGCGCCGGGCGCCTGACGGCGCTGGCCGGGCCGCATGACGTCGCCGTGGTGCTCGGCTCGGGCTGGGCGCCGGCCGCCGATGCGATCGGCGCGACAGAAACCGCGATACCCCTAGCCGAGCTGGGAGGTTTCCCGGGCTCGACGGTGCCCGGCCACACGCTGGCAGCCCGTTCGGTGCCTATGGGTTCAGTCCGGGTGCTGGTGTTCCTCGGCCGGGTGCATCTCTACGAGGGGCTGTCGCCCGCCACCGTGGTGCATGGGGTGCGGACGGCGGTGGCGGCGGGCTGCCGGGCGGTGGTGCTGACCAACGCGGCGGGCGGGATCAGGCCGGGGCTCAGCGTGGGCGAGCCGGTGCTGATCAGCGACCACCTCAACCTGACCGGCCGGTCCCCGCTGGCCGGGCCGCCCCCGCCCGGGCAGCGCTTCGTGGACCTGACCGATCTGTACTCCCCGCGGCTGCGGGCGCTGGCCCGCGAGGCCGACCCGAGCCTGGCCGAGGGCGTCTACGCCATGATGCCGGGACCGCATTACGAGACCCCGGCGGAGATCACCATGCTGGGCCGGCTCGGCGCCGACCTGGTCGGGATGTCGACCGTGCTGGAGGCGATCGCGGCCCGTCACCTGGGCGCCGAGGTGCTGGGCATCTCGCTGGTCACCAACCTGGCGGCGGGACTGGCCGGGCAGGGCCTCAGCCATGCCGAGGTGGTCGAGGCGGGCCGGGCCGCCGCCAGCCGGATGGGCACCTTGCTGGCCGGGATCCTCCCCCGCGTCTAGGCCCCGCTCCTGGTTCCCGCTTCTAGGTCCCCGAGTGGTGGGCCAGGACCGCGTGGTGGTCGGTGCCGGCCTGGTCCAGCGGATCGGCGTGCACGATGGCCGCGGCGAGCCGCGGGATCGCGTGGATGAGCGCGTGCTCGGCGCTGACCGCGATGTCATGGGCCTGGACGACGGTGCACGCCGGGTCGACCGAGATCTCGCATTCGGCGCGCAGGGTGCGGCCGACCCAGCGGAGCCGGACCCGCCCGGCGGCCAGCACGCCGGGGGTGGCGAGCAGGGTGGCCTCGGCCTGTTCGGTGAGCGCGGGGTCGACGCTGTCCAGCAGGCGCCGGCCGACCTCGCGGGCGGCCTGCCAGCCGACCATCAAGATGGCCGCCGTGATGAGCAGGCCCACCACCGGATCGGCCCAGTGCCAGCCGATCGCCACCCCGCCCGCGCCGACGAGCACGGCCAGGCTCGTGAAACCGTCGGTCCTGGCGTGCAGGCCGTCGGCGACCAGGGCGGCTGACCCGATCCGGCGGCCGGTGCTGATCCGGTAGCGGGCGACCAGCTCGTTGCCGGCGAAGCCGATCGCGGCGGCGATCGCGACCGCGGCCAGGTGGGTGACGGGGTGCGGGTGCAGCAGCCGGGTGACGGCGGCGTAGGCGGCCGCGGCGGAGGAGAGCAGGATCACGGCGACGATGACGATGCCGGCCAGGTCCTCGGCCCTGCCGTAGCCGTAGGTGTAACGCCGGGTGGGGCGCCGCCTGCTGAGCAGGAACGCGATGCCGAGCGGCACCGCGGTCAGCGCGTCGGCTCCGTTGTGCAGCGCGTCCCCGAGCAGCGCGACCGAGCCGGACAGCGCCACCACCACCGCCTGGGCGAGCGCGGTCGCGGCCAGTCCGGCGAGCGAGATCCACAGCGTCCGGAGGCCTTCGGCGGAGGATTCCAGGACCGGGTCGACGGCGCGGTCGTGGTCGTGCGAGTGCGGGCCGACGGTGTGGCGGACGCGCGCCCAGAGACCTTGATGACCGTGATCATGCTCACGGTGGTGCTCGTGCTCGTCGTGGTGGCCGTGATCATGGTGGCCGTGGTCCTGGTGACCGTGCTCGTAGTGGCCGTGGTCGTGGTCGCCGTGGTCGTGGTCGCCGCCGTGCTCGTGGCGGGCGGCGGCCGGGTGCTGCTGGCTGGTCATCATCCCAGCATGACCCGGAAAACCCGTTGCAGCATCTCGACAGCAGCCAGCCGTGCGCGGCTGCGAACTACTCGCAGCTGCGGCCCGGGGCGGATAATCGGATCATGGGCAACAACGGGGAAAGGCTGGAAGTACCGGAGACGGCCGGACGGATGACGGCGGCGGCCTCGGCGTTCGTCGGGGCGCTGACCGCGGAACAGCGGAAACAGGCCTGCTACCCGTTCGGCGAGGAGCGGCGCAGCTGGTCTTTCCTGCCCGCCCGGGACCGGGACGGGCTGCCGATCGGCGCGCTCGACGAGGGCCAGCGCCGGCTGGGGCACGAGCTGATCGTGACCGGCACGAGCATGCCCGCCTACACCAAGGTGGTGTCGGTGATGGCCATGGAGCACGTGCTCCGGGCCCTGTCCCCGGGGACGGCGAAAGACCTTTTTAATCCCGAACGGTATTGCTTCAAAGTCTTCGGCACGCCGGGCGAGCGGGCGTGGGGCTGGCAGTTCGCCGGGCATCACGTCTCCCTCAACTTCACCGTGGCCGACGGCCGGCACGTCTCCCCCACCCCCTGCCTGCTGGGCTCCCAGCCGGCGTCGTTCGGGCTGCTGGCGCCGCTGGCCGACGACGAGGAACTGGGCTTCCGGCTGGTGAACTCGCTGGACGCGACGCAGCGGCGGGCCGCGATCATCCACCACCGGTCGCCACCCGACCTGGCCGCCCGGATGGTCCCCCGCCTCGGCGGTACCGAACGTCCGGACCCGGTGTTCGCGCCCGAGCCGGACTACGTGCTCAGCGACGACGAGCGGGACATCCTCAGCTACGTCCGCTCCAGCCCCAAGGGCATCCCCGGGTCGTCTCTGAGCCGGGTGCAGTTCGACTCGCTGACCGAACTGGTCGGGGGGTTCGCGCGGCGGCTGCCCGACGAGGTGGCCGGGGTGCAGCTGCACGAGCTCGAACGCATGGGCATGGACAACCTGACGTTCGCCTGGGCGGGCGGCACGTCGCCCGGGGAGCGGCACTACTACCGCGTCCAGGGGCCGACTTTGCTTATCGAACACGACAACACCCAGGGAAACGGTAACCATATTCATTCGGCGTGGCGGAACCCGGTGGATGATTTCGGCGACGACGTGCTGGCGGCGCACTACCGCGAGCACCACGCGTAGCGGTACGCGCGGGTGGCGCTGGACGGACCGGGCGGCAGGCCGATGGCGGACGGCGGGCCCGCCGGGCTGACGCTGACTAACTGGGACCTGGGCAGCCTGGTGACCGCCACCTGCTGATGCCGGTGACCAAGGCCGGGATCTCGTCGTGGCGTTCGCCGGGACGCCGGGCGAGGATGGTTCGGTCAACCAGTTGCGCTGGTTCAGCCGTAGCCTGGCGCTGAGCCTGAGGGTGTGAGACTGGCAATTCGCCCGTCCCCGGGCAGGTTACCCGGCTCGGGCTGGCGGGCTATGGCTGTGGAGGACTTTGGTCTTGTCCTTGTTCCACGCGGTCGTGGTTCCGTCGGGGTTGACGACCAGGGACCAGCCCTAGTGGTGGATGGCGATTTGGTGGTGGAACCGGCAAAGGAGCACGCAGCCTTGGAGGCTGGTCTTGCCGCCGTCGGCCTTGTGCCTGGTGTGGTGGACCTCGCAGGCGCTCGCGGGCTGGTGGCAGCCGCCGGCCCACTGGCAGTGCAGGTCACGAAGCCTGACCGCGTTGCGGATCGAGGCCGGGATGGTGTCGCTGTAGCCGATGTCCAGCGGCAGGCTCGGCCCGCCCAGCCGGGTCCCGAGCAGGCGGCGGCGCAGGAACGACGCCAGCCCGCCGGGCCCGGACAGCAGCGCGGCGGCCTTGCCGACGATTGCCTGCTCGAGGGCTTCCCGGGACCGGGCGTTGCCAGATCGGGCGGTGCCGGGCCAGGCCGGGCCAGACTGGGCCGACTCCGGTCGCACGCAGCCCCGGACCCTGCCGTCCTCGCCGCCGATCCGGTCGTCCTCGCCGCCGATCCGGTCGTGGTCGTGGTCGTGGTCATGGCGGAGCCTGTCCAGCTCGACGCACAGCCGGATGAGGTCATCGAACGCGGCCGGGTCCACGTCTCCGGTTACGACCGGCGCCAGCACCGCATCACAGGTGAGCGCCTGCGCGGCGTCCCCGTCCAGCCATGCACCACCGGTGTCCCCGCCGCCGCCCGCTGACGCGGCCCGGTGCGCGGCGAACCGGGTCCGCATCTGGTCCGTCCACTCGTCCAGCAGCGCGGAGCTGCCGTCGAGCAGCATCAGGTCGGCCAGCGAGACATTGACCCAGGCCTTCACCGGCTGCCCGCCTCGCTCCGGGAGCAGCCCGGAGGCGATCAGCCGGGTCATCGCCTCCTGCAGTGCGTCGTGGTACCGCTGTCCCTTGTCCCGGGTGTCCTCCGGCCCCGCCGGGACGGCTAGCGCGTCCAGGACGGTGTTCACGATCTCGGCGCACTCGGGGGTCAGGTCGCCGTGCAGCACCCCGGCACCCTGGAACGTGACCAGCAGTTTCAGCGCCCGGTCCTCGAATACCCCAGCCGATGACCCGTCGGCATCCGGCTGGCCATCCCCGCCGCCCGAGCCGTCCCCGGCGTCACCGGCGTCTTCCCTTCCGCCGGCGTCCGATCCGCGATCGTCCCCGCCTGACTCGTCTCGCGGCTCCTCCGGTTGCCTTTCCTGGTCCTTCCCGCCTGCCGGACCCGGCCGATCCGGTTGCCATGAGCGGGCTAGCATTTCCGAGGCCAGCACCGCCAGGTCCGGCAGCGCCAGGCCGCTGACCGCTCCGCCGATCAAGATCCCGTCCGCCGCATCCCGCGACGCCGCAGGCAGCTTGTCGGTCCACAGGCAGATCGTGCGGGCGAACGATTCCGAGACATCGCCGTCTCCGGCCAGCACGGCGAACACCCGCGGATGCGCCACCGCCCGCTTGGCCCACGCCGTGTATGACACCGCCGCACCCCGGGTGATCCCGGTCTTATGAATCAGCCACGCCCGCGGGCTGTAATCCGCGTCCGCGGAATGGCCCTTGCCGAAAGTGAACGCCCCCAGTACCGATGCCCGGGCGGCAGTCGTCACCGACGTGAGCCGTTCCAGCCGCCGCAGGCAGCCCGCCTGCTCGTCAGGCGTCAGCCCGGTCGCATCCGCGGCCGCCAGGTAGCCCAGCGCCGCGCGGGCCACATCCAGCGCCTCACTCGCACTGGCGAAAACTGGGGCAGCACCCATAACGGGTCACCTCCCTCCGGCGGTCGTCGCTGGTAATTGCGAGCCCTACCGCTCCGGGACCTCTCGGTACTGAATTCGACTCTATCGGATGACCATGACATTTTCCCGGGAAACTGCCGTGTCGCGAGATAGTTAGGCGTGGGCGCAAAGAGGTTCGTGGTGCCGCAGGGGTACAGCTCCGCGGCGGCTGGCAGCCTCGCATCGTCAGGCGGCCTAGCCGACGAGTCAGGCGATCCGGCGGCCGACTGGCCCGCGAGTCAGGCGATCCGGCGGCCGGGCCGACGGGCGAGGAGCCGGGCGACGGGTCCGGCCATGACTACCAGCGGAGCCGCCACGCACGCGACGTAGAGCAGCTTCAGCGGCTCCCCGGGACGCGGCCGGATGCCGGTGACCGGATCAGGAGCCGAGTTAAACGCCAGCGACGGCTTCACGTGGCGCCAGCGCGTGACCTCCAGGTACATGAGATACCAGGAGCCGGCCCACACTACGCCGCCGCACCACCTCATTACGCGCATGCCCCGATGCTGCCACCGCTGACAGCACGCCGCCAGGTCCGGGCGCACCTGGACCTGGCGGCATGCTGCCGAGCGCACACGCTCGGGCCGGACCGGAGCTAGACGGAGGTGGTGGCGGGGAGCCCGCTCACGGCCGGGGCATCCACAGCTAGGGCATCCGCGGCGGAGGCATCCGCGGCGGCCTGCGCTGCGGCGAGGCGCTCGCCCTCGCGCTTGGCCCGGCGGCCGTAGGCGACCATCCAGCCCACCAGGGCGGCGGCGACGGCGTAGGGCATCACCCTGGAGACGGCCAGCGCGGTCGAAGTCGAGGTCGTCTCGGCGATGATGACCCTGGCCGCCGCCTCGGCCAGGTACACCACACCCCAGACCACGGTGTAGAGCCGGAAGACGTGGCGGAATCCCTGGTGACGCCACAGGGACGCGAAGTCACGTCCCTTCGGGGTGTCCGGGCCGATGAACTCGAGGGCGAACCGGTAGATCAGCGGCCGCTGCGCCCGCAGAGAAGCGAGGCAGACTAGCCCGAACACGGCGGTGGGCACCGAGCCCTCTATCAGGACCAGCCGGGGGTCGCCGCTCAGCATCCCGAGGACGGTGCCGACCGCGATGCCGGCCAGCACCAGGATCCCGACGGTGTCCACTCGCCGGTGACGGATCGCCCCGGCGATCACGCCCACGGCCGGGAGGACGCCGCTCAGGACGAGCGCGGAGACGGCGCTCTGCCCGGCCGAGCGGAGCAGCGAGTAGGCCACGTACGGCCCCGCGATGTCGAACACCGCGATCATCGCCAGGGACTGGAAGCGGTTGCGCCGGGTCTGGTTCGTCATGTCTCCACGCTAAGGAGACGGCCGTATCTGCTCCTAGTGCGCCAGATCCTGACATCGGCATGACGGATGTCAGCAGCCGCAACCTGACTGAAGGCATTCAGGCTGGTCAGATGGGCTCGGTGAGGTTGACCGTGTTGCCATCCGGGTCCTGGATGTGAGCTACGCGCTGACCCCAGGGCATATCGTTCGGCGGGCCGAGAACGCGCCCGCCCAGGGCCTCGACATGTTCCAGCAATGCCTCAACGCCGCCGACGCTCAGATCGCCGACGTTCACGTTGAGCAGGATCCGCTGGGGGGCGGCGATGTCAGCCTCACCGTCGGTGACGATGCCGAGCTCGGCGTTGCCAATCTGCAGGCCGACGTAGAAGGCCGGCCCGTCTTCCGGGACGCGCGAGATCTCTACCGCGCCGAGCAGTGCCTTGTAGAAGGCCAGTAGCAAGGGCAGCGTCGGAGTCACGATAACCGGCTGAACGGTAGCGGGCATGCTTCCTCCCGCCGGAGCATTACCCCATCGGCCGGACATCATGTGCGCTAGGCGGTTTCCTGGGTCATCTGGGACATCAGTTCCCGCCGATGACGCAGGAGCATGGCCTTGCTGCGGAGGTCGCAGGGCTCGCGTCCGGCTCGTCGTACTCGTCCCGTTCTTCCTCGTAATCTTCCTCGTCGTCGTCACGGTAATCGGCGGAGAGAAGGGGGCCGTGGTCGCACAGGCCCCACTCGGGATCATTAGGTTCGAGCATGAAGCCACTCCGTTCAGTTGAATCGAACTTTAATTCACCTTGGAGGGTAACGGCCGTCAGTGTCATTACGGCGGTGAGCCAGCTCGGGCCAGGTCAGGTGCTGGCCGGATGCCAGACGGTCTTGGTTTCCAGGTAGGCGAGCATGCGGTTCAGGCTGGGTACGGCGGACCAGTCTTCCCCGGCGCCGTCGTCAGCCCGGGGCCGGACGACCCGCTTGAGGTTCTCGGCCGCGGCCACGGCCAGGTCATCGGCGAGGTCGCCGGGCGCGCCGGTCAGGTCGATGGCGTTGACGTCCATGTGCGAGGCCAGCCAGGGCGCGATCTCGGCGGTGCGGCCGGTCAGCACGTTGATCACGCCGCCGGGCACGTCGGAGGTCGCCAGCACCTCGGTGAGCGAGACGGCGGGCAGCGGGAACTGCTCGCTGGCCAGGGCCACCACGGTGTTGCCGCTGACCACGGCGGGCGCGACCACCGATACGAACCCGAGCAGGCTCGGCGCCTGCGGCGCGATCACCGCGACCACGCCGGTCGGCTCGGGCAGGGAGAAGTTGAAGTAGGGCCCGGCGACCGGGTTCGACGAGCCGCAGACCTGGGAGATCTTGTCGGACCAGCCGGCGTACCAGACCCAGCGGTCGATCGCCTCGTCCACCGACGCCTCGGCCAGCCGGGCGCTCAGCCCTTCGGCGGCCCGGACCTCGGCGACGAACTGCGCGCGGCGGCCCTCGAGCAGTTCGGCGACCCGGTACAGGACCTGGCCGCGGTTGTACGCGGTAGCCGCCGACCAGCCCGGGAACGCCTTGCGCGCCGCGCCGACCGCGTCCCGGGCGTCTTTGCGCGAGGCCAGGGCCGCGTTGGCACCGAACCTGCCCTGGTGGTCGGTCACCGGGTAGGACCTTCCGCTCTCGGACCGGGGGAACGCTCCGCCGATGTACAGCTTGTACGTCTTGCGCACGGCAATACGGGGAGCCGCAGCGGGGTCAGACATCGAGGTAGGCCTCCAGTCCCTGCCGGCCGCCTTCCCGGCCGTAGCCGGATTCCTTGTAACCTCCGAACGGCGCCGCCGGATCGAACTTGTTGAAGGTGTTGGCCCACACCACGCCGGCCCGCAGCCGGGACGCCATGTGCAGGATCAGCGACCCCTTCTCGGTCCAGACCCCGGCCGACAGGCCGTACGGCGTGTTGTTGGCCTTCTCCAGCGCCTCGGCGGGCGTCCGGAACGTCAGGACGGACAGCACCGGGCCGAAGATCTCCTCCCGGGCGATGCGGTGCGCCTGGGAGACGCCGGTGAACAC
>JAJKHX010000382.1 GCA_021154785.1 Nocardiopsis sp.
GGCGCCGGCTCGCCGGGACCCCGCCCCGGCGCCACCGGAGTTCGTCCCGCCGGAATTCGCCGGGCTCCCCGACGAGCCGGACGACGACCTGCCACCCGACGACCTGCCGCCCGACGACCTGGCCCCCGACGAGCCGTCGCCGGACGACCAGGTAGTCCAGGGCAGCGAGCTGACCGGCATGGACCTCATCCAGCGCGAGCTGGGCGGCCAGGTGATCGGCGAGTTCGAGGGCTAGCGCCGCGCCGTACCGGCTAAACCGCGCCAGGCTCGTCGTAGGCTCTGCGTAGGAGGGCGATGTGGAACCCCAGATGGATATGCAGCAGCTGTTCGCCGCAGCGCAGCAGATGCAGGAGCAACTCATGAGCGCCCAGCAGGCGCTCGCGGACGCCGAGGTCACCGGGACGTCCGGCGGCGGCCTGGTCAAGGCCACCGTCAACGGCCAGGGCGAGCTGATGGACCTGACCATCGGCGCGGGCGCGGTGGATACCGACGATCCCGAGGAGACGGCGCGGACGATCGCCGACCTCGTGCTCGCGGCGGTCCGGGACGCCTACCGGTCGGCCGAGGACCTGCAGCAGCAGCAGATGGGACCGTTCGCCGCGGCCATGCAGGGCGGCGGCATGCCGGGGATGCCCGGCGGCGGGGGCGGCCTCAACCTGCCCGGCGGGCTCGACCTGTCCAGCCTCGGCATCGGGGCCCCGGCCCACGAGCACGAGGATCCCGACGACGAGGACAAGCCCGCAACGTAGGGACTGACGTGTACGAAGGGGTCATCCAGAACCTCATCGACGAGCTCGGGCGGCTACCCGGGGTCGGTCCCAAGGGTGCCCAGCGGATCGCTTTTCACCTGCTGGCCGCGGACCACGCCGACGTCAGGCGGCTCGCGGACGCGCTGATCGAGGTGACCGAGAAGGTCCGGTTCTGCAAGACCTGCGGCAACGTGGCCGAGGCCGAGGAGTGCCGGATCTGCCTGGACCCGCGGCGGGACCTCGCGGTGATCTGCGTGGTAGAGGAGCCCAAGGACGTCGCGGCGGTGGAGAAGATACGTGAGTTCCGCGGTCGCTATCACGTGCTTGGCGGGGCGATCAGCCCGATCGACGGGGTCGGCCCGGACGAGCTGCGGATCAGGGAGCTGATGGTACGGCTCACTGACGGAACGGTGACAGAGCTGATACTCGCCACCGATCCCAACCTCGAAGGGGAGGCGACGGCCGCCTTTCTCGCTAGGCTGGTCAAGCCAATGGGCTTGCGGGTCACCAGGCCGGCAAGCGGGCTGCCGGTCGGGGGCGACCTGGAGTACGCCGATGAGGTGACGCTGGGGCGCGCATTCGAGGGACGGAGACTGCTTGATGTCTGAACCGCCGGCTCGGGCACGGACGGAAGGCCCGGCTGACAGCCGCGAGTGGCAGCCGCTGGCGGACCAGATCGCGGCGAGCGTGAAGATCTTCGTCGACGGGGTGGAGGCGCTCGCCCAGGGCGGCGGCGACGAGACCGTCCCGCTGCTGCTGCTCGAGGTATCCCAGATCCTGCTGGCCGGAGCACAGCTCGGCGCCAGCAGCGACGTGATCCTGCCGGGTAACTGGGAGCCGGAGGTGGGCGACGACCCGGACCTCGACGCCCTGCGCACCGGCCTGGCCACCCGGCTGTCCGCGGTGGACGAGTACGCCGAGGTGTTCGACCCGTACAAGGACTCCTTGTGCCTGCCGTTCCGGATCTCGGACGACATCGCGGACGTGGCCGCCGATCTCATCCACGGCCTCAAGCACTATCAGGCCGGGCGCTCGCTCGAGGCGCTGTGGTGGTGGCAGTACAGCTACTTCAACCACTGGGGCACCCACGGCGGGGCCGCTCTGCGCGCGCTGCACGCCGTGGTCGCGCACGCCAGCCTGGACGTCGCCGAAGAGAGCACGAGCCCGTGAGCGGGGCGGGGACCGTCTTCGTTCGGTAGTTAAAATCAAGGGTTCCATCCGGGGACCTTTCGGGGAGGTGCGGCGCGGTCGTGGCGCTCGTGGTGCAGAAGTACGGCGGATCATCGGTAGCCGACGCCGACGGGATCAAGCGCGTCGCCCAGCGGATCGTGGCCACCCGCAAGGGCGGGGACCAGGTCGTGGTGGTGGTGTCCGCGATGGGCGACTCGACCGACGAGCTGATGGACCTGGCCGGCCAGGTCAGCCCGCTGCCGCCGGCCCGTGAGCTCGACATGCTGCTGACCGCCGGGGAGCGGATCTCGATGGCGCTGCTGGCCATGGCCATCGCCACCCTGGGCCTGGAGGCGCGCTCGTTCACCGGCTCCCAGGCCGGGGTGATCACCGACGACACGCACGGCCGGGCGCGCATCATCGACATCAGGCCGGGACGGATCGCCGGCGCGCTGGCCGACGGCGCGATCCCCATCGTGGCCGGATTCCAGGGCGTGTCGCAGACGACCAAGGACGTCACCACGATGGGCCGCGGTGCCTCCGACACCACCGCGGTCGCGCTGGCCGCCGCGCTGAACGCCGACGTGTGCGAGATCTACACCGACGTGGACGGCGTCTTCACCGCCGACCCCCGGATCGTGCGGACCGCCCGGCAGATCCCGCGGATCAGCTACGAGGAAATGCTCGAGATGGCGGCCAGCGGCTCAAAGGTCCTGATGCCGCGCTGCGTGGAGTACGCGCGGCGGTACGGGGTCCCGATCCACGTGCGGTCGTCCTTCACGAACCGGCCCGGGAGCTGGGTCCAGGGGCACGCGAAAGAGATTGCGGAGGCAACCGAAATGGAGCAGGCCATCATCTCCGGCGTGGCCCACGACCGGAGCGAGGCGAAGCTCACCGTCGTGGGCGTGCCGGACCGGGTGGGCGTGGCGGCGCGGATCTTCACGGCCGTCGCCGAGGCCGGCATCAACATCGACATGATCGTGCAGAACATCTCCGCGGTAGCCACCGGACGGACGGACATCTCGTTCACGCTGCCCCGCGACGACGGCCAGCGCGCGCTGACCACGCTGCAGGGCATCCAGGAGGCCATGGGCTTCGAGTCCCTGATCTACGACGACCACATCGGCAAAGCCTCCCTGGTCGGGGCGGGCATGCGGTCCCACCCCGGGGTGAGCGCCACATTCTTCAGCGCGCTGGCCGACGCGGGGGTGAACATCGAGATGATCTCCACCTCGGAGATCCGGATCTCGGTGGTGGTCGCACAGGACGACGTCGACCTGGCCGTGAACGCCACCCACAAGGCCTTCGAGCTCGACTCCGACCAGGTGGAGGCGGTTGTCTACGGGGGGACCGGGCGATGAGCGAGGTTGCTGGCCGTCCGTCGCTGGCCGTCGTCGGGGCGACCGGCGCGGTCGGCACCGTCATGCTCGACCTGCTGTCCACCCGGGAAGACGTCTGGGGCGAGATCCGGCTGATCGCCTCGCCGCGGTCGGCCGGGCGGCGGCTGACCGTCCGGGGCGGCGAGACCGAGGTGGTCGCGCTGGCCGAGGACGCGTTCGACGGCATCGACGTGGCCATGTTCGACGTGCCGGACGAGGTCTCGGCGCAGTGGGCGCCGGTCGCGGCGGCCCGCGGCGCGGTGGCCGTCGACAACTCGGGCGCCTTCCGGATGGACCCCGAGGTCCCGCTGGTAGTACCGGAGGTCAACCCGGACCACCTGGCCCGCCGACCCAAGGGCATCGTCGCCAACCCGAACTGCACCACGCTGTCGATGATCGTGGCGGTCGGGGCCCTGCACCGGGTGTTCGGCCTGGAGGAGATGGTGGTCGCCTCGTACCAGGCGGCGTCCGGGGCCGGCCAGGCGGGCATCGACACGCTCTACGCGCAGCTCGACAAGGTGGCCGGGACCCGGTCGCTGGGGCAGCGGGCCGGCGACGTGCGCGCGGCGGTCGGCGACCTCGGCCCGTTCCCCGCGCCGCTGGCGATGAACGTGGTGCCGTGGGCGGGCTCGCTGAAGGCGGACGGCTGGTCGTCCGAGGAGCTGAAGATCCGCAACGAGTCCCGCAAGATCCTCGGCCTGCCCGGGCTGAAGGTCTCCGCGACCTGCGTCCGGGTGCCCGTCGTGACCACCCACTCGGTGGCCGTGCACGCGACCTTCGCGCAGCCGGTCAGCCGCGAGGAGGCCTGGCGGGTGCTGCGGATGGCGCCGGGGGTCGTGGTGGCCGACAACCCGGCCGCGTTTGAGTTCCCCACCCCGGTCGATGTCGTCGGCACCGATCCGTCCTGGGTCGGCCGGGTCCGCCAGTCGCTCGACGACCCGCGGACCATCGAGCTGTTCGTCTGCGGCGACAACCTGCGCAAGGGCGCGGCGCTGAACACGGCGCAGATCGCTGAGCTGGTGGCGGCGGAGCTTGGCGCACGTCCCTAGGGCCCGGCGGCACGGCCTGCCCGGGGTCCGGCGGCCCGGCTCGCGGGGTTTGCGGCTGGACTGGTTCCGCGTCCGGGTGCTGATCTCCGCCGCGGCCACCGCGCTGCTCGTGCTGGGCCTCCGCGGTGGGCACGGTCCCGGCCCGGAGGCCCGCGGGGCGCCGCCGTGGCCCGCCCCGGCGTCCGTTACGGCCGGAGTGCAGGCCGCCGGGCTGCCGCTGCTCGCCGCCCCCGGTGAGGTGGTCCGGTTCGCGGTGCACCTCGACGTGATCGTCGACGGCAAGCCAGTCACCGTGCCGTCCGGCATCGGCGTCGATGTCCCCGCCCGGCGCATGTCCCCGCTGTACACCTCGGGGATCGTCCACGTCACCGCGAACAGCGACCAGAGCGTGTTCACCCTCGGCCAGTTTTTCGCCGAGTGGCAGGTGCCGCTGAGCCGGGGCCGTCTGGGCGGGCTGCGGGCCTCGCCGTCGGCGCCGGTCGCGGTCTACCTGGACGGCTCGCCGGTGGCCGGGGCGCCGGGCTCGGTGCTGCTGACCCCGCATCTCCAGATCGCCGTCACCTACCGGCCGGATCCGGGGCCCGTGCCGTCCGCCTACGCGTTCCCGGTGGGGACGTGATGGCGGCGGAGCCTGGGCTGGGATCGGTCCGGTTTGGCACGTACAACATGCTCGACCTGTTCGCGGCCGACTCGGCGGAGGACCGTCGGCACTACGAGCTTGTCGTCGGCGTGATCCGGAGCCTGGACGCCGACGTGCTCGCCGTCCAGGAGATCCTGGCTCCTGACGGCGAGGCGGCCGCGCGGCGGCTGCGCCAGCTGGCTGGCGACGCCGGCCTGCGCTGCGAAGTGCCCGGCCCCGGCGGCCCGGAAGCCGCCGTGGCGTTCGGCGGTCACGGCTATCACGTAGGACTGATGTGGCGGGACGGGATCGAGCCGCTGTCCGGCTCGCTGCGCTGCTACGGAGGCCGGGACTTCTGGCACGGTCTGGCGCTGGTCACCCTGGATATGGGCGGCCCGCTGATCCGGCACGGCGCCTTCCACGCGAGCCCGTTCTGCCGCCGGCTCCGCGCCGACCAGAACGAGCGCCTGGTGGCCGCGGTCACCCGGCCCCGGGGCAAGCCGCCGGTGCTGGTCGGCGCTGACTGGAACACCGAGTCCGCGGACCGGGGACCGGCCGGGGCGCTGTACGAGCCCGCCGATCCCTACGCCGGCGTGGAGTGGTTCGCCGACCTCATCTACCAGTGCCAGTGGGACTACGACGAACGGGGACGGCGCAGGCACTGGGCCGATCGGGAGCCGGGGGACGTGCTGTGGGCGGGCGGCCTGCACGACGCGGCCGCGGTCACCGGCGCCGTCTGGCAGCCCACGGCCGGCCATCATCGGGCCGACGTCCACGGCGAGCACGGGGTGCGACGCCGCATCGACGCCGTCCGGGTGACCGATGCGCTGGTCCCCGCGCTGCGCGCGCACCAGGTAATCGACACCGCGCAGACCCGGGCCGCCTCGGATCACCTGCCGGTAGTGGTCGAGTACGCCCCGGCCGCGGTGTACGCGTAGCGGGGCGGCGCACGGGTAGCGCCGACTCGGCGAGTGACTTTTTGGGTGCTCCAGGAACGGGAGTGACGCCGGCGAGCGGCGCGCCCTACGGGATGGGCGGCGCGCTCCGGGAGTGGGCGGCGCGCCTCGGGAGTGGGCGGCGCGGCCCCGAGGAGTGGGCGCCGTGCCGCGGGGAGTGGGGGCGCGCCCGCGGGGGGGTGGGCGGCGCGCCAGCGGGGGAGTCGGTGTGCCCCTGGGTACGTACTTGGGTACCCGGTGCGCCACCGACCCGTGGCTGCAGGGCGCTGATACTTCCCTTACCGTCGCGGCAGCCGTGTGGTGCTGGTGCCGTGCGGATGATATAGGCCGTGGTGGCTACTCGCCCGGCAGTTCCCTGAATGAATGCGTGGTTGCTGCCCATTCAGCGGCGAGTGTCTGAATTTCTTGGGCTGGAAGTAGACATTTGTGCCTACGCAAAGGTGTACGGGCGGAAGAGTTCCGTAAGCAGGGACGTTGCCGGTTTGGCAGATCTGGTGCGGTTGCGGGCGGTATAACAGATGCGGAGCCGGGGGTTAGCGCGAAGGAGGGACGTGCTGGGATATCGCAACACTCCTGCTGGCCTATGGAGGCTCCGGCCCAGGATGACCTGCTCCGCCGGGTCATGGCCGCCGCTGAGGGGCGGACACGATCGTCCCGTGATGACGACGATCGCTGGGCATATGCCGGTCGCCGGTTCCCGTCGTAGCGGACCGAGGCACTGTCGTTCCAGCTGGCTTAGCGGTTGTCTCGCCCGCCCGAAATCGTTTGTAGATCATTTTGCCGCCAAAGAGTTATTGCCGCTGATATAGTCGCTAGGCCACAAGCAACCGGACTAGTGATTACGGCCAGCGTTCTAGGCGTCGCAATTGGTCTTCTCTCGTTTTTCACGATCCTGAGGAGGTTACGCGTGCCAACGACCGTCGGCCGTCCACGCGGTCGTCAGGGTGTGCACTCGGGGGCACAGGGAGCGACTGGCGATCACATGAGGAAGATCGTCGCAGTCTCGGTCGCCGCCATTGCCGTACTCGTAGCCGTGCTGGCGCTGACCAAGGCCGGTCATGTCATCGACGCCGCTACGCAGCACTTCATGCTGTATTACGCTGGGGTGCTCGCACTGGTCGGGCTGACCGGGTCGGTGCTGCTCGGCCTGGTGGCTACCGACCGGATCGTCATGACGCCGGGCCACCGGGTGATGGCACAGGCTGTTCACCGTGCCTTCTCGTTCGGCACGCTGGCCTTTCTCGTCATCCATATCGTGACCGAGATCTTGGCCCAGCGATCGCATGTCATCGACGCGTTGGTGCCTTTCCTGTCGCCGTACCGGACTTTTTATATCGGCCTCGGCACAATTGCATCGGACCTTATCCTCCTGCTCGTGCTAACGAGTGTTCTCCGTAAGCGGTTCACTGCGCACGGTACTGCATGGCGCTGGCGGGCTATTCACTACAGCTCGTACGCGGCCTTCGTCTTCGGGGTCCTGCATGGCCTGCTCGGCGGACGGGCGGCCAAGCCATACGTCGACTGGAGCTACGGGTTCGCGATCGCGGTGACCGCACTCGGCGTGGCGATCAGGTTCCTGGCCATCTCACTGCGACCGAAGGAAACCCTGAGCTCGTCGCCAAGCGTCGACCGGGCCGGCGCGGCCAGTTCGGCCCCGATGCGCGCCGCGGCCCTGGCCATGGCGCAGGCTCAGCTCAGTGCGGGCCAGCTCGGCGCGGCCCAGTTCGGCGGCGCGCCCCAGATGCTGCCGGGCGGCCTGGGTGCGGGCGGCTTCGATGCGGGCACCGCCTCCGGCGCCAGTTCGTGGACCGCGACCGCGCTTCCGGCACCGGGCCGGTCTCCGGCTTCCGGTCCGTTTCCGGCGCTGGGACCGGCTCCGGTTCACTGGTCAGACCCGGCTTACGCCGGATCCCCTCCGGCTTCGGCTCCTTACGGCGCAGCACCGGATGCCTACGGCATGGTTCCGGACGCTTACGCCGACCTCGGTTTCACGCCGCTGGGCGCGCCGCCCTGGGGTGACGATGCCCGGAACGGGGTGCGGGCCCGTCCCTACGTGACTACGGAGCCCGCGCTGGCTAGCCCGGCCCGGCAGCCGCGGTATGAGCCCGGGTATGACGGGCCTCCCCGGTTCGAGGGCGCGCCGCGGGGACACGGTGACGTACCCCAGGACGAGCTGTCCTCCTACCCGTACGGGCCGCGAGGTCACCAGGCACTGCCCCTGTCGCCGTACCCGGATCGCAGCGCCCTGGATGGCCGGGCGGCGTCATGGCCTGGTCCGATGGAGCCCGTGCCGGCCCGGGCGGCTCTCCCTCCGCCGCCGCCGCGACCGGGCGACCGGGCTTCGGGGCCGCAGCCTCAGCTTGGCGGCGGTCCGAGGCCCCGTCCGGACACCGGTCCCATGCCCCGGCTGGATAGCGGTCCGAGGCCGCGTCCGGACACGGGGCCGATTCCTCGGGTGGACACCGGTCCGAGGCCGCGTCCGGACACGGGGCCGTTGCCGCGCGTCGGCGGCGGTCAGGGGCCACGCCACGGTACGGGCCCGATGCCCCGCGCGGACACGAGTCCGATGCTGTGGACCGATTCGGGTCCGCCGCCGCGGCCAGGTACCGGTCCGATGCCGCGCCTGGATACCGGTCCGATACCCCGGGTGGATACCGGTCCGAGGCCGCGTCCGGACACGGGCCCGATGCCGCGCATCGATGGCGGTCAGCCGCCGCGCCACGGCGCCGCCCCGGTACCCCAGGCCGGCCGTGCCCGGGCGCCACGGGCCGATACCGGCTCGATGCCTCGCCTCGGCACGGGTCCGATGCCCCGCCTGGATAATGGTCCGGTGCCGCGTCCGGACACCGGCCCGTTGCCCCGGCTGGGCAACGGCGAGCAGATGCCCCGGCCGGCTACAGGACGCACAAGATCTCCGGGATCCGGGCCCCGGCACGGCCGCCCGGCGGCCGACCCGGTGGATGGGCTCCGCACCGGTTCGCCGCCTAGGCCTGCGACCCACCCGTCACACCGGGCCAAGTCCACTGACCCGAGGTATCGCGATCTACCCGGGCCGACCGGAGGTAATGAGTGGGAATGAGCTCGATCAAGGGCGTTGACGCGCCCGCGATCATGAGGATCGGAGCGGCCCGGCTGACCGCCGGGCTCGACCGGATGCCCCGGCTCGACCTGGAAGCCCACCGCGACATTTTCGGTCCGCTGCCCCGGCTCACCGCCGAGGAGCTGATCGCGATAGCCGAGCGGGTCGATCTGCGCGGCCAGGGCGGGGCGGCGTTCCCTTTCGCGCGAAAGCTCAGCGCAGTGGTACAGAACGCCGAGGCGAACGACTGCCCGCCGGTCGTGGTAGTCAACGGCACCGAGGGCGAGCCGGGCAGCGTCAAGGACAAGATGCTCATGATCCGCTCGCCCTACCTCGTCCTCAGCGGAGCCGCGCTGGTCGCCGAGGCCATCGGGGCCGATGAGATCATCGTCGGCGTCGCGGGCAACGAGCTGGCGAACCGGTCGGTGGAGGCGGCGATCGAGGCCGAACCGGGCCTGCGCAAGCTAGCCCGGGTAGTCCAGATGCCCGAACGGTTCATCTCCGGCGAATCCGGTGCCCTGATCCGCGGCATCAACGGCAAGCGACCCATCCCTCCGGGACGTAAGTTGCTCGCCGCTGAATCCGGCGTGGCTGACCTGCCTACGTTCCTGTCCAACGCGGGTACGTTCGCCCAGCTGGCGGTGCTCGCTCTGCTCGGCCCCGAGCGTTTCGCCGCGGTCGGCACGCCCGAAGAGCCCGGGACGGTCCTGCTCAGCGTGGGCGGTTCCGCCGCGAACCCGGCCGTGGTAGAGGTGCCGACCGGCGTCCCGCTCGCTGCGGTCCTCGACATCTGCCAGGCTCCGGCGGGCGATGGCGTGCTGGTTGGCGGCTATCACGGCATGTGGCTGCCGGCTGGCACGGCGTACGTCGTGCCGGTCTCCCGGGAAGGCCTGGCCGCCGTCGGCGGCACGCTCGGCTCGGGGATCGTCCTCCCGCTCGGTGACGGCACCTGCCCGCTGGGCGAGGTGTCGCGGATCGCGAGCTACCTGGCCGGGGAATCGGCCGGCCAGTGCGGACCGTGCAAGCTCGGCCTGCCCTCCATCGCGCGGGCGCTGACCGCGCTGATCGACGGTTCGGGCGGGATCGAGGCGCTCGACGTGGCCCGCCGATCCGCCGCCGCCGTCGCCGGGCGCGGTGCCTGCTCGCACCCGGACGGGGTCACCAGGTTCGTGCTCTCGGCGCTCGACGTGTTCACCGAGGACCTCGCGGCGCACGTCTTCCACTCCTCCTGCGGCCGCCCGGTCCGCGGCATCCTGCCGCTGCCCACCGGTCCCGAGCAGGAAACGCAGCAGCGGCTCGTGGTGGACTGGACGCGCTGCCAGGGGCACGGGCTCTGCGCGCACCTGGTGCCCGAGATCATTCACCTGGATGCGCAGGGCTATCCGGTCATCCTCAATATCCCGGTGCCCAACTGGCTGGAAAAGGACGCAGAGCAAGCGGTGCACATGTGCCCGGCGCTGGCGCTGCGTCTCACCGACACCGAGCAGAAGTCGTCGCGTAGCGGCCCGGTGGCCATTCCCGCTCCTAGCCTGCGTACCGGACTGGTCGGCGGCGCCGGGCACAAGCAGATTACGGCCGGATAGAGCGTAAGATCCGCTACGAATTTACTGCGTCCTTACCTGAATGGGCATTCGCTCACCTTCCATAAATATAGCAGTTTACCGTAGGCAACCGGCGCTGTGTCACGTTCAGGATAGTGCCGGAACGTGTTAGTAGATCCGCTTGGGCGTGCCGTGCCGACGGACCCGGCCGTTCTCGTCACCGGACAGCGCCTCGACGACGAGGTGTCCCCGGTACCGCGTGACCATCACCCGGCACTTTGCGTGGCCGTATCCGATAGTTGTAGTGCTCACGTTAGCGTGGCGCTGGAAGCCAGAAGCGAACGCCAGACCCACCGCTGCGGCGCCATATACTCCGCGCACGGCATCCTTGACGCAGATCGTAACCCGGACCTTGGCTCCGGCATCACGGTACGACCCCAGGCACGGACGCCGGAGACGGCCGGAATCCTGAACGCGTGAATACCGTCGGCGGCGGCGGATGCGGGCAGCGTGCCGCCGGCCAACGTGGCGGCACTGGCGGTGATCACCGCAATAAGGCGCAGCATGTGCGGCTCCCACGAGTGAATGACAAGAGGAATAACTTATTGCATCGCCTCGGCGGCTGACAGTGAATAGTGTACTGGCCGCCCGGAATCAGTGACGCACGGCGGTCATTGTACAGTTCCGTGGCTATTCGGAGTATTTTGCATATCGCCAGGTTTCTGGCCTATGGTTTCCCTGACCAGCGGGCAACGTAGCGGCGCTGGGCGGGTGTCTCGACCGCGTGCCGGTCATAATGCTCCCGGACGAACGCGACGGCCTCGTTACCGGGGACGCCGTCGAGGACGGCCAGGCAGGCCAGGGCGGTACCGGTACGCCCGTGGCCGCCCGCGCAGGCGATCTCCACCAGCTCGGTCGCGGCGCGCTCCCAGGCTTCGGTCAGGGCGGGCAGGACCTCGGACTCGTCAGCCGGCAGGCGGAAGTCCGGCCACCGGATCCAGCGTGATTCCCAGGAGACGGCCGGCGGGCGCCGGCCGAGCAGGTAAACGCCGAACGACGGGCTCGGGCCGTCCGGCAGTGGCCGCTTGACGCCCCGGCCTCGCACCAGCCTGCCCGAGGGCAGGCGCAAGATGCCCGGCGCCGCGGGGTCCCAGGACTCGCTCATCCCCCGGATCGTACATATCCGGGACGGGCTACCGCGCTGGTGCCAGCCGATGCGCTCCTACCGCATTACGGCAAGGCCGTCAGCCCCGGTCACAGCTGTTTCAGACCGGACTTCTCCTGGTCGAGCAAGAGTGACCGGAGCCGGCCGAAGGCGGTCGGGGCCTGCCCGGAGCCGAGGAAGTCCGTGATGCGGACGGCGCAGTCGTAGGGACTAGCCGTCGTGGTGTCGCACTCGACGTCGTACCGGCCATGGGCATGCACCTGGGCCAGCTGAGCATCAGCATCAGCTGCCCGGCGATGCTCGACTTCCCCGAGCTGGAAGTCCCGTTCAGGAAGATGATCTGTCCCCGCCGGCCCTGGCTGCCCATGAAGTCATCCTGCCAAGCCCGTTACCTTCACGGTTCAGGCGTAGCCGTGCGGCCGGTCAGCCTGCGGACTTGTGCCCCGTGAGCCGGCGGTACCAGTGGCGTAGGCGCTCGCGCATCCGGGGCCTTTGAGTATCCAGCGGGGCGTCCCGGGCGGCGGTGCTTTGCAGGTTCGCGTACCGCTCCTGGCTCCGCTGCGATGCCCCGCGAAGGTCTCCCTGAGATGGTGGTGTGTACATGGCAGCCCCATTGGACCTGCGCGATCGTGCAGCGTCAGGTGCGCTCTGTCGATTCGCTGCTGCTTAGACCGCTCGAACTTCGGCGAGCCGCTCGACTGCGAACTGGTCGGTCCCGGTGGGATCCCAGCACACGGCGGCTTCCCATGCGGCCCGGCCTTGCGCGGCGATGTCGTATGCGTCGTCGCCGAGACCGGCGGCGTTGTGCGGCAGCGCCAGGTCGAGGTCGGGGACGTCGACGTGCGACTCGTCCCAGTCGATCAGCGCAACGCGATCCGCGGTCATACGGATGTTGCCCCGGTTGGGGTCGCCGTGGACGACACACGTCGGGCGGCCGGTGAGTCGCGCCCACGCTGCCCGGCATCGAACGACACCCTCAGGCGGCATCGCGCCGAGGTCGACCCTCGTCCCGGTCTCGGCGTGCAGAAGGTCGGTCGACGATCGCCAGCCCGGGCGCTGTGACCAGCCCTGTGTCAGCCGATGCAGCTGGCGGAGCGTGCCGGCGACGCGGCGCCAGTCGGCTTCGGTCTCGGGCGACCCGCCCTTCACGTAGGTCATCACCACCAGACCGCCGGCGAAGTTCCGGCCGTCCGTGGTCGGGATCGGCACCGGCACCGTCATCCCTTCACGGTCGAGGTGTCGCAACAGGCCGGTCTCCCACGCGAGATCAGCATCGCTGCGCTGGCCGAGACGACCGACCGCGAGGTGCCCGTTGACGCGCACGCTCCACACCTCGTTGACGCCAGCTCCGCCAGTGAGCGGTTCGATACGAACGACGTCGTCACCCCACTGCTCGAGTGCCTCCCATCCCACCGGCCACATCTTCGCAGAGGTCATGAAGCGTTCGACGAATGAGCTGGTCGGGGTGGGGGATTTGAATTCCCGGCCTCTTCGTCCCGAACACCGCCACCGTACCTGCAAAGTCACTGGCAGGTCTGGTATGTGCAGGTGACAGCGCCAGGGGTGGCCACGATGCCCGCGCCTGGCCGCACCTGCGTGCGAGTGGCCACTGCCAACTCGCTCCAGAATCGGACATCAAGCTGGCCGGTCAGGACCTGGACGGACGCAAGACCCGCGACCGTCAGCTGAGGTCGAATCGGTCCAGGTTCATGACCTTGGTCCAGGCAGCCACAAAGTCGCTTACGAACTTTTCCTGCGCGTCGCGGCAGGCGTAGAACTCTGCCACCGCGCGGAGCTGGGAGTTCGAGCCGAAAACGAGGTCGACGGCGGTGGCGGTCCACTTGACCTCTCCGGTGGCCCGGTCAAACCCTTCGTACGTGTTCTCCTGCCCCGAGGCGGCGGTCTTCCACTCGGTGCCCATGTCCAGCAGGTTGACGAAGAAGTCATTGGTCAGGGCCCCGGGCCGGTCAGTGAAAACTCCGTGCGGCGACTGGCGAAAGTTGGCGTCCATTGCCCGCAGGCCGCCGATCAGAACGGTCATCTCGCGCACGGCCAGCGTGAGCATGTAGGCCCGGTCCACCAGCAGGGTCGCCGGCGGCAGTGTCTGCTCGGCCTGGAGGTAGTTGCGGAAGCCATCGGCCTTCGGCTCCAGTACCGCGAACGACGCCACGTGCGTCTGTTCCTGCGAAGCGTCGGTGCGCCCGGGCGCGAACGGCACCGTGATGTCGTGCCCGGCATACCTGGCGGCCTGCTCGACTGCGGCGCACCCGCCCAGGACGATCAGGTCGGCGAGTGAAATCTGCTTGCGGTCGGGCCGCGAGCCGTAGCCGGGCTGCGAGCGGTTGAAGTCGTCCCGGATCTGTTCGAGGACCCCCAGCACCTTGGCCAGCTCGGCGGGGTCGTTGACCTCCCAGTCCCGCTGCGGTTCGAGCCGGATCCGGGCCCCGTTGGCTCCGCCGCGCATGTCGGTATCGCGGAAGCTGGCCGCCGACGCCCACGCGGTGGCCACCAGCTGCGAAATGGACAAGCCAGAGCCGATGAGCCTTGCTTTCAGCGCGGATATGTCGTTCCCGTCAACCAGCTCGTAGTCGGCGACAGGAACCGGGTCCTGAAACAGCTGCGGCTCGGGGACCCAGGGACCGAGCAGTCGTGACACCGGTCCCATGTCGCGGTGCGTCAGCTTGAACCACGTCTCGCCGAAGACCTTCGCGAGCTGATCCGGGTGGTCGCGGAAGCGGCGGGCGATGGGCTCGTATATTGGGTCCATCTTCAGCGCGATGTCGGTCGTCAGCATCATCGGCCCGTGCCGCTGGGCCGGGTCGTGCGCATCGGGGACCGTGTTCTGGGCGGCCGGATCCTCCGGGATCCACTCCCAGGCCCCCGCTGGGCTCTTCACCAGTTTCCA
Organism: Nocardiopsis sp.; assembly: GCA_021154785.1. Lineage (GTDB taxonomy): Bacteria > Actinomycetota > Actinomycetes > Streptosporangiales > Streptosporangiaceae > Palsa-504. The sequence continues at coordinate 14,613 of JAJKHX010000382.1, forward strand.
GTCGTACCTGAACAGGTTGTCCAGGAACTCGTTGCTCCACTTCGTTGGCTCGCTGGTCCACGCGCCCTCGATCCCGCTGGCGACGGTATATAGCCCGTGGCCACTGCCGTAGGTGTTCTTCCAGCCCAGGCCCTGCTGCTCGATCGGGGCCGCTTCGGGTTCAGGTCCGACGTATCGTGGATCGACCGCGCCGTGTGCTTTCCCGAAGGTGTGGCCGCCGACGATAAGGGCTAGCGTCTCTTCGTCGTTCATGGCCATCCGATGGAACGTCTCGCGGATCTCTTGTGCCGCCGCCAGCGGGTCGGGCACACCCCTGGGCCCTTCTGGGTTGACGTAGATCAGGCCCATCTGACTGGCGCCGAACGGCTGATCCAGATCCCGGCTGGCCGGACAGTCACCGGCGCTGTAGCGCTCGTCACCGAGCCAGGTGTCCTCCGGTCCCCAGTAGATTTCTTCCGGCTCCCAGATATCCTCGCGCCCGAAGCCGAACCCGAACGGTTCGAAGCCCATCGATTCGAGGGCGCAGTTACCGGCAAAGATCAGCAGGTCAGCCCAGGAGACCTTGCGGCCGTACTTCTGCTTGACCGGCCACAGCAGACGGCGCGCCTTGTCCAGGCTGACGTTGTCGGGCCAGCTGTTAAGCGGGGCGAAGCGCTGCGCGCCCCGGCCGGCCCCGCCGCGGCCATCGGCGATGCGGTAAGTACCCGCGGCATGCCAGGCCATCCGGATGAACAGCGGCCCGTAGTGCCCGTAGTCAGCCGGCCACCAGTCCTGCGAGGTCGTCATCACCGCGAAGAGGTCCCGCTTCAGTGCCTCGACGTCGAGCGTCCTGAACTCCTCCGCGTAGCTGAAATCTTCACCCAGCGGGCTTGATCGGGATGAGGGCGTGCTCAGAACCTGGAGGTTCGGCTGATTCGGCCACCAGTCCTGGTTCAACAAGGGCCGATGCGGTTTCGGGGTGGGCGAGGGGATTACCGGGTTTTCGCTTTCGCTGCCTTGGCCGGACACGTCAGGTCTCTTTCTGTCTCAAGGGGTTGTCCGCTCACTGTCAGCCATAGATCACGGGCTGCCGCCGCGTCGGCTGATGAGCTCGTCTTTAGTGATGCCGTAGCGGGCGAGGAAGCGTTCCGCGTGGTTGTAGTCGACCGGGTCGGGCAACGCCCGATGAGCCTCCTCGGCCAAAGCCGGCAGCCCGGCCATGCGCAACATGTGGACCACGTTTTGCCGCGAGGTTCGCATCGTTCACTGGCCGCCCGTGTCAGGCCGCAGACGGCGTGCTTGTTCTGCGGCCTCGACGGCTCCGAGCAGCGAACGGAGCCGGGCTTCATAACGCTCGGCATCTGGGTCAGGGACTTGCTCTCCAGCTAGTCCGTCTGCGGTTTCCGCTGTCTGATCGCCGAGCTCGGCCATGGTCAGCTCGGTCCTGACGGTTTCCTCAAGATCGTGCAGCCGGCCGTTACCGGCTGTCGGGACGCTCATCGTTCCTCCAGGGTCATCGAGATCCAGACGCCAGCTATGACCGGGTAGCCCGATGGTCTGTGACGGTCACAGATCACGCGGTCGCCCGGTCTTAGCGAGCGCGGAACCGATTCCGCACCCCCATCAGCAGAGAAAAGGAAGGTCAGCATCATGAAGATCGCTGTCATCGGCGGGACCGGGCTCATCGGATCGCAGGTGGTCAAGATCCTGAACGCCGGCGGCCACGAGGCGGTGCCGCACTCCCCGTCCACCGGCCTGGACCTGCTCAGCGGTCAGGGCCTGGCCGAGGCCCTGACCGGGGCCGACGTCGTGGTCAACCTGACGAACTCGCCGACGTTCGACGACGCCTCGCCCGCCTTCTTCCAGAAGACCATGGACAACCTGCTCGCCGCGGCCCAGGCGGCCGGAGTGGGTCACGCCGTGATCTTGTCGATCGTGGGCGCCGATCAGGTGCCCGGCCTGGTTTACTACCGGGCCAAGGTGCTGCAAGAGGACATCCTCAAGTCCGGTCCGGTGCCGTACTCCATCGTCCGCGCCACCCAGTTCTACGAGTTCATCGACGCGGTGCTTTCCTGGACCACGGACGGGGACACCGTCCGGCTGCCCACCACGCTCGTCCAGCCGATGGCGTCAGCCGACGTCGCCCAGGCGGTGGCCGACGTCAGCGCCGGCGCCCCGCTGCAGGGCACCCGCAGCATCGCCGGTCCCGAGGTCTTCCCGCTCGACGAACTGGGCCGGATCACCCTGGCCGCCCACGGCGACCACCGCACGGTCGTCACCGACAACAGCGCCGGCATGTTCGCCGCCGCCACTGGTGACGCCCTGATCGCCACCGACGACGCCGTTATCGCCACCACCACCTACCGGAAATGGCTCGCCCGCTGAGCCGCACCGCAGCTGGCGGCCGGGCCCGCGCGAGTAACCGCGCGGGCCCGCCGTCGTGGGCCGAGACTGGTCAGCGACGATGCCAGCGGTGCAGCTTGGCCGGGTTCAGCACGATCCACAAGATCAAAATCTTCCCCTCGTTGGCCGTGACGCCGACCACGGCTACCGCCTGCCCGGCGCGGCGCAGGGCCAGTCCCGCCCGGCCGTTCACGGCTTCGACGGTCAGCTCGGCGCCCGGTTGCCCGTCCAGAAGGCTCGTGAGCAGCTGAGCGACAATGTCTGCGCCTTGAAAGAGACCTGCCGCGGTCTGGGGCAGTATTTCGCCGGTGTCGCACACAGCGGTGGCGTCAGCGTCCAGGGTGGCCCTGAGCGCGACGGTGTCCCTGGTCCGGCAGGCGTCGGTGAACCTGCGCACGACATCGTCATGCTGGTCGGGCATACCCTGGCCGGACCGGCCAATGTACTGGTTCACTGACCACCAGACTCATACGCATGCGATCCCTGCCCTCCAGTAGTTCATGGGCTATGACCGAGTTGCACGCTGGTTTGTGACTGGAGCGTCAGGCTGTCCCGGTCACCGCCGCGATCTTCTCGGGGTTCACCATCCACAGCAGCCGGTCGATTCCCTCCGCTGACGCGGTCACGGTGAGCACGCCGAACACGTTGCCGTTCCGCACCAGCACGGCGGAGGTCTGCCCGTTGGCGGTCACCCACTCCACGTCCATGCCGTCCCAGAACCACGTCGAGATAGCGGTTATGTACTTGGCCACGCGGACGATGCCCACCACCGGCCGGCGAGAGACGCGGGTTGCGCCGTTGCCGTCGGACAGGCTGGTCACGTCCGGCGTGAACAGCTGCTCGAGCGCGGACATGTCGCCCACCCGGGCCGCCGCGATGAACGAGGTCAGCAGCTCCCGCTGCGCGGCCGCGCTCGCCGGCGTACGCCGATCACCGGTCACGTGCTTGCGGGCCCGGCTCACCAGCTGCCGCACCGCGGGCTCGTTCAGCTGCAGGATGCCGGCGATCTGCCCGTAGGGGTAGTCGAACGCCTCCCGCAGCACGTAGGCGGCGCGTTCATTAGGTGTGAGCTTCTCCATCAGCAACAGGGCCGCGAATTCCAGCGCCTCACCGCGTTCGGCGCCGAGGTAGGGGTCGGCGCTGGTGTCGACGGGTTCAGGCAGCCACGGCCCGATGTAGGTCTCGCGCCGCATCCGCGCCGACTGGAGCGCGTTGAGGGCCAGCCGGGTCGTCGTGGTAGCCAGGAACGCGGCCGGGTTGTCCACGGTGCTGCGGTCGTACCTCTGCCACCGCAGCCAGACCTCCTGGACCAGATCTTCGGCCTCCGTCGCGCTGCTGAGCATGCGGTAAGCGATCCCGAACAAGCGGGGCCGGAGGTTCATGAAGACCGCCGTGGCGTCCTCAAGATCTTCCACGCCGAGCGGCCCGGCATTGTGAGCTGGATCCATCAGCCGTTGCCCGTCCTTTGTTCTGCGGCTGGCACCTGACTCCATCCTGAGCCGAATCGCCCGTGAAGATCAACGCTGCCGACCCGATGAGCTTGCCGTCCGCTTGTCACAGATTGCGCCGCCTTCCTGTCTCGGCTGGTGACATCCAGCTCAGAAAGGCAGCGACATGCACAGACACGTCCTGGAGGCAGCGGCCATCGAGCAGGCCTACGCCACGGCTCAGTGGATCACCCCGCCACGGAAATCCAGCCGGTCTCGGCGGCTCCCGCATGGCGGTGGCCGGGGACTCTGCCGGCGGCAACATGGCCACGGCCCTGGCCATCCTGGCCAGGCAGCGCGGCGACGTGGCCTTCGTTCGCCAATCGCTGTACTGCCCGGTGACCGACGCCGACCAGGACACCGGCAGCTATCGCGAATTTGCCGACGGCCCGTACCTCAAAACCGCAAGCTCACCGAAGCCGCTGACCGCCACCAGGCGAAGGGACAGAACTCATGAATCAGCAACCTGTCGTCGTTCTCGTGCACGGCGCCTTCGCCGAATCAGCCAGCTGGAACGGCGTCATCGAAGAGCTGCAGTCGCACGCCGTGCGGGCCGTCGCGGTCGCCAATCCGCTGCGCAGTATCCCCGGCGACGCCGCCTACCTGCGGGATGTACTCGCCACAATCAACGAGCCCGTGATTTTGGTCGGCCACTCCTACGGCGGCATGGTGATCACCGAAGCCGCCGCGGACCACGACCACGTTGCCGCTCTGGTCTACGTCTGCGGGTTCGCACCCGAGCACGGTGAGTCCGCGTTCGACCTGTCGGGTAAGTTCCCCGGGAGCACACTCGCCCAGGCGCTCGATGCCTACCCGGTCAGGACCGGCGGCACCGAGTTCGTCATCCGTCCGGACGACTTCCACCACCAGTTCGCCGCCGACATACCGCAAGATCAGGCCGCGGTCATGAGCGCAACTCAGCGCCCGGTTACCCAGGTTGCCCTCACCGCGGAACTGCCGACCGAAACACCGGCCTGGAAGACGATTCCGTCGTGGTTCGTGTTCAGCGATCAGGACCTCAACATCCCGGTCACGCTGCACCGATTCATGGCCAACCGGGCCGGGGCCAAGGATGTGCGCGAGGTTCCCGGGGCGTCCCACGCCCTCAGCGTCTCCCAGCCCGAAGTCGTGGCCGCATCCATCCTTAACGCCGTTCACGCGGTCGCGTCCTGACCGGTGCCCAGCGGATCCCCGGTCGGGACCACTGCCGGGGATCCGCAGTGGCAGCGAGCATCTAGTGGTCGCGAGATGAAAGGATCGGTCATGTCTGTCAACGTCGCCTGCGTGGTGATCACGGTGGCCGCCATCGGGGCCAACCTTGGCGCCGCCCTCGCCGACTTCACCCATGCAAATTTTTCCCTGGCCAATTCAGTCAGGGTGGGGGTTCCGAGCTCCTGGCTCCCGGCCCTCGGCACCCTCAAGGTCGCCGGCGCCCTGGGTCTCCTGCTCGGCCTGGCCGGCACCCCTTATATCGGCACCGCGGCTGCAATCGGACTGGTGCTGTTCTTCCTGGGAGCGATCGGGGCCCACCTACGGGCACACGAGCATCACCACGTCATCACCACGGTCGGCTACTTGGCCCTGGCCTCAGCATCTCTGGCTGCTTCCCTCGCTAGCTAACCGATCAGTGGGCTACACCAGCGGGCCGGTGGCCGACCGCATTGCGGTCGCCTGGATCTACGCTCCCGTTGACAGGCGAGTTCTGGAAGCCAGCTGAGCTGACAGTCGACCGCTGGCTCCCAAGATCAGACATCGGAAGTTGCAGCGACACCACGCAAGGGTCACCGAGTACCGGGTGACCTGCGATAAAAGGGTCGGGGTGGGGAGATTTGAACTCCCGGCCTCTTCGTCCCGAACGAAGCGCGCTGCCAAGCTGCGCTACACCCCGGCCCGCGCGGACCTCATCGGTTCCGCACGAGACTTGGTTAGTCTAGCGGACAGCCGGGCCTGCTCGTGCACGCCTGCACAAGTCCCTGGCCCGGCCGGGGAACCTAGCCGGGATCGCGCGAAACCAGGGTGAGCAGGGTGGCCTCCGGGCGGCAGGCGAACCGGGCCGGCGCCCACGGCGACGTGCCGAGGCCGGCCGAAATGTGCAGCCAGGCCTGCCCGCCGACAGGGTGCCGGTGCAGCCCGCGGACCCGCTCCCGTTCGATCCCGCAGTTGGTCACCAGGGCGCCGTAGAAGGGCAGGCGCAGCTGGCCGCCGTGGGTGTGCCCGGCGAGCAGGAGGTCGTAACCGTCGGCCTCGAACCGGTCGAGCAGCCTCGGCTCGGGGGAATGCATGACCCCGATACGCAGGTCAGCGGCCCGGTCGGCCCGGCCGGCGATCTGCTCGTAGTGGTCGAGCTTGACGTGCGAGTCGTGTACCCCGCCCAGGGCGATGTCCCGGCCGCCCGCGGTCAGCCGCCCGCGGTGGTTGCTGAGATCCAGCCAGCCCGCGGCGGTCAGGTCATCGCGGAGCTTCTCCCAGGGCAGGTCGGGCCCTTTCCGGATGCGCCAGTGGGAACTGGCCCCGGTGAGGTAACGCGCCGGGTTGTGCGGCTCGGGGGCGTACATGTCGTTGGAGCCGAGCACGAACGCGCCGGGCCGGTCGAGCAGCGGCCCGAGGGCGTCGAGCAGCGGCTGGACCGCCTCCCGGTGCGAGATGGAGTCCCCCGTGTTGATGACCAGATGGGGGTCGAGGTCGTCGAGGGACCGGATCCAGGACATGAGCCGCTTGCGGCCGGGGGTGAGATGCGTGTCGGAGATGTGCAGCACCCGCAGCGGCGCCATGCCCGGCGGCAGCACCGGGACCTCGTAGCGGCGCAGGGCGAACCAGTTCCGCTCGATCACCGTCATGTAGCCGACTGCGGCCGCGCCGAGGGCGGCAGTGACCGGGATCAGGGTTGGCAGTCTCACGGGTCCATGGTGCCATGAGGCCCGGTATGCCTCTGACGGCTCGGCGCGGCGGGCCAGTTCCTAGGATGGAGCCTGTGGCTGAACTCAAGGACCGGCTGCGCGCGGATCTGAACACCGCCATGCGGGCGCGTGATCAGGTGCGGATGCGCACCCTGCGGATGGCACTGACCTCCATCACCACCGAGGAGGTGGCAGGAACCTCGGCCCGCGATCTCAGCGACGAGGAGATCGTGAAGGTGCTCACCCGCGAGGCAAAGAAGCGGCGGGAGGCGGCCGAGGCGTTCGGGGCGGCCGGGCGCGACGAGCAGGCCGCGGCCGAACGGGCTGAGGGAGACGTGCTGGCGGACTACCTTCCCGCGCAGCTCGGCGACGACGAACTGGCCGCACTGGTCAGCGCGGCGATCGCCGAGACCGGCGCGACCGGCATGAAGGGCATGGGGCAGGTCATGAAGGTGCTGACCCCCCAGGTGGCAGGCCAGGCCGACGGGGCCCGGGTCGCCGCCGAGGTCCGCCGCCAGCTGGGTTAGAAGCGGCCGCCGGAGATGCGGCGGTTCCGGTGGGTCTGGCCGCGTTCGCCGTACGGGTAGTCCGGCGCGCCCGGGTCGCTGACCGCGTCGAGCAGCCGGGTCTCGTCCTCGGCCAGGCTCAGCTCGCCGGCTGCCAGGTTGTCCTCGAGCTGGGCCAGGGTACGGGCGCCGAGGATGACCGACCGCACCGCCGGGCGCGCGAGCACCCAGGCGATCGCCACCTGCGACATCGAGGCCCCGCGGTCCTCCGCCACCTTGCGGACCGCGTCCAGGATCTGCCAGTTGCGCTCCAGGTGCCCGCGCTCGTTCCAGATCCGCATGCCCTGGTCCATCTCGTCGGACAGCCGGGTGCCCTCGCCCGGCGGCTCACCGCGCCGGTACTTACCGGTCAGCCAGCCGCTGGCCAGCGGGGACCACGGCAGCAGGCCGAGCCCTTCGGCCTCGCAGACCGGGACGATCTCCCATTCGACCGCGCGGGCCATCAGGTTGTACTGCGGCTGCACGGTGACCGGGCGGATCAGCCCGTGCGCGCCGGCTAGGTCGACGTACTTCTGGAGCTGGTAACCGAGGAAGTTCGACAGGCCGGCATAGCCGATCTTGCCGGCCCGCGCGGCGTCGTCGAGGAACCGCAGCGTCTCCTCGACCGGCGTCAGCGGATCCCAGCCGTGCAGCTGGTAGAGGTCGATGGTCTCGGTGCCGAGGCGTCGCAGCGACGCATCCAGGGCAGCCGTCAGGTGGCGCCGGGACAGGCCGTGCCCGTTCGGGTCATCGGCGGTGGGGAAGCGCGCCTTGGTGGCGATCACCGCGCGCTCGCGGGCGTCTGCCCGGCTGGCCAGCCAGTGGCCGATGATCTGCTCGGAACGTCCGTCCGCGTAGACGTCGGCCGTGTCGATCAGCGTCCCGCCCGCCGCGGTGAACCGGTCGAGCTGGGCGAACGCGTCGTCCTCGCTGGTCTCGTTGCCGAAGGTCAGCGTGCCGAGCGCCAGCGCGGAGACCGCGCAGCCGCTGAGCCCGAGCAGCCTGTATTCCATCCCGGCGCCGCTACGTCTGCGGCCCGGTGACGGCGTTGGCGCCATTGCCTCCGCCGCCGCCCCCCCCGCCATTGCCGCCGTCACC
>JAJKHX010000383.1 GCA_021154785.1 Nocardiopsis sp.
CCTGGGTTGCGCGATACCTTGTCACATCCGCGGCGATTCCGCGCGGCAGCAAGCCGGCTGGCCCGGCTGAGGCTGGCCAAGGTCAACGGCGCGCGAGACCAGGTCCAAGTGCACCGCGTGGTGCAGGCCCTCACCAGGTCACGCCTAGAGCGGGACCGGCCGGATGGCTTTCGCGCCTACCTATCGGCCGTCGAAAACCTGCTCGCCGCGTCCAACCCGGGAAATCCCGATCGAGCAGCCAACGACATAGCCTACGATCTCTCGCTCCAGCATCTCGAGTCCGATCGGGGCTTCTTCGAGACTAATAACGAGGCCCTACGCCGTCTAATCATCGACCAGGTTCGACGTCTGCACCTGCGCGGTGGCCACGCCGAAGCGATGCGGTTCGGGCAGGATGCGCTCGAGGTGTGGCGCAATCATCTTGGCCACGATGACCTTCAGGTCCTGAGCCTGGCGGTCGAAGTGGCGATCGCGATGCGATGGGACGGCCATGCCGCCAATGCAGCCGACCTGATCCGGAAGACGCTCCGGCTGCTGAAGTACCGTTACGGGGACGAGCATGAGGTGACCCTGCTGTGCGCTAACACCCAGGGCGCCGACCTGCGTACCCGCAGCCAGTTCGAAGAAGCACTCGACCAAGACCTTGACCTGCTCCCCAAGTTCGAGCGTGTCTTCGGTGTCGACCACGACCGTACGATGAATGTCAGGAACAACCTCGCCGCCGACTACCGTCGGCTCGGCCGTTTCCGCGAAGCCCTGGAGATCGACAGGCGCACTTACCAGGACCGTAGCGACATCCTCGGACCTAACGACCTGCGCACCCTGACCTCCTACGACGCAGTGGCCCGTGATTTGCGCGGACTCGGCCGCTACCAGGAATCGCTAGATATCGCCCGCGAGGTGATGAAGGGGTTCGGGGCCGCAGGCGGTCGGGAAAACCTTGACTTGTTGAACGCGCGCAAGGGCTTCGCGGCGGCCCTGCGGAAGGTCGGCTATCCCTGGGAAGCGTTGCAGGAGAGCGAGGAAGTGGTCCAGCGCTACCGCGACTACCTAGGCCCGGAACATACCTACACGTTGCGGGCCGCCGCCAACCTGATCAACGACCGCCGGGCCGTGGGCTACCTGGCCTCGGCCGAAGAACTCGCCGCTGAGGTCTTGGACCGGTGCCGGGAAGCTGGTTTCCCGTTCGATCTCGGATACGGCACGATGGTCAACCTGGCCTCCGTGCTGCGCGAGGACGGACGGGTGGAGGAGGCATTGCGAGTCGACTCGCAGGGCTGGCGCGGGCTGGCGGCCGAGTATGGCGATCTTCATCCGTTCACCCTCGAAGCTGGCATCAATTATGCCTCTGACTTGGCCGCTTGCGATGACTATCCGGCCGCCGTGCAGATCGGCCAGGAAACCCTGGAAAAGTGCCGAAGCTCTCTGGGAGAGAATCACCCGGACACTTTGATGGCGGCCGTTAACCTTGCCATCGATCAGGCTGCTCTCGGCAACACCGCCGAGTCGGACCAGTTGCTCGCGGAGGTGCTCCGTCGTTACGAGGACACGCTGACCACGGAGCACCCCGAAGCCCTGGCGGCGGCTCGGCGGACCCGCCTCACTGCGGAGATCGAGCCGTACTAACGGAGTCCAGCGGGGCCGACATGCTCGCACCCAGCCTGTCCATGTCGGCCCTAATGCGCCCGGCGACGTGAGTGATGAGCCTCATCAGGTCGTCGCAGTAGACCGAGGGGTGGCGAAATCCCGCACCGCTCCGGTAGCGGTGCGGGTATAGGCCGCCGCCGCAGATCTGCATGACCGGGCAGCGCTGGCACTCCGGCGACAGCGCGGCCACGCCAATCTGCCTGGCGATCGTCGTGGGATGGTCGAGCGCGGCATCGAAGGAACTGGTCAGGACGTGCAGCCCGGTGTCGCCAGCGCCCGGATACGCCGAGCTCAGCGAGTCGAGCTGTTTGATAGACCCGTCGGTTTCCACCACGATGAGCGTGGCGGGCCGCAGCCCTAGACCCTCCACGGCACCCGGTCCGCCCAGGACCAGTTGGATCAGCTCGGCGAACAGGCGGACCTGGGTCTCCTGCTCTGGTGCTGAGTACCATCGTTCGAAGATCGTGATCAGCCAGTCCGCATAGCCGGTTCCCGGCGGCGGGCAACTCCAGTTGGCGTGCGGCAGCAAGAGGTCCAGTGTGGGCGGGTTGAAGTCCAGTAGTGCCTGATAGGTGGCCACCGGATCATTGTGCACGTCGACGGTGCACAGAATGCCCCCGTACACGGAGCGGAATTCGGCTGAATCGAGTAGCCGCAGGCCATCGCTTACATCATCGAAGCTGTTACGGCCATTGCGGTAACGGCGATGACGTCCGGTGGCCTCGGCGTCGCCGTCCAGGCTGACGCCGACGCGGATACAGAGATCCTTTAGCGCACGCAGCATGGCCGGACGGAGCAGGGTCCCGTTGGTCTGGACGCTAATATTCACCCGGGCCGGTATCGCGGTGTACAGGGAGCCGGCCAGTTCGGTCAGCCATTCCGGGCCGGTCAGCAGCGGCTCCCCACCATGCAGGATGACATCCACGGCGGAAAGATTGTGCTGCTTCACGTGCTCGGCAATGCGCTCAGCGGTCCTGGCCGTTATCGCCGGGGCCATCCGTCTGGGCTGACTACGCCAGGCCTGGTCCGCCATCTCGTACACGTAACAGTACGAGCAGGACAGATTGCAGCGGCTGTGCACCTTCAAGATGAACTGCTGGAAGGGAACGGGCTCACGTCCGTGCCTCCGGCCGTTCGTCATGCCCGGATCCAGCAGAGGCCAGGGAGCCGGATGCCCCGTCACGCGAACCAGCCCGCCAGGTCCAGGGGATCGATCTGCTGCCCCAGGCGGGCATGCATGTCGTACATAAGCGCCATACGGGTGGCGAACGCGGCTCGGTGCTGGGAGGCGGGGCGCCGGTGCAGAGCCAGTCCCAGGCCTATCCACGCGTCCGGCTCCGGTTGGGCCGAGCCGGCGATCAGGTCACGGTACGCCTGAACCGCGGCATCGGTATTCCCGGCGAGCAGGAGGCGGTCAGCGTGGCCAAGCGGGAGGACTCCGTCCGCGCACAGCTCGCGGTAGCGAGCCGGCGCGAGATAGCGCATGCTCAGCACCCGGCTCCGCATGGCCGAGCTAACCTTGCGGACGTCCTCCGCGATCGGGGTCGCTGGCTGGAGGCTGCGCGGGCATGGCTCGCCGTTCCGGTAGGCGGCCACGAGCCGGGCCACGGTCGCGAGATCGGTGGCCACGTGCCTGATCTGCCAGGTCAGCCAATGGTCGAGCGCAACTTCCTCGGCGGTCGCGCGTGCCTCGGCGGTGACGGATTCCGAGGCGAACTCCCGTCCCCGGGCCTGCAGCAGCTTGGCGAATCGTACGCCGGCGGGGGTCAGGCACTCCGTCTTGAGCAACGTCTGAACAGCGAGGTTGAGGGCTGGCCCCCAGCGGGCGAAGTGCACTTGGGCTCGGAGGACCTCGTCCGGTTCCGTCTCCACGTACCGTTGTGCCGCCCAGAACCGCACGATTCCCAGGTGGGCGTAGGCCCCCTGCAACAGGCCTGCGGCCGGCCGCGGGTCCTGCCGCCATGGAGCGTAGATTCTCTCACCGTCAGACTCGACCAGGGTCACCATGTCCATGAGGCCGCACAGTTTGACGTGCTGGAATTCGTGGACCAGGGTTTCGGCCAGGGTCACCAGGTCCGGCGGCCAGGAGGTGGCGATGGCACCAAACGCGGCCGGCGTCGTCGCGCTCACCAGGTCGGTATCGGAGTACGGCGTCAGCGGGACGACGACGGATATTCCGTCCGCTATCGGTCCGGCCGCCCAGCGATGATGACGGACCAGTACCTCCCACCCCTCCTGGAAACGGTCCCGCCACCGCTGGATTTCATTGACTGAAATGTTCCTGGACATCGGCAGGGAATAGCGATCGAGGTAGGGATCATCCGTCTCGAGCAGAGTGTTCCAGGTGAGGCCCTCGGCTACTGCCCGGACCATTGGCGTACCGGACCAGAACGGAACCGCGCCGCCCGAGCCGTCGTCCGGCACGATCCGCCGCCAGTCGGCCTCGAAGTGATCGCCGCCAGTCACGCGGGTGCCGTCGCAGCTCAGTTTGATCCACGACGGCGAGCCATTCACCGTCAGGTACCCGAGGCCGGGAAGCCGGACGCGGGCGTCCTGCACCGGTACGTTCAGTTCGAAAGGGAAACCGGCGCGTACCGCCGCCGCAGCTACTACGCACGCGAAGTGACCGAAGTCCGCCGCGGACCCCCGCTCAAAATGGATGAGGCAGTCGTGGGCCCATCCACCCAGGTGCGGCAGTCCCAGCAACCAATCGGCGGCCCCGGGATCCGTGGCTCGGATCCGGGCGAACAGCTCATAGGCCGCGCGAAAGGCGGCAGGTCCGTCATCGTCGCCGACGGCGGCCTCGGCGATGGCGTGGAGCAGCATCAGGTGTTTGCTTAGTTGCGCGTCACCGATGGAGCGGATCGCATCAGGATCATCCGCGCACTCAGCCAGCGCGGTGAACGCGGTCACCGGCAGCATGTGTGTAGTAATCACTTCGACCCTTTCCCCGCCCTGTCAGGGTCGCCGAAAACTAAATTCTGGCCTGGAACGAACTCAGCGGAATGCCGTTGTCTTTGAGGCGCTCTCGGTAAAGGGCAATCGAATTGGCAAGGACAGACGAACTCAGCGTGGCGAGCTGATCCGCCGGAATGTCCCTCAAGTCCGGAATTGCCGTACTGATGTCCTTTTCCTGCGAGGTCATCATTGTCTCTCCTGAGAGCGCGAGATCATGGGTGAGCGCGCCCGCGTTGCCGCTAGTGATGTGCCCGGCGGGCCGCGGACGTCCTCCGAATCATCATCTCCAGCGGCGACAGGGGCAAGCAAACCACGCCGTAGGTGATCACAGCAAAGTTTTTAAGAGTCCAATCTTGGGTAAGGAAGTCCACGGGGTCAAGGTTTACACCTAGGACAATTATGGACACTCGCGGACGAATTGTGAACTTACTGCAACATGTCCGAAGCCTAATCGTTACGAGTCTCCTGCGCGGCGTAA
>JAJKHX010000384.1 GCA_021154785.1 Nocardiopsis sp.
GGTGCCGCCTGTGATCAACCCGGCGATGATCAGGATTGTTCTCAGTACCCGGCGCGACATCTGGTCATTATCGCACCGCCCGGATGTAGCGCAGCATGGGCAGGTCGCCGTGGGCCTCGACACGGAAGCCGGCCGCTTCGGCCAGGGGGACCAGGTCGATGGCCTGGGCGTGGCGCAGGCCGTGGGGGCCGCGGTGCCAGCGGGACGGGCGGAAGTCGGCGATGAGCAGGGTCCCGCCGGGGCGGGTGACCCGGAACATCTCACTGAAGGCGGCGGCCCGGTCCGGCTCGGGGATGTGGTGCACGGCGAGCGTGGAGGTGACCACGTCGAAGGAGCCGTCGGGCTCGCTGAGGTCCTGGGCCGTGCCGACGGCGAAGGCGGCGCTGGCCGGGGCCCGCCGGGTGGCGTAGGCGATGGCGGGCGGGGACGGGTCGATGCCGGCGACCTGGCCGCCGGGGGTCACGGCGGCGGCCAGCAGGCGGGCCAGATAGCCGCCATTGCAGCCGATGTCGAGGACCCGGTCGCCGGGGCGGGCACCGCTGAGCGCGACGATCCGGCGGTAGACCCGGCGGCGCCGGCCGCCGAACGCGATCACGCTGGTGAGCTCGTAAGTCCAGACCCGCTCGATGGTGGTGCCCGCGCGGTCGGGCCGGGACTTCAGGATGTGGTTCAGCATGCGATCCTCCGATTAACTTAATTATGACTAAGTTAGCACAACTTAGCCGTGACTAAGTCCTTGTGGCTGGCGGCTACGATGCGGAGGGTGGATGAGACGGAGGCGACGGGGACAACGGGTCCGCCGCGGCGGACCCGGCTGAACGCCGCCCAGCGGCGCGAGTCGATCCTCGCCGCGGCGGTGGAGGTGTTCTCGGCGGCCGGCTACCGGGCCGGGAAGGTGTCGGACGTGGCGGCGCTGGTCGGGGTGAGCGAGCCGGTGATCTTCCAGAACTTCGGCTCCAAGGCGGCGCTGTTCGCGGCGGTGGTCGACCGGGTGGCCGGCGATGTCCAGGCGGAGCTGGAACGGCTGGCCGGGCAGCCCGGGTCGGCCGCGGGGCTGCTGGCGCACGCGCTCGAGCCTGGCCACCCGCACCCGCACGCGCACGGGTTCGGGGCCCACGGGGTGCTCTTCTCCGACGCTTTCGCGCTGATCGGGGAGCCGGAGCTGACCGAGGCGGCGCGACGGGCGGCGCGTACTATCGCCGATCACCTGGCGGACCTGATCCGGCGCGGCCAGGCCGACGGGGATATCCGGGCCGACCTGGATCCGGGGCCAGCCGCCTGGCTGCTGCTGTCCGTCTTGTCCACGCGGGCCTTCCGGACGGCGGTCGCCCCGGATCACGACCGGGTGGAGTACGGCGTCACCGCGCTCGCGCTCCGCCTGCTGACCGAGGAGGTTCACCGATGATGGCGCCGGAGGCCGCCGCCGCGTTCGGGCCCTTTGACGGGCGGAGCTGGCTGAATACCGCGCACCAGGGGCCGCTGCCGCGGCCGGCGGTCGAGATGGCCGCCCGGGCGGCGGAGCTGAAGGCGGCGCCGCACCGGATCGGCGACGATGACTTCAGCGCGGTCCCCGAGCGGCTGCGGGGGCTGCTAGGCCAGCTGGTCGGCAGCCCGCCGGACCAGGTCGTGCTGGGCAACAGCACCTCGTACGGCCTGCATCTGGTGGCCAACGGCCTGGACTGGCAGGACGACGACGAAGTGCTGGTGATCGAGGGGGACTACCCGGCCACCATCTTGCCGTGGCAGCGGCTGGCCCAGCTGGGCGTGCGGGTACGCCCGCTGCGCCCGGCCGGGGACCTGCTGGCCGCCGCCGAGCTCACCGCGGCCATCGGCCCGCGGACCCGGCTGCTGGCCGTGACCTGGGTCGACTCGTTCACCGGGCGGACGCTGGACTTGCCCGAGCTGGGCGCGGTCTGCCGCCAGGCGGGCGTGGTGTTCGTCGTCAACGCGTCCCAGGCCCTCGGCGCCCGGCCGCTCGACGTGTCCGTCACCCCGGTCGACGCCGTCGTCGCGTGCGGGTACAAGTGGCTCTGCGGCCCGTACGGCACCGGGTTCGCCTGGCTGCATCCTGATCTGCTGGACCGGTTGCGGCCGCAGCAGGCGTACTGGCTCGCGATGCAGGCCGGGCGGGGGCTGGACCAGATGCGCGAGACCTCGGTGCGGGACGACATCGGGGTACACGCCTTCGACGTCTTCTGCCCGGCGAACTTCGCCACCGCGCTGCCCTGGATCGCCTCCCTCGAACTGTTCCTCGGCACTGGCATCGGCACCATCGCCGACTGGGACCAGCGGCTCGTGGACCGGCTGGTCGCGGGGATCGACCCGGAACGGTACCGCCTGATCAGCCCGGCCGGCGGACCGGCCCGGTCTACCCTGGTGGTCCTTTCCGCGGTCGACGGCAGCAGTGAGAAGCGCCATCGCCGGCTCACTGAGGCCGGGATCGACATCGCGTACCGCGAGGGCAACCTCCGGGTCTCCGCCCACCTGTTCAATCAGCCTGCGGAGATCGACCGGACCCTGGCCGCGCTGCACGCGGACGGCCCTGGGTAACCTAAGCCGGGTGGCGGATGCACTTCCCGGCCGGCCATCGTCGCCTCTGGGCGCGACGCCGATGGATGACGGGGTCAATTTCGCGGTAGCTTCCAGCGTGGCCGAGGGGGCCGAGGTCTGCCTGATCTCCGAGTCCGGCGCGGAGACCCGGTACCGGCTGCCGGACTACGACGGCGGGGCCTGGCACGGGTTCGTCCCGGGTACCGGCCCGGGACAGGCCTACGGGTTCCGCGTGCACGGGCCGTACAACGCCGCCCAGGGGCTGCGCTGCAACCCGGCCAAGCTGCTGCTCGACCCGTACGCGCGGGCGGTGCGCGGCGAGGTCTCGTTCGGCCCGGAGGTGTTCGACTACTCCTGGGACGACCATGACGCGCCCAGTTCGCTCGACTCGGCCGGGCACGTGCCGCTCAGCCTGGTCACCGACGCGGCCTTCGACTGGGGCTCCGATGCCCTGCTGCGGCACGACTTCGCGGACACCGTGATGTACGAGGTGCACGTCAAGGGCTTCACCAGACGGCACCCGGACGTCCCCGACGAACTGCGTGGCACGTACGCGGGGCTCGCGCATGACTCCGTTCGGTCGTATTTGTCTGATCTTGGGGTGACGGCGGTCGAGCTGTTGCCGGTGCATCAGTACGTGCCGGATGAGTTCCTGCTGAAGCGGGGGCTGACCAACTACTGGGGCTATAACACCATCGGGTACTTCGCGCCGCACGCGGCCTACTCCGCCGCGGTGCGGGCCGGGTCCCCGGGCGGTCAGGTAGCGGAGTTCAAGGCCATGGTGCGGGCGCTGCACGAGGCGGGGCTCGAGGTCATCCTGGACGTGGTCTTCAACCACACCGCCGAGGGCGGCGAGGGCGGCCCGTCGCTGTGCTTCCGCGGCCTGGACAACACGGCCTACTACCGGCTGAACCCGGGCCACCCGGACCAGTACTACGACACCACGGGCACCGGGAACTCGCTGAACGCGGGCAACCCGGTGGCGCTGCGGCTGATCATGGACTCGCTGCGCTACTGGGTGACCGAGATGCACGTCGACGGGTTCCGGTTCGACCTCGCCACCACGCTGGCCCGCCAGTACGGCGGCTTCAGCCGGATGTCCGCGTTCTTCGACCTGGTGGCCCAGGATCCGGTGGTGTCGGGGGTCAAGCTCATCGCCGAGCCGTGGGACGTCGGCCAGCTGGACAGCTACGACCTCGGCGAGTTCCCGGAACTGTGGCACGAGTGGAACGGCAAGTACCGGGACAGCATGCGGGACTTCTGGCGCAGCCAGCACATCGGCCTGGGCGAGTTCGCCACCCGGTTCGCCGGGTCGGCTGACCTGTACGGGGATGACCGGCGGCGGCCGACCGCCTCGGTGAACCTGATCACCGTGCACGACGGGTTCACGCTGCGGGACCTGGTCTCCTACGACGGCAAGCACAACGAGGCGAACGGGGAGTCGAACCGCGACGGCGCCAGCGACAACCGGTCCTGGAACTCGGGTTTTGAGGGTCCGACTTCTGACCCGGCGGTGCTGGCCCTGCGGGGGCAGCGGTCGCGGGCGATGCTGTGCACGCTGATGCTCTCGTTTGGCGTGCCGCTGCTGCTCGGCGGCGACGAGATGGGACGCACCCAGGACGGCAACAACAACGCGTACTGCCAGGACAACGAGATCTCCTGGGTGGACTGGTCGTCGGCGGACTCGTCGCTGCGGTCGTTCGTCAAGGACCTGGTGGCGTTCCGCCGGTCCCACCCGGTGTTCCGGCGGCACCGGTACCTCACCGGCGTCGACGCGGGCGAACTCGGCTGGTACACGCCGGACGGGGCGCCGATGACCCAGCCGTGCTGGGACGACCGCTCGGCGCTGGCGATCGGTGTGTACCTGGACGGCTCGGACGCGCCCGACAACGGGCCGGACGGGCAGCCGCTGTTCGACGACGACTTCCTGGTGCTGGTGAACGGGTGGTGGGAGGGCATTGAGTTCACTCTTCCCGACTGCCGGCCGGGGCTGGAGTGGCACGCCGAGATCGACACGTTCGAGCCGGCCGGGACGTCGGCGGCGCCGGTGCGGCGGGCGGGTGCGGGAGTCCGGGTGGAACCCCGTTCGGTCCTGGTGCTGCGCGGACCACGCGCGCGTACGAGTGACTTATCCGCAGAATCTGGTCATCGTCACCTGGGGAGGGGAGCTGCCGGGTCCGCGCTTCCGGCTGAGCTGATGCTCGATCCGGCCGGCTGCGCCGGGCCGGGCGCGGTGGCGTGGCCCGGCGTGGTGGCGTGGCCGGGTGCGGCTACGACCATCATCAGGCAGGCGATCGCGATCATCACAATCCCGGCAGCTCCGGTCAGGTACGCCCCCCTGGCGTGCTCCCGGCTTACCACGGCCGTCATCTCTGCTACCCCGTTTCGCTTGGTCAGGCCCTTGTTCCCCGTACTCCTATAGTGGGGAAAAGGCGGCAATAAATACGACGGTGCGGCCCCCCGATTGTCATCGGGGGTTGTCCCCCGGACTCTGGAAGGCATCGGCGGCGAGCCTCGCGCGGTCGACGCGATCTGCGGCGTGGGCCGCAAGGATTAGGGCTGGCGGCTCCGCGCCAGGCCGCGAGGACTGAGGGGCGCAGCCGGACGACTGCCTGCCTGCATGCTGCCATCAGGACGCTGCCCGACGTGA
>JAJKHX010000385.1 GCA_021154785.1 Nocardiopsis sp.
ACGCCTCGCCGGCCCCGATGTCACCGACCCCCTGCCGATCGTGGTCATCACCACCTTCGACCTCGACGAGTATGTCCACGGGGCGCTCAAAGCCGGCGCCCGCGGGTTCCTGCTCAAAGACGCCGGACCCGCCCTGCTGACCCAGGCCATCCACGCCGCCGCCGACGGAGACGCACTGATCGCACCCAGCGTGACCGTCCGACTGCTCGCAGCATTCGCCCACGCACAGACCTCACCACCCAGGCAGCCGATAGAACCCCTCACCGCCCGCGAGGAGGAAGTCCTCGTGCCTGTAGCCCAAGGCCGCACCAACAACGAGATCGCCAGCGAGCTCTACATCACCCCGAGCACCGTCAAAGCCCACCTCGCCAGCCTCATGCGAAAACTCAGCGCCCGAAACCGCGTCGAAGTCGCCATGTGGGCCCACGAGACCGGCCGCATCTGACGCCGCAAAGGCTCCCGCCGCCGTCTGCCGCAACCCCCCACAGCGTCACAAAGCGTCGTGTACCAGGGGCTTGATAAGCAGAGGAACGAAAGTCCCGCTAAGCGCCCGCTGAGGGGCAGGCTTAGCGGGACTTCCCGTTCCGGAACTACATCCGCGTGCGTGTTCGAGTGCTGTTCAGCACGGAGTCCATCGCTATAGGGGCCGCTGGTCTCCTCCCATGCCGCACACACGACGTCGACAATCTCTGGGTCGTTGACAGCGCCTGTTTCCCCTCCTCGGCCGCGCTGAACCCCGCACTCACCATCGCCGCCAACGCTTTGCGCGTTGCTGCCACAAGCGCCCTGGTCCGGTAGCCACGGGACCGGTCATTGGGAGCCAAGTTGGGAGCCATCATCGGCCGACAGACGGCGACGAGGAGCCCTCTTGAGCGTTTGATATATGAGCTTCACCAGGTATCTAGCGATACAGAGCGATGCATGACCCTATTCGGATCCTCGTTCGCATCGAGGGGGTCAGGGGTTCGAATCCCCTCAGCTCCACCCGAGTTATCGCAGGTCAGATGGCCTACCAGAGTTCGCCGGACCGGCTTGCCCGCCATGACGGGAGCCGGGTAACCGGTTGCCCGTATGGCCGCGGATTCACGTCGTGGCCAGGCCGAAGACGGCAGCTGTTTCGATCGCCAGGGGGCCCCGCGACTCCCCGGGGTGGTGCGCTCCCGGGGGTGCGACCAGGGACTACCCGGGCGCGAGGTATCGCCCCGGGTGCGAGCGTGGTGGGTGGACGGCGCCTGTCCGCCGCAACGCCGGCAATCCAGGTCACCACCACCGAAGGAGCCCTCGTGTCCAACCACTACAGCGCGGCCAACCTCAGGTTTCCCGGCGACGACGCGCGCCTGGACCTGACCGACCTGTTCGTCTTCCAGTCGCCCGATGATCCGGGCACGACCGTGCTGATCATCGACCTGAACCCGTACACGACGGGCATGAGCGCCATGCCGCCGTTCCTGCTGAAGTCGGAATTCCACCCGGACGGGGTCTACCGGATTAACATCGACACCGACGCGGACGCGCACGCCGACGCCGCCTTCACGTTCGTCTTCTCCGAGTTCAGGAACGGACGGCAGACCGGGACCGCCTACTACGCCACCGGGGACAAGGCCCGCCAGCCGGAGCCGGCGGGCGAGGTGCTCATCCGGGACACTCCGGTCGGCTTCGACGCCAGCGCCCGGTCCGTCCAGGCCGGGCCGGTCCGGCTGTTCACCGGCGTGCGCAGCGACCCGTTCTTCGCCGACGCGGACGGCTCCTTCCACGGGTTCCAGTGGACCGGGCAGGACGCGTTCGCCGACCGGAACATCTTGTCCATCGCGCTGGAAGTGCCCGACGACATGCTCAGCACCGACCCGGAGATCGGCGTGTGGGCCACGGTCAGCGTGCGCCGCGACGGCGAGCTCGTCCAGGTGGACCGCGGCGGGCACCCGACGATCAACCCGTTCGTCAACCCGAACAACGTCAAGAACGAGTACAACCTCCGGCGGCCGGCCGACGACCTGGCCAACTACCTGCAGCTATGGTCCGGCCTGCTAGAGGACAACGGCTACCCGCCGGAGGAGGCGGAGGCGGCCGCCCGCATCGTCCTGCCCGACATCTTGCGCTACGACCGCGGCAAGCCGGCCGCTTACCCGAACGGCCGGACCCTCACCGACGACGCCTTCAGCGCCCGCTTCGCCTGGCTGACCCACGGGAGGGTCGGGCCCGACGGCCTCAAGCCGCACGACGACCTGCTGTCCGAGTTTCCCTACCTCGGTCCGCCCAACCTCTACCCGGTCTGATAGCAGGCCATGACATTTACCGGCCTGCTGGCGGATGTGGCCCGGATCTTCGAGGCGATCGGCGCCGCCGTGCTGGTCGTGGGCATTGTCTGGTCGGTGGTGCTCGCGAGCAGGGCGTGGCACACCGCCGGCGGCCGGCGCGGGTACCAGGTGCTGCGCGAGACCTTCGGCGGGGTGCTGCTGCTGGGCCTGGAGATCCTCGTGGCGGCCGACCTGGTCCGGACGGTCGCGGTCGCGCCGACCGTCCGGAACGTGGCCGTACTCGGGCTGGTCGTCTTGATCAGGACGTTCCTGAGTTTCTCGCTGCAGGTGGAGATCGACGGGAAGCTGCCGTGGCGGCGCGGCCTGGTGGGCGGCGCCCCGGCTGTGAAAGGAGTGGACAACTCGAGCCGTCCCCTCGCGGGCAGCCGTGAGGAAGCAGACACCGGCCGATAAGGCCTGCCCGGTTACCCAGTGATCGAAGCCGACCGCCTCTGCATGTGACTCGGTACACACCGGAGGCCGGAAGAAACGAAGTAGCTGCCTTCGTTTACCTCACTCGTAAACGCAGATAGCTCCTTCGTTTCGTCGAAGGGACTCCACTGGGGGACTTCATGACACATCCGGATACCTCGACCGCCCAGGTCCAGGCGGCCGTCGCGACCGGCGCCGCCGCGGACCCGCACTACGCCCGGCGCTGGTGGATCCTGGCCGTTCTCGGCCTCGCCCAGCTCATGGTGGTGCTCGACGCCACGATCGTGAACATCGCCCTGCCGCACGCGCAGGCCGCGCTGGGCTTCTCCAACAACGACCGGCAGTGGATCGTCACCGGGTACTCGCTCGCGTTCGGCAGCCTGCTGCTGCTTGGCGGGCGGATCGCCGACCTGTTCGGCCGCAAGCGGATCTTCATCATCGGGGTCGTCGGCTTCGCCGCCGCCTCGGCGTTCGGCGGCGCCGCCCAGAACTTCGGCATGCTGCTGACCGGCCGGGTGATCCAGGGCGCGTTCGGCGCGCTGCTGGCGCCGGCCACGCTGTCGCTGCTCACCACGACCTTCACCCACCCGGCCGAGCGCGGCAAGGCGACCGGCATCTACGGTGCCATCGCCGGGGCCGGCGCGTCCGTCGGGCTGCTGCTCGGCGGCATCCTGACCGAGTACCTGGACTGGCGCTGGGTCATGTACGTGAACGTGCTGATCGCGGCGCCCGCGCTGGCCGGCGGCATCGTGCTGCTGAAGAACATCGCCTCGCCGGACCACCCGAAGCTGGACCTGGCCGGTACCGTGCTGGCCGGGTTCGGCCTGTTCGGCCTGGTCTTCGGATTCTCCAACGCGTCCATGTCGCCGGGCAGCACCGGCTGGACCAAGCCGGCCACGCTGGGCACCCTGATCGGCGGCGCCGTCCTGCTGGCCGTGTTCGTCGTCGTGGAACGCCGGATCGCCCATCCGCTGCTCCCGCTGCGCATCGTTCTCGATCGCAACCGGGCCGGGGCCTACCTGGCGATGTTCCTGGCCGCGATCGGCATGTTCGGCGTGTTCCTGTTCCTCACCTACTACCTGGAGGAGACCCTCCAGTACAGCGCGGTCAAGACCGGCTTGGCGTTCCTGCCGCTGACCCTGGTCCTGGTCGTGGTGGCCGGGCTCGGCAACGGCATCTTGCTGTCCAGGGTGAGCGCCCGGCTGCTGGTCCCGGCCGGCCTGGTGCTGGCGGGGGTGGGCATGGCCCTGCTGACCCGCATCGGCCTGCCCGGCAACTACGCCGCCGACGTGCTGCCGACGCTGGTGCTGGTCGGCTTCGGGCTTGGCCTGGTGTTCGCCCCGGCGTTCACCCTCGGCACCCTCGGCGTCGACTCCGGCGACGCGGGCGTGGCCTCGGCCACGATCAACGTCGCGCAGCAGATCGGCGGCTCGATCGGCACCTCGCTGCTGAACACGATCGCGGCCACCGCCGCGGCCGGGTACGTCACGGCTCACGCCGCCTCCATCACCTCGGCCGCCTCCCGGCAGCTGGTGGTGGCGAACTCGCTGATCCACAGCTACCACATCGTGTTCTGGGTCGCGGCGGCGATCTACGCCGGCGCCGCGGTGGTGACCGCCCTGCTGCTGCGACCGGGCGTGGCGCTGCCGCCGGACGGCTCCGGGGCCAGGGCGGTGCACGCCTGATGGGCGTCTCCGCGGCGGCCGCCGGCCCCCGGCGGCTCCGGGCGGACGCCGCCCGCAACCGCCAGAAGCTGATCGACGCCGCCGCGGAGGTGCTCGCCGCCCGCGGACTGGACGCGACGCTCGACGACATCGCCCGGCACGCCGGGGTCAACGTGGCCACCGCCTACCGGCACTTCGCCAACAAGCACGAGCTCGCCCGCGAGTTCCTGCGCCAGTGCGTCGACCGGGCCGTCGCGATCGCCGAGCAGGCGGCGGCCGAACCCGACCCGTGGGCCGGCCTGACCTGGTTCCTCGAGCGGACGCTGGAGCTGATCGCCTCCAACCGCGCCCTGGTCGACGTGCTGAAGCACGCCTACGGCGCCGAGCACTTCGCCGAGCTGCTCCAGCGCACCACGGCGGCGCTCGAGCGGCTGCTGGAGCGGGCCCGCGCGGCCGGGGTGATCCGCGCCGACGTCGCGGCGACCGATTTCGCGCCCATCCTGGAGATGCTCGGCGCCATCACCGGCCTGGCCGAACCCGACCTGCCGCACCGCTACATCGGCCTCGTCCTGGCCGGGCTGCGTCCCAGCCCGGACCCGCTGCCCGGCCAGCCGCCGACCGAGGAACGGCTCCGGCAGGTCGCGACGACCAAGGGCTTAAGCGACCCGTTCGCATTACGCCGCGAAATGTCGTGACGGCTCGCTACATTCGCACGAGAAGTCAAGACGGCACCCGGCGATCAGGGAGGGCCAGAGTCATGTCGACAGCGGCGCGGAAGCGGCTGGCCAGGACGCTGCGCGGCGACGAGCAGACCGCGTTCAGCGTCGAGCTGACGGCAGCGGCCGGCCACCTGGAACTGGAAGTCGAGGGTTTCGGGCCGGTCCGGCTCCCGGTGACCCCGGCGAAGGCCCGCAAGCTCATCGGCCTCGGCCAGCCGGCCCGGTTCGGCCGCGGCGAGGAGACGCTGACCGACCCGGACGTACGTGACACCTGGGAAATCCCCACGCGCCTGGTCCGCGCCAGCTGGGACGATGTCATGCTGACAGACGTTCTCGCCACCGTGAAGGAAGAGCTCGGGCTGCCGACCCGGGCTGCTCTGACGGCCGAGCTCCACTCTTTGCTGGTCTACGAGGCGGACCAGTTCTTTCTCCCCCACCAGGACTCGGAGAAGGACGACTCGATGGTCGGGACCCTGGTGGTGACGCTGCCGTCCGCGTTCACCGGTGGCGAGCTGGTGGTAGGACACAACGAGGAGCGGGAGGCTTACCGGGGGTCGAAGAAGGAGCTGTCGCTGGTCGCCTTCTACGCGGACTGCCGGCACGAGGTCCTCAGGGTGCAGTCGGGCTACCGGATCACGCTCACGTACAACCTGCTGCTGCACGGAAACGCCAGTCGTCCCGAGGGCGACGACGGGACCGTCGCCGAAGTGGCGGATCTGCTCCGCGAGCATTTCAGCACGCCCGTCCCCCGCTATTACGGCGGTCCCGCGGCCGATCCGCCGAACCGGCTCGTCTACCTCCTCGATCACGAGTACACGCCGCGCGGGCTGATCTGGCGGCGGCTGAAGGGCGCGGACGCCCGGCGGGTGAGCCTGCTGCGGACCGCCGCCGGCCAGGCCGGCGGTGAGGCGATCCTCGCGCTGGCCGACGTCAGGACGACCCACGGCGCCTTCCCGGCCCACGAGCGTCACGACTACTGGGACCAGAAGAGCTGGTACGGCGATGACGATGACGATGACGAGCCCGCCGGTGGCGAAACCGACGGCGAATATGACATCCAGGACCTGATCGACTCGGAGTTCACTCTCACGCACTGGACCGGGCCGGACGGCACCCGTCTGGAGGAAACCACGCTGCCCGTGGACGGCACGCAAGTGTGTGCGTCCACCCCGACGGGCGCCCTGACGCCGTACTCCTCGGAGTACGAGGGCTACATGGGGAACTACGGCAACACCCTGGACCGGTGGTACCACCGGGCGGCGGTCGTCGTGTGGCCCCGCGAGCAGGCCTTCGCGAACCGAGCCGAAGCCTCACCGTCCTGGGCCCTCGACGAGATCGCCGCGATGGCGTCAGCGGGTGACGTACCGGGCGCACGGGGGG
Organism: Nocardiopsis sp.; assembly: GCA_021154785.1. Classification (GTDB taxonomy): domain Bacteria; phylum Actinomycetota; class Actinomycetes; order Streptosporangiales; family Streptosporangiaceae; genus Palsa-504. The sequence continues at coordinate 6,490 of JAJKHX010000385.1, forward strand.
CCGCGCTCACCCTCGCGCCCTTCTGGGACACCGCCGTGGCCGGGCCGCGGGCACCGCAGGACCACGACCAGGCCAGCCAGATCTTCGCCTCGGCGCTGCGGGCCGCGGACGCCGTGGCCGACGCGCCGACCGCGGCGATGCTCCTGCACCCGTTTCGCATCGATGATCTGGACCACGGGCAGGCGGACTCGTTCGGGAAAATGGCCGGGCGCTACGGTCAGCCGTGGACGGCGGAGCAGGTGCGGACGTGGTTCGCCGGAAAGCCGGGCTGGACCTACGTCGGCGGCCCGGAACGGCCGCGCTGGATCGCGGACCAGCTGCCCGGCCTGTGCGCCCGGCTGCAGGCCTCGGGGCCGGGCGGCGCCGTGGCCGCGCAGCAGCTCGTCGAGCTGGCGTGGGAGTGGACCGCGAAGGACATCAGCGCCGCGTTCGCGTCACCGTGGCCGAGCCGCCGCGATGAGAAGCTCGGCGAGCTGGCCAGGCCGCTGGCCGCGGTGCTGACGGCCGCCGCCGCGATCGGGGCGGCCAGCAGGCGGGACATCGTCTGCGGGTTCGTCAGGGCACAGGGGGACGCGGTGACCGCGCTGGAGATGTCCGCGCTGCGGGCCGCGGCGAAACTGCCCCGGGCCGCCGCCCGCGGTGAGGCCGGTTTCGGTGACCTGGCCGCCGACTGCGCGGCACGGCTCCGCGCCCGGCTGGCCCGGCCGCTGCGCGCGTCCGGCGACTGGTCGGTCGAACTGTCCGCGGGCACCTGCGACTGCGAACTGTGCCGCACTCTGCGTCGATTCCTCGAAGACAAGACCCGTCGCACCCTCGAATGGCCGATCGCCAAAGAGCGCAGGCAGCACGTCCACACCCGGATCGACGCCGCCGAGCTGCCCGTTACCCACGTGACCAGGCGGCAAGGCAGCCCCTACACGCTCGTCCTGCACAAGACCGACGCTCTTTTCACCGGTGAGCTTCAGGCGCGGGACAAAGACGAGGCGGATCTAACGTGGCTCGCAGCCCACTGGGGTTCCGATATTGACTAGACTAGACTTAGTCCGGAACGTAACGTGGGGTACGTGACCGTGAACGTCAACATCCACGAAGCCAAGACGCATCTATCCCGGCTGCTCGAACAGGTCGCGGCGGGCGAGCGGGTCGTGATCTCCAAGGCTGGTACGCCGATCGCGGACCTGGTGCCGCACCAGGCGGAGATCGTGACGTTCGGCGGCATGAAAGGTGAGGTCGCCTATAGCGACCAGGCGTTCGGCATTGATCCCGACATCCAGCAGATGTTCTACGGTTCGGATTCCGGCCCGGCGGGCGACGGCGATGCTGCTCCTTGACAGCCAGGCCCTGCTGTGGCTGCTGGACGACAACCCGCGCCTCGGCTCCCGCGCCCGGCAGGCGATTACTTCGGCTCAGGGAGTGCATGTCTCGGCGGCGAGCGTCTGGGAACTGACCATCAAGAGCATGCTCGGCAAGCTGTCCGTGCCGGCCGACTTGAGCCGGCGGCTCTCCGCGCAAGGACTGGTGCTGCTCAGCATCACCGCCGAGCACGCCGAGGCGATCAGGAACTTCCCTGAGCTGGTACGCCATGACCCGTTCGGCCGCCTGCTGGTAGCGCAGGCCGCCCAGGCCGGGCTCCGGCTGCTTACCGCCGACCAGATCCTGCTTGGCCTGGGCCGCGACTTCATCATCGACGCGACCCGGTAATCCTTACTCGGACGGGGTCAGCGCGGCAGCCAGAGCGGCCTCGATGACCTGGACTGATACCTGGGCGACCTGGTCGGGCGAGCGGCCGAGGTCGCCGGCCAGGGACTGGGTGGTGAAGCCGGACAGCTGGACCGCGACGGCGTCCACCAGCCACGGCGGCGGCGCGGCGGGACCGCCGCGGGCTTTCCACAGGAACCCGGTCACGGTGACCGCGAAGCGGTTGCGGCTGTCCCGGCACTCGGCCGCGGCGGCGGGCGTTTTTCGTGCTGCCCGGAACTAGTTTGACCGGCGACCTCCTTTCGTCCTAAACTAACTACATTGATCCGAAGAAGTATCGGATTAAATTCGGAGGAGGCATGTCATGAGCATGAGCACCACTGCCAGCGGGCCGGTTACCAGCCGGTCGCCGGCCTACCGGGTGCTGGAGCGGATCTTCGACGAGGGATTCGCGACCGGTAACGACGCGATCGTGGACGAGATCTGCTCGCCGGACCTGGTGGAGCACCAGTTCGGCCTGGCGGGGCGCGGCGCCGAGGCCATCGCGCACGTGAAGGCGGCTATCCGGGACGTGCACGGCGCCTTCCCGGACATCTCGTTCACCATCGAGGACTCGGCGGAGTCCGGCGACGTCATCTGGGTCCGGGTTCGCGGCCGGGGCACCGCGACCGGCCCGTTCTTCGGCCCGCCGAGCGGCCGCCCGGTCGACTTCACCGTCATCGACGTGGCCCGGATCGCCGACGGCCGGATCGCCGAGCACTGGGGGGTGCCGGACCGGTTCGCCGTGCTGGCCCAGACCGGCGTGCTGGACCGGCTGGCGTCCTAGGCCGGCTGGCCTGAGGTCAAGGTCTCTACCGAACGAGGGAAGGTATCACCATGTCTACTGTCGTACTGCCCGGCCGACCTGGCGCGGCACCGCGTGACGCGGCCAGCCGCGCCGGGCGCGGGCTCGACATCCTGCTGTCCAGTGCGGACACCGCGGGAACGGCGGCCGTCATCGACTGCCACGTCCCGGCGGCCACGGCCGGGCCGCCGCTGCACCGGCACCCGGCCTCCGACGAGACCTTCGTGGTCATCTCCGGCACCCTGCTGGTACACCTGGACGGCCAGGTCACCGAGCTGACCGCGGGCGGCCTGGTGCACGTCAGCCGGGGCACGCCGCACACATTCGCCACCCCGCCGGGGGACGGGGCGCACTTCCTGGCCCTGCATACCCCCGGTGGTTTCGAGGGATTCCACGTGGCCGCCGCGGCGGCCGAGCGGGCGGCGGGCGGCCCGGTGCCGACGCCCGAGCTCATCACGCTGGCGGCCGGCTTCGACTGGCAGCTGGCCGGCCCTCCCCTGCTCCCCACCGGTGAACTGCTCCGCCTCCCCGGCTGACGGGGACGGGTGTCACCCCGCCGCGGGCCGGAAGCCGTCTACCGCCAGTCCGTACTCGGCACCGGCCCGCAGCAGGGCGTCGAACAGGTACTGGCCGACGGAGCGTTCGCAGTGGAGCAGGTAGGAGCGGGGGCCGTCGTGGTCGTCGCGGATGATGTCGGTGGCGACGGCGGCCACGGCGGTGCGGAGGGCGGCGCCGTCGGGGACGAGGTCGTCGTCGAGGTCGATGGCGGACAGCCTGGCCAGGACGCTCGGGCCTTTTTCGCCGGTCAGGCGGACCAGGGCGCGGCCGTGGGTGAGGTCGACGCAGGTGGTTTCCGGGCCGGCCTCGTCCTTAACCGCGGCGGCCAGGGCGGCGGCCTGGCCGGGCGGGCCGATCAGGAGCCATTCGCCGGGGCCGGAGCCGACGACGAGGGTGCCGTCTTCGTCGCGGGCGGCGCGGCCGAAGCGGACGGTTCTCAGCTCCGTTTTCAGCTCCGTTTTCGGCTCGGGTTGCCGGGAGGCGACGGCGACCTTGGCCAGCGGGGTGCAGTCGGTCAGGGTCAGTCCGGCGTCGTCCGCGCGGATGGCGCTGACTTCCCAGCCGTCGACGATGGTGACCGGCTCGGCGGGGGCGATAGGACTGCGGGCTACCGGCGCGGCCGTTCCGGGGGTGGCCGCTGGTGCCGACGCTGAGGTGTCCAGGTCAGCCATGGGTGCGGCTTCCTTCCGGGTCGTGGTGCGCTAGCTGCGGGGTGACCCGGGCCTGGATGTCCTGGCCGTTCGGCAGGTGGACGGTGACCAGGGTGCCGGCACCGGCTAGGCGGGATGGCAGCTGGGCGAGGCAGACGGAGCGGCCGAGGGTCGGCGACATCCGGCTGGAGGTGATGCGGCCGACGATCTCCGTGTTGTCGATGATCAGGCTGGCCTCGTCGGGGACGATCGAGCCGTCGACGGGTTGCAGGCCGACCAGGCGCGGCCCGTCACCTGACGTCTGCCGGCCGGCGGCTTCGGCCTGCCAGGCGAGCTCGGGCTGGCCGAGGAAGCCGGCCTTGTCCAGCTTGACCAGCGGGCCGAGGCCGGCGCTGAAGCCGCGGGTCAGGCCGTCGGTGTCCTGGCCGACGATGAAGTGGCCCTGTTCCAGGCGCAGGATGCGCTGGGCCTCGATGCCGAACGGGGCCACGCCCAGGTCTTTCCCCGCGGCCAGCAGGGCCTCCCAGACGTGCAGCCCGTAGCCGGCCGGGACGTGCAGCTCGTAGCTGAGCTCGCCGGTGAAGCCGATGCGCCACAGCACGCAGCCCTCGACTCCGGCGATCCGGCCTTCCCGCACGTTCATGTACGGGAAGGCCTCCGGGTCCAGGCCGACGTGCTCGGTGAGCCTTTGCAGGAGCGGGCGGGAAGCCGGGCCGGCCACGTTGATGCTGGCGTAGGCGGTGGTGACCGGGGTGATCGCCAGCTGCCAGTCCGGGTGCGCGGTCTGCTTCCAGTTCTCCGCCCACTCCCAGATGGCGGCGGCACCCGACGAGGTGGTGGACATCAGGTAGCGCTCCGGGCCGAGCCGGCCGGTCACGCCGTCATCGAGCACCACGCCGTCCTCGGCGCACATGACGCCGTACCGGACCCGGCCGATCTCCAGCCGGGACCACTTGTTCACGTACAGCAGGTTGAGCAGCCGGGGGACGTCGGGGCCGCGCAGGTCGAGCTTGCCCAGCGGGGTGACGTCGATGATGCCGACCCGCTCGCGGACGTTCCGGACCTCGGCGGCCGGGTCGCCGTAGCTGTCGGGCCTGATCCAGGCCCCGGCCAGCAGCGGCCGGGCGCCGTGAGCCTCGTGCCAGTCCTGCATCGGCGAGCGGCGCACCGGGTCGGCCGGCCGCCCGGCCAGCGCGGCCAGGGTGACCGGCACGTACGGGGGCCGCCAGGTGGTGGTGCCGGCCTGGGCGATGGTCCGGCCGGCGGCTTCGGCCACGACGGCCACGGCGTTGACCGTTTCCAGCTTGCCCTGGGCCGGGCCCATGGTCGCGGTGGTGAAGCGCTTGGCCAGCTCGACGTCGGCGAAGCCCTCGGCTACCGCCCCGGCCAGGTCCCGGGACGACACGTCCTCGCTGAAGTCGACGATCCCGTGGGTACGGCCGCGGAACAGCTCCGGGTGCGGGTGCACCGGCAGCGCGGGGATAGGCACTGGGTCACCGGGAGATGCCAGGTCGCCGGGTGGTACCGGCTTCGTGGGCACCGGGCGGGTGGGCACGGCGGCGGCGTG
>JAJKHX010000386.1 GCA_021154785.1 Nocardiopsis sp.
ACTACAACCTGGCCGGAATCAACCTGGTCAAGCAGGCCGACGTGGTGATGCTGACCTACGTGCTCCCGGACGAGTTCCCGGACAAGCTCAAGCGCGCCAATTACGACTACTACGAGCCGCTGACGCTGCACAAGTCATCGCTCAGCACCGCGGTCCACGCCATCATGGGCATTGAAGTCGGCGATCCCCGGCGCGCTGTCCAGTACTTCCGCCGGGCGGCATTCGTCGATCTCGTCGACAACCAGGGCAACACCGGGGAAGGCATACACATAGCGTCCGCAGGCGGAACCTGGCAGACGATCGTCTGCGGATTCGGCGGATTCCGGGTGCGGAATGGCCGGATGACTTTCAAGCCATGGCTTCCGCCCGAATGGAACGCCGTGGACTTCCGGCTCAAGTGGCATGGCAACACCGTGTCGGTGCTTGCCGATCACACCTCTGCGACATTCCTTCTGTCGGGTCCGGATGACCGTCATGAGACGATCATCATCAATGGCCGGGAGATAGCGCTTCAGGCCAACACGAAAGTAACGGTCGACCTGCCGTAAGCCCGGCCTCGACAGCCCGGCACCGGTCAACGACCCGCTGGCAGTTCGCCGCACGGCTGACTGCTCAGGAGGTCGTTACCCGTTCTACCGCATCAACCTGGTATTCGGTGCCTGGCTCGGGAACCAGGCAGGTAAGCCCGACCAGATCCAGGGCCAGGTCCTGGATACGGGTGAATACGTCATGCAGGCCCGATTGGCTCAGGTCGCCGGTGAAGGCGGTGTCCGCGCCGTAAGAGGCGATACGGAGATCCCGGAACGCCTCACGGCCAGCCATGCCCAGGCGGCCGGAGACGATGATTTGGTATCGGCGTGTACACATGTTTACCACCAGGTCTCCACAACGCGCACGGCTAGTTTCCGTCTAGCTCTCGCCAGAGCGGCACCACTAACCCTGGAACGCACGATCATACTCAATCGTTTGCAGCGGCAGCCAGAATTCACCGTAGATTCACCGGCCTGCCTTGCGGAGGCGGCGGTGGTTGCCGAACCGGCAGGCGTGGGCGACAGCGCTCGACGGCACCCGGACGATGCCCCTTCACCAAAGGTCGCGGCCTGACCGGCCAGGCCGCGCCGGCTTCTCATTCGCGCCGGGTGACGCCGCTCGCTGCGAACGTTGCCAGAGTGACCCCTGTCAAGCGAGGTCATGGGTATGAGGAGCTGTGATGGCGAAGCCGTTTCGCGGGGTTATCAACGTCGACGTGACACAATCGGTGCCGGACTGGGATCCGTACACCCAGCCGATCGCTCCCGAGGGCACCCCGAATGTGCTGTACATCGTGCTCGACGACGTGGGCTACTCGGCGATGGGGCCGTACGGCGGGCTGATCGAGACGCCGAACATCGACCGGATCGCGGAACGCGGCCTTACCTACACCAGCTTCCACACCACGGCGCTGTGCTCGCCGACGCGGTCCTGCCTGATGACCGGCCGGAACCACACCACCAACGGCATGGCCACGATCACCGAGGCCGCATCCGGCTTCCCGAGCTCGAACGGGCACATACCGTTCGAGTGCGCCACGATCGCCGAGGTGCTGGGCGAGCGCGGCTGGAATACCTACATGGTCGGGAAGTGGCACCTGACGGCCGAGGACGAGATGAACATGGCCTCGCGGAAGGCGCAGTGGCCGGTCGGGCGGGGATTCGAGCGGTTCTACGGCTTCCTGGGCGCGGAGACCAATCAGTGGTACCCGGACCTGGTCTACGACAACCATCCCGTCGAGCAGCCTAGGTCGCCGGAGGAGGGCTATCACCTGACCGAGGACCTCACCGACAAGGCGCTGGAGTTCATCCGCGACGCCCAGGCGGTCGCCCCGGACAAGCCGTTCTTCCTGTACTACTGCCCGGGCGCGTGCCACGCCCCGCACCACGCGCCGAAGGAGTGGATCGAAAAGTACCGGGGCAAGTTCGACATGGGCTACGAGGCGTACCGGGAGCAGGTGTACGAGCGGCAGAAGCGGATGGGCGTCATCACCGACAAGGCCGAGCTATCGCCGATCAACCCTTACATCGACGCCACCAGCGCGGACGGAAAGGGCTGGCCCGAGCTGGACACCGTACGGCCGTGGGATTCGCTGAGTGATGACGAGAAGCGGCTGTTCTGCCGGATGGCCGAGGTCTACGCGGGCTTCCTGTCGCACGCCGATCATGAGATCGGGCGGCTGCTGGGCTACCTGGAAGACTCGGGTCAGCTGGAGAACACGATCATCGTGCTGGTGTCGGACAACGGGGCCTCCGGGGAAGGCGGCCCGAACGGCTCGGTCAACGAGAACAAGATCTTCAACGGCATCCCGGACCTCATCGAGGCCAACCTGCCATACCTGGAGGAACTGGGCAGCCCGGCCACCTACAACCACTACCCGACCGGCTGGGCGTGCGCGTTCAACACCCCGTTCAAGCTATGGAAGCGGTATTCCAACTGGGAAGGCGGCACCGCCGACCCGATGATCGTCTCCTGGCCGGCCCGGATCACCGCCGCCGGCCTGCGCCGCCAGTACGTGCACGCCATCGACATCGTGCCGACCCTGTACTCGCTGCTCGGCATAGACCCGCCCGAGGAGGTGAAGGGCCATACGCAGTTCCCGCTGGAGGGCGTCAGTTTCGAGGCCACCCTGAACGACGCCGGGGCGACCACCGACAAGCAGACACAGTTCTACTCGATGGGCGGTACCCGGGCCATCTGGCACCAGGGCTGGAAGGCCGTCGCCATCTCGCCGGCCGCGCCGGACGCGTGGGCGAACTTCGCCATCCAGCGCTGGGAGCTGTTCAACACCGAGGAAGACCCGAGCGAGTGCCACGACCTGGCCGACAAGGAGCCGGAGAAGCTGCAAGAGCTCATCCAGCTGTGGTGGGCGCAGGCGGGCCAGTACAACGCCCTGCCGCTGGAGAACCGCAACGTCGTCGAGATCCTCACCACGGACCGGCCGCAGCTGACCAAGCCGCGGAACCGGTACGTGTACTACCCCGGTATCGCCGAGGTGCCCGAATCGGTCGCGCCCAGCATCAGGAACCGCTCGTACACGGTGGGCGTCGAGGTGACAATCGACACCGAGGACGCTCAGGGGGTGCTGTTCGCCCACGGCTCCCGGTTCGGCGGCCACGCCCTGTATGTCAAGGACGGCAGGCTCAAGTATGTCTACAACTTCGTCGGCGATCAGGTGCAGGTCATCGAATCGACCGAACCGCTTCCGGTCGGCCGCAAGGTCTTGTCGGCCTCCTTCGAGCGCGAGGGTGACACGATGCCCGCCGAGGGCACCCTGACCCTGCGGGTGGGCGAGGAGCAGGTCGGGCAGGGCCGGATCAGGACCCAGCCCGGCAAATTCTCCATCGCCGGGGAAGGGCTCACCATCGGCAGGGACTCCGGCGAGCCGGTGACCGGCGACTACCCGGGCCAGGCCCCCTGGTACTTCACCGGCGGCACGATCCACCGGGCGGCGGTAGACGTCAGTGGCCAGCCGTTCGTCGACCTGGCCGCCGAAGTACGCATGGCCTTCATGCGCGACTGAATCCGCGGGATTCACGATCTGGGGGCTGCTGATCCCCGAGATGATCGCGTACGCCAGCCTGGCTGGCCTCCCGCCGCAGGGCCGAGCTGTACACGCTGCTGGCCTCGCTGGGTCTGTACGCAGTCTTCGGCACCGGCCGTCAGCTGGTGGTGGCGGGCACCTCGGCCTCGGCCGGGCTCGGCCTGGCCGGCCACGGGGTCAAGGTCATCGGCACGATCCCGACCGGACTGCCTGCCGCGTCATGGCCGCACCTGAGGCTGGATGATCTGTGGGTGCTGCTGCCCAGCGCGGCCGCGATGATGCTGGTGATCTTCAGCGAGGCGCTCGGCGCCGGGCAGGCCTTCGCCGGTTCCCGGCGTACTGATCGTCCGGCCCGACGCTCCCCTGTTCTACGCCAACGCCGAACTGGTCCGCGACGCCATCGAGCAGGCCGCCGGGGACGCCCGCGCCGCGATACGGGCCGGCTGGCCGGGCGCATGCGCCTGCCGGGCGGCCATGACGTTACGGCGTTGCCGCCTCGCCCGGCTGCTGGGCTTCGGCCGCCAGGTGAATGTCTTCCTCCCGGTACATCAGCCGGTGCAGGCCTGCCGCGAGCACGCCGCCGATCAGGGGCGCCACGATGAACAGCCAGACCTGGCTCAGGGCCGTGCCGCCGACGACCAGGGCCGGGCCGAGGCTGCGGGCCGGGTTCACGGACGTGCCGGTGACCGGGATGCCGACGAGGTGGACGACGGTCAGGGTCAGCCCGATGGCAATGGCCGCCGTGGCGGCGTTGGCGGTCGCCGACGTCACCCGCAGGACGATGAAGACGAACAGGGCGGTCAAGATGATCTCGAAGAGGAACGCACCGCCCAGGCCGACGTGAATGAGGGACTGCTTGCCCCAGCCACTGGTGCCCAGGCCGGTGGTAGTCCGGTGGTAGAACGGCGACGTACTGAACCCGGCCCACAGCACCAGCGCGCCGACGATCCCGCCGGCGAACTGAGCAATCCAGTAGCCGACGGCTTCGGCCAGCGGGATACGGCCGGTGAGCAAGGCGCCGACGGTGACCGCGGGATTGACGTGGCTGCCGGATATCGGCCCGATCATGTACACCAGGGCCAGCAGCGTCAGGCCGAAGGCCAGCGCGGTGGCCACGACGCCCGCCGCCACGCTGGCGCCGTCGAACTTGAAGCCGAACATCAGCGTGGCCACCCCGACGGCGAAGAACACCAAGATCGCCGTGCCCAAGAACTCAGCCGCCAGCTTCCGGACCACTACTTATCCCTCCAGTCACAAATCGTGATGCGACAGCTCCAAGCCCGCAGTCACCACAGTTCAATGGTGCTCCGTCCGATTATGCGCGTAAGAAATGCCGGAAGGTTCACCCGCGAAGGACTACCTGGCGGCTCAGAGGGCATCCAGACCGAACTCGCGGGTCCGGGTGACCGCCTGGCTGCGCGATGAGACGCCGAGCTTCCTGTAGAGGGAGTACGCCTGTGACTTCACCGTGTTCGTGGACAGGTACAGCCGCTCGCCGATCTCCGGGAACGAGAGATGCGTGGACAGCAGCGGCAGGAGCCGCAACTCGGCGGCCGTGAGCGAGGACGCGCCGACGGCGACGGCCTTGGTCTTGATGAGGGCGGACTGCAGCTCCTTGGCCTGTTTCGGGAGAACCCCCAGGTCGGGACGTTGCTGGAGGATGTTGCGGACCTGTCCCAGGGCTGCGGCGGCGCCACCCGGGTCAGCGAGCGTGATATAGCAGCGCGCGAGTTCCAGGAGGGCCTGGACTGACACGACCGGCAGCGCATGGGTCAGCAGGGGCCTCAACCGGGCGGCTCGCCCGGCGTAGTACCGCGCCTGGGGGATGTCCTTCCGGTGCAACATGGCCCGGGCCGCCCACGCGTAGACGAGGGCACTCGTCCAGTAGTCTTCGAAGTGCCCGGCCTCCACCAGGGTGACCGCGTGCTGGGCAAGCGTGACGACTTCGGTCCAGCGGTCCCGCTGAGCTGCCACGATGCAGCGCTCGGCCAGGATGAGGGCGGCTAGAGGCAAGGCATTAGCGTCAGTCGCGACGTCGAACGCGCGGGCGAGGACCGGGGCCGCCGCATCGAGGTCATCTTGCAGTAGGTAGGAGATGCCCTCGGTATACAGCATCGTCGCCCGGTACGGACTGGCCGGGCTTAGTCCTTCCCAGGCGATCCGCGCGTCGCGCCGCATCTGATCGATGCCGTCACGGCACCGG
>JAJKHX010000387.1 GCA_021154785.1 Nocardiopsis sp.
CACGGTGGACGAGATGGTGCTGCGCCAGCCTTCCGGCCTGAAGTCCGCGCTCAGCGAGAATCCCAAGCGGGTGTACGGCGAGATGGACAAGATGCCGAGCACCCGGCTGGGCACCGCCGCGGTGATCCGCGGCGCGTTCGTCGCGGCCCAGAACTACCTGGCCAAGCTGGACGCATCCGGCTCGGGACCGGTGGACCGGGACCTCAAGTGCGAGGCGCTGGCCCGGGTGCTGCGCCGGGAGATCCCGTGGCGGCAGCACTGCCACCGCGCCGACGACATCGCGACCGCGATGCGGATGGCCAGGGAGTTCGGCTATGACCTGGTGATCGATCATGGCACCGAGGCGTACCTGCTGGCCGACCAGATCGCCGCCGCGTCCGTCCCGGTGATCATCGGCCCGCTGCTCACCAGCCGGTCCAAGGTCGAGCTGCGCAACCGGTCGCTGGCCAACCCGGGCCGGCTGGCCCGGGCCGGGGTGACGATCGCGATCACCACCGACCACCCGGTGGTGCCGATCCACTTCCTCATCCACCAGGTCACCCTGGCCGTCAAGGAGGGCCTGGACCCGGTGACCGCGCTGCGTGCGGTGACCATCCACCCGGCCAGGATCATCGGCTGCGCCGACCGGATCGGCTCGCTGTCCGTGGGCAAGGACGCGGACCTGGTGATCTGGTCCGGCGACCCGCTGGACGTGATGAGCCGGGCCGAGCACGCCTACCTGGACGGGCGCGAGATCTACCGGTACGACTACGACCTGCACGACGGCGTGTTCGCCAGCCCCTGGGATCGCTGAGGCCGCGCGGGTGGCCGGGCGGGTGGGCTGAGCATCGCACCCCGCATCGGCTACCCGCTGGCATCTTGGGCGTTATCGCGATGAGGCTCGCGTAACGCCCAATGTCGGGCTGATGGCCTCTATCCCCTTTCCGGCGTCGTGAGCGGCGTGCACGTGGTGGAGGACCGTCGATGAGCCTCGGCACATGGGAACAGCAAGCCCTGGACTCGATCAAGGACGGGCTGGCCGGTTCCGATCCGGAACTCGCCGCCCTGCTGACCACGTTCAGCCAGCTGGCGGCCGCCGAGGAGATGCCGGCCCGGATGACGCTGCGGGCCACGTCACGGCGGGCCGTCCGGGGCTCGCGCCAGCGGCGGGGCCGGGCGTACCAGCGTGTGGCCCTGCGATACGCCCTGCTGGTGTGGTTCCTGATAACGGCCACGGTGCCGGCCGGCCACCATCCCCGCTAGGACGCCTGGGCTAGCTGCGGTTGGCGGCGAGGAAGCGGCTGCCGGCCTGCAGGCGGCGGAGGACCTCGGCCGGGGCGCGGTCCGGGGAACCCGCGTCGTAGGGCGGCTGGGGGTCGTACTCGATCATCAGCTGGATGGCCTGGGCGGCCTCGTCGCCGGCCACCCGGCCTGCCAGGGTCAGGCCCATGTCGATGCCGGCCGAGACGCCCGCGGCGGTCACGTACTTCCCGTCGAAGACCACCCGTTCGCTGACCGGCGTCGCGCCCAGGGAACCCAGCTCGTCCAGGGCCGTCCAGTGCGAGGTCGCGCGGCGGCCGGCCAGCAGCCCGGCCGCGGCCAGGATGAGCGATCCGGTGCAGACCGACGTGGTCCACGTGCTTGCCTGGTCGGCGGCGCGGAGCCACGCGTGCACCGGCCCGTCCTGCATCTGGTCGCTCTGGCCGGGGCCGCCGGGCACCACCACGATGTCGGGCCGCGGGACGTCGGCCAGGCCGGCCGGGGCCGACAGGACCAGGCTGCCGACCTGGTCGCTGATCGGCCCGGGACGTTCGGCGACGAAGATTACCTCGGCGCCCGGCAGCCCGCTGAGCACCTGGTAGGGGCCGATCGCGTCGAGGACGGTGAACCGGTCGTAGAGCAGGATGGCGATCTGCATGATTCTCCTTGTCGTGGTGCGTTAGCCGCTGATGGCGGCGGGATGGAAACGGCGGCGGTACTCCCCCGGGCTGACGCCGAGGGCGCGGACGAAGGCCCGGCGCATCGCCTCCGGCGTGCCGTACCCGCAGGAGCGGGCGGTCTGCTCGACCCCGTCGGCGGTGTCTTCGAGGCGGCGCCGGGCGGCCTCCAGCCGGACCTGGTCGACGTAGCGTCCCGGTGACAGGCCCACCTCGGCCGCGAAGGCCCGGGCGAACTGCCGCGGGGACAGGCTGGCCGCCCGGGCCAGCGTCTCGACTGACAGGTCGGCGGCCGGGTGCTCGGCGATCCACCGCTGCACGTCGCGCAGCGGCTCGCGGCTGGCCAGCTGGCCCGCGAGCTGGGCGCTGAACTGGGCCTGGTTGCCCGGGCGGCGCAGGAACACCACCAGGTGCCTGGCGATGTCCAGGGCCGCCGCGCGGCCGAGGTCGTCTTCGGCTAGAGCCAGCGCGAGGTCGATCCCGGCGGTGACGCCGGCCGAGGTGGCAACGTTGCCGTCCCGGACGAAGATCGGGTCCGGCTCGACGGTGACCTCCGGGTAGCGGGCGGCCAGCGCGCCGCAGTAGGCCCAGTGAGTAGTCACCCGGCGCCCGGCGAGCAGGCCGGCCTCGGCGAGCAGGAAGGCCCCGGTGCACACCGATACCAGGCGCCCGGCCTGGCCGCCGTGCGCCCGTAGCCAGGCGGTCAGCTCCGGGTCGGGCCGCCGGGATCCCTTTCCTCCGGGCACGATCAGCAGGTCCGGGCTCAGCTGGTCGCGCAGGTCGCCGTCGGGGGTGAGGCGCAGGCCGCTGGATGTGCGCACCGCGCGGCCGCCCAGGCTGGCCGTCCGGATGTCGTAGGCGGGAGTGCCGCCGCGGCTGGCCTGCCAGGTGTTAGCCCCGGTGAACACCTCGAGCGGGCCGGTCACGTCCAGGCTCTGCACCTGGTCGAAGAGAACCATCAGCACCGTGCGCATGCAATTCAGTCTGGCGGCGGCGGGTGATGGCAGCAATGACGGATACCCCACCTTTCATGCCATCAAGTCCGGTCCGGAATAGACAGATCGTTCTGTCTTGTTGATGCGAGCGTTTGCCGGTGGCGACGAGCGCCGCGTGGCTGACGGCGAGGGAGGTTGTGGTGGCACTTCTGCTACTCGGGTCGATCGTGGTCTCGTTCCTGGCCGCGTCGGCGGCGCCGACTCCGATGTACGCGCTGTACGCGGCGCACTGGGGGTTCTCACCGCTGGCGACCACCGTGGTGTTCGGCGTGTACGCGCTCGCGGTGCTGGCCGGCCTGCTGATCTTCGGCCGGCTGTCCGACCACGCCGGCCGGCGGCCGGTGCTGCTGGCCGGGCTGGCGGGCCAGGCGCTGGCCATGGTGCTGTTCCTGACGGCGAGCGGGCTCGGCACGCTGATGGCCGCCCGGGTCGTGCAGGGACTGGCGGCCGGGCTGTCACTGGGCGCGGCCGGAGCCGCGATGCTCGACCTCGACCGGCGGCGCGGCGCGCTGGCCAACTCGTTCGCCCCGGGGGTCGGCACCGGGTCAGGCGCACTGGTCTCGGCGTTCGCCGTCCAGTACCTGCCCAGCCCGACGCACCTGATCTACCTGGTCCTGATCGGCGTGTTCGCGCTCCAGGCGGTCGGAGTGCTGGCCATGCGGGAGACCGCGCCAGCCCGGCGCGGAGCCCGGCGCGAGGCGCTGCGCAGCATGATCCCGGACATCAGGCTGCCCGCCGCGGTCCGGGCCGAGGTCGCCATCGCCGCGCCGGTGCTGTTCGCGGTCTGGGCGCTGGCCGGTTTCTACGCCTCGCTGGGCCCGTCGCTCACCGCCACCCTGCTGCACTCGTCGTCGGTCGTGTACGGCGGGCTGAGCCTGTTCATCCTGGCCGGCGTGGCGGCCACCGCGGTGCTGGCCTTCAACCGGGCCGAACCCCGCCCGGTGCTGTTCCTGAGCATCGGGGCGCTCATCGCGGGGGTCGCGGTGACGCTGGCGGCCGACTCGGCCGACTCGGCGGCGGGCTTCTTCGCCGGCACGGCCATCGCCGGGGTCGGTTTCGGCGGCGGCTTCCAGGGCGGCATCCGGCTGGTCATCCCGCTGGCCGGCGAGCGTGAGCGCGCCGGGGTGCTGTCGCTGCTCTACGTCGTCTCCTACCTCGGCCTGGGCGTGCCCGCCGTCGTCGCGGGCGTACTGGTCACCGAGGTGAACGGCCTGCTGGACACCGCCCGGGAGTACGGCGTCGCGGTGATCGTGCTCGCCGTGCTGGCCCTGGCCGGCCTGCTACTCACCCGGAAGGCTGAAAGCCCAGTTCAGGATGCGGGTAGCGTCGCCTATGCTGATGCTGGTGATGGAACCTGGGCTGTGCAGGGTGACGCCGATGACGATGTGCCCGTGCCGGGACGCCTCGAAGAGCAGGCACTGCCCTGCGGCGCCGGTGTAGCCGGGCTTGATGCCGATCGCGCCGGGATAGCGGCCGATTAGCGAGTTGAGGTTCTTCCACCGGTAGGCATGGTGCCCCGAGCCGGCGGTGAGCCGGTGGCTGCGCTGCTCCACGACCGAGCGGAAGATCGGGAGCAGCATGGCGGCGCGGCCCAGGGTGAGCAGGTTCGCGGCGGTGGAGTAGTCGGAGTACGAGGTCGGGTAGGGCAGCCCGTCGAAGTTGCTGAAGTGCGTCCGGCTCATGCCCAGCAGCCGCGCCATCGCGTTCATCCGGGCGACGAACGTGGTCAGGCCGGGGCCGTAGGCCTTGGCCAGGGTGTAGGCGGCGTCCGCGCCGGACGGGAGCAGCAGCGCGTACAGGAGCTGGCGCGCGGTGAGCCGGTCCCCCGGCCGCAGGCCGGCGTTGCTGGCGTCGTGCGCGCGCACGTACCCGGTCACCGCGGCCGGGACGGTGATCGCGCGGTCCAGGTGGCCCGCCCTGATCACGAGGTAGGCGGTCATCACCTTGGTGATGCTGGCCATCGGCCGCTCGGTGTCCAGGCCGCGGCTCCACAGCAGCTTGCCGGTCACCACGTCCTGGACCGCGGCGGACCTCGCGCCGACCCCGGCCGGGCCCGCGGCGACGCTGCTGGCAGATGCCGCTGGCGCGATGGGAGCCGCACCCGCCGGAGCGGCGGTCAGCGCACCCGCGGCCAGGGCCGCCCCGGCCACCAGGCCGGTCACGCGCACGGCCAGCCAGCCCCTCGTCCCCATGCCACCCCGCTCCGATAGCCCGCGACAACAGGGGCAAGACTGCCAGTTACGGCACGTCGTAGCAACCGCCCCTGGTCCGGCGCCCTGGGTCTGGTGCGGACCCGGGGTCGGTAGATAGTTTGAGGGACATGACCGAAACGACGCAGCACCCGGTGGTTCAGCTCAAGGACGGCGCGGTTCGCGGCCTGGCCGCCGCCGGGGTGTCATCGTTCCTCGGCATCCCCTACGCGGCGCCGCCGTTCGGCGCGAACCGGATGCAGCCGCCGCAGCCGGTCCCGGCCTGGACGAGCGAGCGGGACGCGACCGCGTTCGGGCCGACCGTGCCCAAGGGCGACTACCCGCCGCAGTACCAGCCGCTGTTCCCCGAGGTGGTGATCGCGGGCGAGGACTGCCTGAACCTCAACGTGTGGACGCCCGACCCCGGCGCGGCCGGCCTGCCGGTGCTGGTGTGGATCCACGGCGGCTCGTTCATGAACGGGTCCGGGTCGGTCGGCGCGTACGACGGGTCGGCGTTCGCCCGCGACGGCGTGGTGTGCGTGACCATCAACTACCGGATGGCCGCCGAGGGCTTCCTGTTCCTCGGCGACGGCATCGCCAACCTCGGCCTGCTCGACCAGCTCGCGGCGCTGCGCTGGGTCCAGGAGAACATCGCGGCGTTCGGCGGCGACCCGGGCCGGGTCACCGTCGCGGGCGAGTCGGCCGGGGCCATGAGCGTCACGACGCTGCTGTCCATGCCGCTGTCGGCCGGGCTGTTCGGCCAGGCCATCGCGCAGAGCGGGGCCGGCGCCCACACGCTGACCGAGGACGAGGGCCTGATGGTGGGCCGCTACCTGGCCGAGGCGCTCGGCGTGCCGGCCGACCGCGACGCGATCCGCTCGGTCCCGCTCGACCAGCTGGTCAAGGCCGCGTCAGACCTGGTGGTCGAGGTCCAGACCGCGCCGGACCCGGCCCGCTGGGGGCAGCTCACGCTGAGCCTGCTGCCGTTCGCGCCCACCGTGGACGGCACCGTCCTCCCGGCCGCGCCGCTGACGTCGATCGCGGCGGGCCAGGGCGGGAACGTCCCGCTCCTGATCGGGTCGAACCGGGACGAGGCGCGGCTGTTCCTGGTCGCGGCGAGCACCATCGACCTCATCGACGAGCCGACGCTGGCCTTCGCGGCCGGGGCGTACGGCCTGTCCGCGGCGGCCCTGGACGTCTACCGGGCCAACCGGCCGGGAGCCAGCCCGGGCGACCTGCTGGCCGCGGTGATCACCGACTGGTTCTTCCGCGTCCCGCCGATCCGGGTGGCCGAGGCGCGGGCCGCTTCGGGGGCGGAGAATACCTGGATGTACCGGTTCGACCATCCGGATCCGGCCGACAACCACGGGTTCGGCGCCTGCCACGCGGCGGAGATCCCGTTCGCGTTCGGCACCGCCGCCCGCACCGAACTCCGCCCGCTGATCGGCGACTCGCCCTCGCGGGCGGTCGAGGACAGCACGCACCGGACGTGGGTCGACTTCATCGCCAACGGCGACCCCGGCTGGGCTCCGTACGACGCTGCCAGCCGTACGACCGGCATATTCACCGACTCCGTGGCCCCCGCCGACGACCCCGCGGGCGACGAGCGCGCACTGTGGGAGGGCATCCGCTAGGCGTCGGTGGCGCCCCGGGTACTGGGTGGGTATTTGAAAACGGGAGCAGTGGGGTAGCGTCGGGGGATGGGCGCTTCCGGTGAGTTCGTGAGGAATACCAGGTACCTGGACGGGCGGATCACGGCGGACGGGCGGGACGGGTCGCTGCCGGCCGAAGCCGGACGCTACCGGCTGGTGGTGGCCCGGGGCTGCCCGTGGGCCAACCGGACGATCATCGTGCGCCGGCTGACGGGGCTCGAGGACGCGCTGTCGATGGGCATCTGCGGTCCGGAGCACGACGAACGGAGCTGGACGTTCGACCTGGATCCGGGCGGGGTCGACCCGGTGCTCGGCATTCACTTCCTCCGCGACGCCTACGAGAAGGCGGTACCCGGCTACGACCGGGGCGTCACCGTCCCGGCCATCGTGGAGGTGGGCACCGGCGCGGTGGTCACCTCCGACTACCGGCAGATCACGCTGGACATGGAGCACGAGTGGACGGCCTTCCACCGGCCGGGCGCGCCCGAGCTGTACCCGGACAAGCTGCGGGACGAGATCGAAGAGGTCGCGGCCGGGATCTACGAGGACGTCAACAACGGCGTGTACAAGTGCGGGTTCGCGGGCACCCAGGCGGCCTACGAGGAGGCCTACGGCAAGCTGTTCTCCCGGCTCGACCAGGTATCCGAGCGGCTGGCTACCCGCCGCTACCTGGTCGGGGACACCATCACCGAGGCCGACATCAGGCTCTGGCCCACGCTGGTCAGGTTCGACGCGGTCTACCACGGGCACTTCAAGTGCAACCGGAACAAGATCACCGAGATGCCGGTCCTCTGGGCTTACGCGCGGGACCTGTACCAGACCCCTGGGTTCGGCGACACGATCGACTTCGCGCAGACCAAGGCGCACTACTACCGGGTGCACCGGAACCTGAACCCGTCGGGCATCATCCCGGTGGGACCCGACCTGTCCGGCTGGGTCACCCCGCACCACCGCGAAGAACTCGGCGGGCGCCCGTTCGGCGACGGAACGCCGCCAGGCCCGCCGCCGCCCGCGGAGCGGGTGACGGACGGGCCTGGCCACTAGGCGCGAACTGGCAGGGATCAGCTCGCGCGAGGCGTTATCCGGTGCAGGCGGGGTCCGGCGTGAGGCGGGCCAGCCCGGATAGGTGTGCCGTCTGGTCCTGGTACACGGAGTAGGCACGGCCGCCGAGCACGGCGACGCCGCCGAAGGACTGCGGCGCTCCGTGGTCGGCGGGAACGCGGCTGCTGACCCGGAGCTGGCCGGTGTCAGGGTTCGCGCAATCGAACTCATTCGGGCCGCCGATCCAGATGGCGCCGTCGCTCAGGGACGGGATCGAGGCCGCCCCGCCCGAGGCGGCCGCGGAGACCGCGGTTACATCGGCACCGTTGTAGAACCAGACCTGCAGGCCCGTCCCGGTGCCGGCCGTGCCCCAGACTCCGCCGGCGGTCGCGATCAGGTTCCCGGCCTGGCCGTCGGGCAGCCGTACCGAGGAGGACAGCACGCCGGAGCCGAGGTCGTAGGTCACCAGCCGGGCTGACCCGGCCGAACCGACGCCGACGTACAGCTTGCCGCCCTCAGGGGCGACCGCCACCGAGCTGGCCTGGCCTCCGGTCAGGGAGGTCCGGTGGGTCACCTGCCCGGAGCCGGGGTCCACCGTTGCCACGATGTCACCCGCGGCCAGGTACAGCCTGCCGTCGGGCCCGGCGGCCAGCACGCCCTGGGCTGAGCCGGCCACCCCGCCGATGGCGGGCACCTGGACGGAAGCGACCTGGGCGAGCGTCTGCGCATCGTAGCCACGTAGCTCGGCCAGGCCGCTGTGATAGGACCACACCACCCACACCCGGTTCCCCAGGACAACCGGCCGGTCCTGAACGGACGGGCTGAACGGGGCCGATCGCAGCACCCGCCCGGTGACCGGGTCGATCCGGTACAGGTATCCGCGGCCGGCCGCGTAGAGCGAGTTATCACCGTTCACCAGGGAGTCCGGCAGGAGGGCCTGGTGGCTGATCAGCTCGGCGCCCCACATGCCCCCGGCGATCCGCAGCGGCGTACCGTCCGGACCGGTGGACGACGGCGGGGCCGTCGAAGGCGGAGCGGAGGACACGGACGCGGACGAGGTCGGCGTCCCGCTGGTGGCCGGGCCGTTGCCGTGGTGCGAGTTCGCCACGGTCGCGATGCCTGCGGTGGCGCCGGCGATGGCGACCACGCTCAGCGCCGCCAGGGCCGGGGCCCAGCGCCTGCTGCCGAAGGAGAACCCTCGGCGCGGACGCGGTTCGCGGCCCCGCCTGGACCCGGGCGACTCGCTGGCCACCCGGTAGGCGATGTCCTCGACGGTCACCCGGCGCGGCGGCTCGGGAGTAACCCGGTGCAGCATTTCCGCTAGCTGCCGTTCTTCGGTGTTCACGACGCCACACCTCCGGTCATGAGCTCGGCCAGCCCGGGCGTTTCTCGCAGCCGGGCCAGCGCCTTCGACGCGTGTGCCTTGACCGCGCCCACCGAGCAGCCCATCGCCTCCGCGGTCTGCGCTTCGGTCTGATCGCCGAAATAGCGGAGCACGACCACGGCCCGCTGCCGGGGCGGCAGCCGGTCCAGCGCCCCGAGCAGCGCCTGCCGGGCGTCGATCTGCGCGAACGCGTCCCCGTAGGCCTGCAGCTCGGGCAGCCGCGCGGTGGCGATCTCGCCGGTCCAGCGTCGCTGCCGCCAGCGCAGGAACGTATTGACCATGATCTTGCGCACGTACAGTTCCGGTGCGTCCTGCCTGGTCAAGGCAGCCCATCGGGGCCAGGCGGCCGCGAGGGCGGTCTGCACGAGGTCTTCGGCGCTGGTCCAATCTCCGGTTAGCAGCCAGCCCGATCGCAGCAACGTGCCCGATCGCGCCTCAACGAAATCACGGAACCCGTCAGGTTCAGACGGACGAGCATCCACTGGCAACACCTCCATCGTCCCCGCAAACTGCCAAACCATGTCAGCTCCCCAGGTCGGCCGGTTACCCCGGGCCTCACGCTTAGTAAGAGGCACTGGCCGCCCTGGATGGTTTACTCCCGGAGCCGGTCGAGTTCGCGGGTGGCGCGCTGCTGCCGCGACTCGGCCCGGTAGGACTGCCGTCGCGCCCCGGCCAGGCGCTGCCGGGCGGCGGCGAGCTCGGCCTCCAGGCCGCGAACCGTGTCCTCCAGGTCGCGTTCGGCCGCGAGGGCAGCTTCGAGGGCACTGTCCGCGTGAGCCAAATCCCGTTCGGCTGAATTGATCTTTTCCTGGCGGCGGGCCTGGCGCTCGGCGGCGGCCTCGGCCGGGTCCCGTGGTTTCCCGGCCGGGGCGGGTGCGGGCTGGGCGGCGGTAAAGGAGCCGGGGCCGAAGCCGGCGTAGCGCTCGGCGCGGACCAGGGTGCCCAGGCGGCCGGCCACCTCCGGGTCGGCGACGGCCGCGTCGAAGGTGGCCGTCACCTCCTCGCGCAGCGCCGCGGCCGGGGCCGGCACCTCGGCCAGGGCGGTCCGGGTGAGCTCGTCGACCAGCCGGGCCCGGGCGGTGGTCAGTTCCCTGATCCGGGCGCCGTCGGCCGCCTCGCCCAGGTCGGCCGCCAGGGCGCCCAGCCGCGTCCGCACGCCGGGATCCGACCGCACCAGGCGGTTGACCACCCAGGCCGAACGAGTGGGTTTCCGCAGCGCGTTAATCTGCTTCGCCACGGCCGGCTCGCCCGCGTCGCGGGCGTGTTCGGCCAGCTCCTGGCGGCGCGCGGTGAAGCCGTCGGGGTCCGCCGCGTAGAGTTCCGCTTTCGCGGCCTCCAGGAGTTCCGTCATTTTGGCAGGATAGGCAGCATGACGGGGATCGTGTCACCTGGGCAGGGGCATCTGCTGACCGCGCGCGGGAACGTGCTGGCGTTCAAGGCCGTCGCCGAGCAGACCGGCGGGGATTTCTCGCTCATGGAGCGCACCGTGCCGGCGGGCGCCCGCACTCCGCCGCCGCACCGGCACGTCACCTGCTCCGAGGCGTTCTTCGTGCTGGCAGGGACGATCACGTTCCGGCTCGGCGACGACGAGCTGACCGGCGGGGCGGGGGATTTCCTGCTGGTGCCGCGCGGCGCGGCGCACACGTTCGGGAACTCCGGGTCCGAGCCGGCCCGGCTGCTGGTCCTGCACGCCCCGGCCATGGACGCCTACTTCGAGGAACTGCACCGGCTCTGGTCCGCGGGTGAGCCGCCGTCGCTGGAGACCGAACGGGAGCTGATGAGCAGGTACGGGATGGAGCCGGCCTGAAAATGTCGGACCGCCGACATAGGGTGAGTAACTATGCCGACCACTGCCGCCACCGAGGTCAGCCCGGACAACCTAGAGCAATACCGCCGGGAGCTGACCGGTTACTGCTACCGCATGCTGGGCTCCGGCTTCGAGGCCGAGGACGCCGTGCAGGAAACGATGCTGCGGGCGTGGCGCGCGGCCGACGGGTTCGAGGGCCGGTCGAGCGTGCGCTCGTGGCTGTACCGGATCGCCACCAATATCTGCCTGGACATGCTGCGCGGGCGGCAGCGGCGGGCGCTCCCGATGGACCTCGGCCCGGCCTCGCCGCCGGTCGAGGCGCTGCTCGGCGAGCATCACCCGGACGACATCTGGATTACCCCGATTTCCGACACCGCGGTCCTGCCGGAGCGCGGCGACCCGGCCGACATCGCGGTGGCCCGGGACACGATCCGGCTGGCGTTCGTGACCGCGCTGCAGCACCTGCCGGCCCGGCAGCGGGCCACGCTGATCCTGTGCGAGGTGCTGAAGATGCCCGCGGCGGAGGCGGCGACGAGCCTGGGCACCAGCGTGGCCGCGGTGAACAGCGCGCTGCAGCGGGCCCGGGCCACGCTGGCCGCGCTGCCCGAGGAGCAGCGCCCGGCGGCGGTCGACGACGACCAGTCCGAGCTGCTGGCCAAGTACGTCGACGCGTTCCAGAACTACGACATGGAGCGGCTGGTCACGCTGCTGCACGACGACGCGCTAATGACGATGCCGCCGTACGCCTTCTGGGTCCGGGGCGCGCGGGACATCACCGCCTGGATGGTCGAGCCGTCGCCGAGCGCCTGCCGGGACTCGATCCTGGTACCGGCCGGACAGGTCAACGGCTCACCCGCCTTCGCGCAGTACAAGCCGGACCCGGCGGGCGGCGGGCACCTGCCCTGGGCGCTGCAGGTCCACGAGGTGTCCGGCGGGAAGATCAGCCGGATGACGTTCTTCCTGGAAACCGAGCGGATCTTCCCGGCGTTCGGTCTGCCGCCGCGACTGGGCTGAGGCCTAAGCTAAGCCGGATGAGCAGCGATACACCTGGCGCTATTTCCGGGGTGGGACAGCCGGGGTTCGTGGCCCGGTACGGTCTGGGCGAGTCCGGCCTGGCCGGATCGGGGCGGGCGGCGGCGGCCGCGGAGGTCGCGGCCCGCATCGGCGAGCTGGGCCTGCGGACCGTCCGGCTGGCGGTGGTGGACCAGCACGGTATCCCGCGCGGCAAGATGATGTCGCCCGAGGCCGCCATCGCCGCGATGTCCGACGGGCTCGACTTCTCCGGCGCCATCTACAGCCTGGACACCGGCAACCAGGTGTTCGTGCCCGCGTTCGCGCGCGGCGGCGGGTTCGGCATCGCCGAGTTCACCGGCTTCCCCGACGTGGTGGTGGTCCCCGACCCGGCCACCTTCCGGGTACTGCCGTGGGCCGACCGGACCGGCTGGATGCTGTGCGACGTCTACTTCGGCAACGGGCAGCCGATGCCGCTGGACGGCCGCGGCCTGCTCCGCGGGGTGCTCGCCGCGCTGGGCGAGGCGGGCTACGACTTCCTGGCCGGGCTCGAGTTCGAGTTCTCGGTGGTGGTGCGCTCGCCTGAGGAGCTGGCGCCGGAGAACGCCGGCTTCACTCCGCCGCCCCCGCCGGTCAGCGTGTTCGAGCGCGGCTACCAGTTCCTGTCCGAGGTGCGCCTGGATAGCATGGGCCCGTTGCTCGAGGCCCTGCGGGACGCGCTGGGCGACGTGGGCCTGCCGCCGCGCTCGATCGAGGACGAGTGGGGCCCGGGTCAGCTCGAGTTCAGCTTCGCCCCGATGGACGGGCTGGCCGCGGCCGACGCCGCGGTGCTGTTCCGGTCGGCGGTCAAGCAGGTCTGCCAGCGGCGCGGACTGCTGGCCTCGTTCATGTGCCGGCCCGCGCTGCCGAACTTCTTCTCCTCCGGCTGGCACCTGCACCAGTCGCTGCTGTCCCGGGCGGACGGCTCGAACGCGTTCGCCTCGGTGTCGGCGGCCCTGTCCGAGGTTGGCCGGCATTACGTGGCCGGGCTGCTGGCGCACGCGGCACCGATGGCGGTGTTCGCCACGCCGACGGTCAACGGCTACAAGCGGTTCCGGCCGTACTCGTTCGCCCCCGACCGGGTGTGCTGGGGCGTGGAGAACCGCGGCGTGCTGGTCCGGGTGCAGGGTTCCCCCGGCGACACCAGCAGTCACGTGGAGATGCGGCTCGGCGAGCCGGCCGCCAACCCGTACTACTACCTGGCGTCCAGCATCGCGGCCGGCCTGGACGGCATCCGGCGCGGCGTCGAGCCGCCGCCCGCGGCCGAGGCCGACCCGTACGCGCTGGACGCGCCGCCGCTGCCCCCGTCGCTGGCGGACGCGGTGAACATGCTGGATGCTGATCCGTTCTACCGGAAGGCGTTCGGCGACACACTGGTGTCGTACCTGGTCATGATGAAGCGCTCCGAGATCGGGCGGTATGCCGAGGCGCTGGCCGAGTTGCCGTTGCCGGCCGGCCAGGATGTCAGCGACTGGGAGATGCGCGAGTATTTCGAGTTCTTCTGATTCGTTTCCTGATTCGTTTTCTGGGTCAGCTGACGTCGACCCGGTACCAGGCCGCGGGGTCGGGCGGGGCGGGCTGGAAGTCGTAGCGCAGGCGGCCGTCGGCGGCTAGGGCGACCAGGGTTTCCGAGGTGCTCCCCCAGACCCGGCCGTCTGGGAGCTCGCGGCGGACGATGATCGCGCCGGGCTCGGCGGTGCCCAGTCCGTCGCCGGCAGCCAGCGGGAGCCAGCCGGCCCAGGCTGCGGCGAGGCTGGCGGCCGGGTCGCCGGACGGGCGGCGGGCGGCGAACTTCGGGCCGAAGCGGACGGCCTTCTCGTCCGGCTTCTCGCCCTTCTCGTCGGGCGGATCGCCGGCGGGCGGCCCGGTGGGACGCGGCGTGTGATCGCGGTCCGGCGGGTACATGTGGCCGGCGTTGGTCAGGACGTGCGTGCCCGGGCCGAGGCCGGTGAGCGCGGAGTCGATGCCATTCCAGCTGAGCAGCAGGACTTCGGCCCGGTCAGCGCATACCAGGTAGAACGGGTCGTAGCGGGACAGGGTGTCGCGATCCTGGTGCAGCTTGGCCAGGGCGCCCGGACCTTCGGCGGCCGCGAGCAGCGGGAGGTCACCGCGGGAGCGGCGGCGGTCCGGCGGGGCGAGGTCGCCGCGGCCGTTCAGGATGCAGCCGACCCGCGGCACATCGGGGTGCACCGCCAGCCAGGTCCCGCCGGCCTGCTCGTCGCGCCCGCCGGCCAGTGGCGATCCGGGCCAGTGGCGGGCGGGCCGCTGCCACGGGCGGCCGGCGAACTCATCGCGGATACCCAGGAGCAGCAGCGGGACCGGGTTTTCCGGGTCCAGGCTGACGATGACCGTGCACATCGCCTCCGAGTCTGCCACGTGATGATCGCAGGACGGCGTGAGCCTGCCTCGTTCGGGGTGACAATGGTCTTTTAAGGACGGGACCGGAACGGGCGGCCGGGCACCTGGGCACTGGCGTCGCCGGCCCCGGTGAGGAGGAACGATGAGTGGCAAGGACGCAGGCAAGCTGCTGCGCCGTCTCCGGGCGCTGGGGCGGCCGGAAGGGCAGCCGGGCCGCTGGCCGTGGGACGAGAAGCCGGACAAGCCGGGGCGGGCCTGGGATGAGAAGCCTCAGAAGCCCGGGTCGTGGGATGAGGTGCCCGAGGACCGGCACCGCGGGCATTAGATGATCAAGGGCCCGGACCTGGTCAGCCTGCTGTACCGCGCGGACTGGACGCGGCTGAGCCTGAGCGCGGACGTTCACGTCCGCCTGGATCGTGACCTGGTCCGGAGTCCGCTTGAGGACGGGGCGACCGGGCCGGCGTCCTGGCTGGCGTTCGGCCGGCCGGGGGGCCCGTGGCCGGGGCTGGCGTCACTGGCGGGTGGCCTGGAGTCTTTGGGGCCTATGGGGTTGCCGGGTCGCCCGTCGCGGGAGCCCGGACACGAGTGGGCCAAGGCTACCAAGGTCCTGGGCACGGAGACCGGCCGGTCCACGCTCCTGGTGGCGCCTGGCCGGCGTTACCGCCAGCAGGGCGAGGGCATCCTCAGCGGCTCCGACGGGGAGCGCGGCTGGCGGGCGGTCATGGAGGACGGGAGCTGGACTGTCACCGGGACCGGCGGCCCCGAGCCGCCGCTCGGGGAATTGCTCCGGCCATCGTGGCTGCTGGCCGGATTCACCCTGGAGATCACCGGGCGCGTCACGGTCGACGGGCGGGACGCCCTGCGGGTGACCGCGACGCCACGGCCGGGCCTGTGGGAGCAGGCCGCCCCACCAGGCACTGGCTCGCCGGGCACTGGCTCGCCGGGCACTGGCCTGGTGAGCCGACGGGAGCTCGTCGTGGACGCCGAGCTCGGCATCCTGCTCCGCCATGAGGAGACGCGGGCGGGAAAGTTGCTGCGCGTGACCGAGCTGACCCGCGTACAGGCTGGCCTGGCTCCGCCAGGCGACGACGGGTGGGCCCGGCCGCCGGGCGGCTGGGATTCGGTCGACCAGCCCACGCCACGGGACGGGGGGTGGTGGGACACCCGGGGCGGGGTCGGCGAGGAGGCACTCAAGCTGGTAGCGGGCCTGGCGGCGGGCGGGGCCGGCGCGCTGATCAGGTCCTCGGGGGCCTCGCGGTCCCGGTCGTTCGAGCAGGCCACCCGGGAGGAGGCTGAGGCGGGGATGCCCGCGTTCGAGGGACCGCTGCCTGCGGACGGCCCGCCGCCCGGCGACGAGCTGCTGCACCTGATCCACGCCAGCCGGGACCGCTGGGGCCAGGGGATCACGGCCACGCTGCATCAGTGGGAGGACGACGCCGCGATTATGGCGGCCTGGGTCCCCGACGGCGCGCGGCGGGCCGGCTTCGGCGGCATCGGCTTGCTCGTCGATGCGGCCGGCGAGCGCTTCGCCGACAAGCACTCGGTTTCGCGCCTGTACCTCAGCCGGTCCGGACAGTACCGGATCGAGCCGGTCTCCTGGCCCGGACGCGGCCGCGTGGCCCAGACGATCGTCTGCGACGGGGAGCGGCGATGGCGGATCCGCGAGCGGGAGGCGTGGGCCGGGCCGGCCGGGCCGCCGGTCCAGTTCCCGAACCTGTTCGACGTGTCCTGGCTGCTGGCGTATCCGCTGACCGAAGGCCCGGAGTCCCTGACGGACGGCCGCCGTGGCCGCCGGCTCAGGGTCGGGCCCACCTCCTGTCCGCCTATCTGGTGGTTCCTGTTCCCGGACGAGGTCGTCGTGGACGGCGAGCTCGGGATCGTGCTGCGATGGATCTCGCTGGCGCAGGGGCGGCCGCAGACGTGGTACGAGCTCCGGGACATCGTGGCCGGGCCGGTGGATCCCAGCCGGTTCCGGCCGGACATCCCGCCCGGCAGGACGGTCACCGAGGAGGCCAGCGGCAAGCCGCCCCGGCCGGGCGGCTCGCCGCCGGAGCCGGGCAGCCTGCCGGGCAAGATAGCCAGCTGGCTGGGGCGCCAGGCGGGCCGGTGACGCGCGCTTGCATCCGGTGACGCGCGCTTGCATGGCGTCATAGGGTGAATACATGCCGAGTTCGGGGCCTTCCAGCCGGGCGGAGCTGGCCGATGTCGGGCGGCTGGCGCGGCGGCTGATGGACCGGGCGGTGGAGACCGCTCGGGCAGAGCACCATCCGCTGCGCCGCGTGCTCCTCGACCACCTGGGGCCTGAGGCCGCGTTCTTGCCGACCGTGTCGGCGACATGGCCGTCCTACGAGCACGTCAACGTGCAGGTGGGTGTCGATGCCTGGCTGGCTGCGGACCCCGGGGTCCGCAGCCATGAGGTGTACGGCATCACCGGGATCGGGTTCATGCGCCAGATGGAGATCGTCGGGATCAGCGATCTCCTGCTGGCTTCGGGTGACGGCGCGTTCGGTTCGGCGGGCGCGGGTGGCGTGATGACCACGGCTATGCCCAGCGGGCCCGACGGGCAGACGCACGCGTGCGTGAGCCACGGCGTCTACCTCGTGCAGGATGGCGGGAAGCGGCTGGCCATGGTGCTGCAGCCGGTCTCCCGCGGGCCGGACGCCGAGGTGGTCCTGCAGATCGCCGGGGAGGACCAGGATCAGCTGGACGCGGTCCTGCGTGAGGTGCAGCGGCTCAGCAGTGAGCGGAGCGTGTTCCGCGGTCAGGTGATCAGCTTCGGGCCTGAGGTGTTCGGGCTGGGCCGGCAGGCGCCGATGAATTTCCTCGAGCGCCCGTCGGTCGGCCGCGACCAGATCGTGCTGCCGGACGAGGTGCTGGAGAACATCGAACGGCAGGTGCTCGGCGTGGGCCGGCATGCCAGCCGGCTGCTGGCCAGCGGCCAGCACCTCAAGCGCGGCATCTTGCTGCACGGCGCGCCGGGAACCGGCAAGACGCACACCGTGCGCTACCTCCTCGGCCAGCTGCCCGAGGTGACGGTGGTCGTGATATCCGGCCGCGCGCTGGGGCGGATCAAGGAGGCCTGTTCGGTTGCCCGCGCGCTGCAGCCCGCCATCGTCGTGGTGGAGGACGTGGACCTGATCGCCGAGCAGCGCGAGGCCCGTCCGGGTGAGCATCCGCTGCTGTTCCAGCTGCTCAACGAGATGGACGGGCTTAATTCGGCGGCCGACGTGACGTTCCTGCTCACCACCAACCGCGCCGACTTGCTCGAGCCCGCGCTGGCCTCGCGGCCTGGGCGGGTCGACCTGGCCGCCGAACTGCCCTTGCCGGACGCTTCCGCCCGTCGCCGGCTCATTGAGCTCTATCGCGGTGACCTCGTGCTCGAGCTGACCGAGGAGGACGTGCTTATCTCGCGGACTGAGGGGGTGACCGCCTCGTTTCTCAAGGAACTGCTGCGGAAGGCGGCGCTGCTGGCCTGCGAGGCTGATTCAGCGGGCGCGGGGCCGATCCGGGTGACGGACGCGGACCTGTCGGTCGCGCTCGACCAGCTCCTCGACAGCGGTAATCAGCTCACCCGGGTACTGCTCGGCGGGGAGGAGCCGACTGGGACTCGTGGTCCGGGCCGAGGGACTTAGGGGGCGCGGTTCTAGGCTGGCTCGTCGCCGTATAGGTCATGCCACAGACGCCGGAGGAATGCCTCATTGCTTCCGTCACTGAATTGGACGGCCTTGAACAGCTCGTTGTCAGGAAGCCGTCTCGGGTCGGCCAGCGCCTCGCGCAACTCCGCTTTGAAGACATGGATTTCCTCATCGTCAGCTGCCGCTGACCGAGCGCG
>JAJKHX010000388.1 GCA_021154785.1 Nocardiopsis sp.
GAACCTCAGGGAACTGCACGGGGCACTGCTCGGCACCGAGGGCGTGGAGGAGTTCCTGCACGAGACGGCGGTGCTGGCGGCCGGCCTGGTCCGCGGCGTGTCCTGCGGGATGACCATGCAGCCGAACGGGCGGCCGTTCACCGTGGCGTGCAGCGACCCGGTCGCCGCGCGGGTGGACGAGATGCAGTACGAACTGGATGACGGTCCGTGCCTGCACGCCATGCGGGACGGCCACATGGTCCGCATCGAGGACACCGCCGAGAAGGCGCGCTGGCCCCAGTTCGAGGCGCAGGCGGCTTCGCAGGGGATCCGGTCCTGCCTGGCCCTGCCGCTGAACACGGACGGCAAGCCGGTCGGTGCCCTCAACCTGTACGCGCGCGAGGCCTCGGCGTTCGGCCCGGCCGAAGCGCGGCTCGCCGGGAATTTCGCGCACAATGCCTCGGGCGCCCTTTCGCTGGCCACCAGGCTGGCGTCGCATGCCGCGCTGATCGAGCAGTTGCGTTCGTCGCTCGCTTCCCGCGGCGTCATCGACCAGGCCCTCGGGATCATCATGGCCAGGGAGCACTGCACCCAGGAGCGCGCGTTCGCGATCCTGCGGGCCGCCTCGCAGAACAGCAACGTCAAACTCCGCGACATCGCCAGCGCGGTGGTGACCAGCGTGACCGGCGAGCCCCCGCAGCCGCCGCCCCCGTTCGGGGAGGGGTGAGGCGGGCAGGCGATCCTAAGCGCCGCCGTCGGTATCGGCGATGGCGGCGTCGGCCGGGTGCACCGGGCCGGGCGCGCCCGCCAGCGACGCGGCCACGCTGGGAAAGGTGTCGACCAGCCGGTCGACGCCGGTGATCGACAGCACCCGCTGGACGGAGGGCGTGCTGATGACCAGCCGCATGAGACTCCCGCTCGTCCTGGCCCGGCGGTACGCCTGCACCAGGGCGCTCACCCCGGCCGAATCACAGAATTCCGTCTTGCTCAGGTCCGCGATCAGCAAAGTCGCACCGCGGTCCAGGATGGCGAGAAGCTCTTCCCGGACCGAGTCGGCGATGGTCACGTCGATTTCCTCGGGCAGCGAGGCCACGGCTACCTGGCCGATCCACAGCACCGGATAGCGCTCTTGAGACACGTGCCACCACCATCTGTCCGCTTTGTCCACGCGAAAAATAAGCAGGCCGCATCTCTGGACCTAGGGCCGGCTGACCGCCGAGTTTCGCCGCGCAGCGAACATTATATCGGCCGGATATGCCACTTGATGCCTTGTCCGGCGCGTATCCGGTCCACCGCGTCGCCGTACCCCTCCAGCGGCAGCGGCTCGCTGAGCAGCGGCCGCGGATCGACCGCCCCGCCGGAGAGCAGGTCCACGGCCTCGCCGAAGCTGCGCAAGATAGCCATCGAGCCGGTGATGGTGATCTCGTCGTTGTAGACCCGGAACGGCGAGACCCGGATCGCGGCCTCGGCGGGCGTCACGCCGAACACCAGCATCCGCCCGCCCCGGTCCAGCAGGCCGATGGCGGTCTCGACCGCCTCGGGCACCCCGGTGGCGTCGACCGCCACCGCGAAGCGGACGTCCCCGAGCGCGCTGGCGTCGGTGACGGCCTGGGCCGCGCCCAGCTTGCGCGCGACCTCGAGCCGGTACCGGACCCGGTCCACCACGGCCACCGGCCCGGCCCCGGCGTGCAGCAGCAGCTGCAGCATCAGCAGGCCCATGGTGCCTGCCCCGATCACCACGGTCGGCTCGGCGGATACCGGCCCCAGCAGCCCCAGGCGCCGGATGCCGTGCACCGCGCAGGCCAGCGGTTCGACCATCGCCCCGAGCTGGCCGTCGAACTGGTCGGGCAGCCGGTACGCGTTCACCGCGGGCACCGCGACGAACTCGGCGAACGCGCCGTTGACGGTGTCGCCGATCGCTGCCCAGTTCTCGCACAGGTTGTCCCGCCCGGCCCGGCAGCGCCGGCAGTACCCGCAGTACAGCGACGGGTCCACCGCGACCCGGGCGCCGACTGGCAGGTCGGGCCGGACGTCCGCGCCGCGGGCCGCCACGATGCCCGCGAACTCGTGCCCGGGCGTGATGGGGTAGGGGGTCGGGGGGAATTCCCCGGCCAGGATGTGCAGGTCCGTGCCGCAGATCCCGCAGCACTCCACCTGGACCACGATCTGATCCGCCTCCGGCACCGGATCAGGCACCTCCGCCACCCGGAAGCTGCCAGGACGGTCTAGCACAAGGGCCCGCATTTAGTCCTCCGTCAGTCGCTCAGACGGCGCCCCCCGGGTCCTGGCGGCCGGCCCGGGCACCGAGACGCTCACCTACATCGACGGCCAGGCCGCCGTCCCGCCGCTGGCCGAGGACATGCTCACCGACGCCGCCCTGATCAGCGTGGCCGACCTGGTGCACCGCTATCATCTCGCCGCGGCGTCCTTCGATCCGTCGGGTTACCAGTGGCCCCGGCCGGTCCCGGCCGCGTTCCGCACCGGCCTGGTCAGCCACAACGACGTGCACCCGGCCAACCTGGTGTTCCGCGGCGGCCGGGCCGTCGCGCTCATTGACTTCGACCTGGCCGGCCCGGGCGGGGCGGCCTGGGATTTCGCCGCCGCCGCGCGCCTGTGGGCCCCGCTCCAGGACGACCAGGACATCACCGACAGCCGTGGCGGCCGCGCCCTCGAGCGGTTCCGGATCTTCCTGCTCGCCAGCGGGCTCGACCGGGACGGCCGCCGCCGCGTGGCCGAGGCGGTGGTAGCCAATCACGACTGGACCTACGCGATCGTCACCGAGGCGGCCGCGGCCGGGCACCAGGGTTTCGCCGACCACTGGCGCCTGATAGCCGCGACAGCCGCCCGGGCCCGCCTGTGGTGCCAGCGCTACCAGCGCGACCTGATGACCGCAGCCCGCTAGCCACTACGCTCGACCCATGATCACAGTCGCGGGTGAGGCCCTGATCGACCTGATCGTCGACCAGGGCGGAAACGCCGATCCCCGGATGGGAGGCGGTCCGTTCAACGTGGCCCGTGCCGTCGCCCGGCTCGGCCAGCCGGCGACGTTCCTGGGACGGCTTTCCGGCGACCGCTTCGGCCAGCTGATGCGCGCCGACCTGGAGCGCAACGGCGTGCGGGTCGCGGTGGCCGACCCGTCCGACGAGCCCACCACGCTGGCCCTGGTGGACGTGGACGCGGACGGCGTGCCGGCCTACCACTTCTACCTGGCGCAGACCTCCGCGGCCGCCATCGGCGCGGCCGAGGCGCTGCTGCCCGCCAGCGCCACGGCGCTGCACGTCGGCACCCTCGGCCTGGTCATGGAGCCGGCCGGGACCAGCATCGAGGGCCTGGCCGTCCACGCCCCGGGTGACGTCATGGTGATGCTCGACCCGAACTGCCGCCCGGGCGCCATCTCGTCACGGCAGGCCTACCTGGACCGGATCGACCGGATCCTGCGCCGCGCCGACGTCGTCAAGGTGAGCACCGAGGACCTCGCCTACCTGTTCCCCGGCCAGGACGCCGGCCCGGCCGCCGCGGACCTGCTCGGCCGGGGACCGGCCTGCGTGCTGGTCACCGACGGGGCCGCGCCGGTGCGCGCCCTCACGCCGAAGCAGGAGATCCAGGTCGATGTCCCGGCCGCCCCGGTCGTCGACACCGTCGGCGCCGGCGACTCGTTCGGCGGGGCCTTCCTCGCCTGGTGGGCCGGCAACGGCCACGGCCGGGCCGACCTGGCTGACCCCGAACTGGTCCGCGCGGCCACCCAGGCATCCGTCTACGCCTCGGTAGTGACCTGCACCCGCCGTGGCGCCGAACCTCCCTGGGCCTACGAGCTGGCCGGACACGACGGCTGGCGCTGGCTGCCCCCCGCCTAGTCTGATCGCGTGACCATCTCGACTCTGCTCACCTTCATCCTCGGCGCGACGGTCGACATTATCCTGCTCGCCTACGGCGCCCGCCGGCTGCTGGCCGAGAGCCGCTTCTCGCTGTCCCGGACCGTCGTCGCGGGCCTGGCCGGCCAGGCCCTGACCAGCACTATCTTCTTCGCCCTGGCCAGCGGGTGGCATATCGGCATCCGCGGGCCCGGGCCCGCCTACGGCGTGGTGCTCGGCTTCGCCGCCCTCGCCTGGGCCTGCGGGCTGCTGCTGGCGATGGCCATCCTGGTCACCTGGCAGGCCTTCATCCCGGCCGGGACCATCCCGCCGCCCGCCGCCTGGCCGCGCAGCCTGCGTTCCCGGGGTGCCCGCAGCCGCCGGTACTGGCAGATCGTGCGCATCTTCACCCGCTGCGGGGTCGGGCCGATGCTGGCGCGCGGGCCGTTCTCGGCCACGCTGGCCCGCTCGCTGACCGAGGCCCTGGACCGCAGCGGCGTGGTGTTCGTGAAGTTCGGCCAGGGGCTGTCCACCCGCCGGGACCTGCTGCCGCCGGAGTTCACCACCGAGCTCGGCCGGCTCCAGGATCGGGTCAGCCCGCTGCCCTGGGAGTCGATCGAGCAGGTCCTCGGCGCCGAGCTCGGCGGCACCGTCATGTTCGCCGGCGTCGACCGCGAGCCGCTCGCCTCGGCCTCGATCGCCCAGGTGCACGCGGCCACGCTGCGCACCGGCGAGCGGGTGGTGATCAAGGTCCTCCGGCCCGGGGTGACTCAGCTGGTCGAACGCGACCTGGACATCATCGCCCGGCTGGCCCGCCGGACCGAGGCGCGGGCCGCGTGGGCCCGCGCGATCGGCGTGGTCACGCTGGCCGAGGGATACGCCGTCGGGCTGCGGGAGGAACTGGACTTCCGGGTCGAGGCGGCGAACCTCGCGGCGGCCAGTGCCGCCAGCGCGGCCCGAGGGGTGGTGATCCCGCGCGTCCACCATGACCTGAGCACCCAGAAGGTGCTGGTCATGCAGCGGCTCGACGGCACCGCCCTGAGCAAGGCCGCGCCCCCCGACGGCGACCGCGAGCAGCTGGCCCGTGACCTGCTCGACTGCGTGCTGCGGCAGATCGTCATCGACGGCATCTTCCATGCCGACCCGCACCCGGGCAACATCATGCTGCTCGACGACGGGCGGCTGGGGCTGATCGACTTCGGCGCGGTCGGCCGCCTGGACTCCGGGCTGCGGGCCGCGCTGCAGCGGCTGCTGCTCGCCCTGGACCGCCGCGACCCGGTCGCGCTCACCGACGCCCTGCTCGAGGTGACCGCCCGGCCCGATGACCTGGACGAGCAGGCGCTGGAGCGGTCGGTCGGGGCGCTGCTCGTCCGGCACCTGGCCGTCGGCCGGGCTCCCGACATCACCTTGTTCACGGAGCTGTTCCGCCTGGTGACCCGGCACGAGCTGGCCGTCCCGCCCGAGTTCGCGGCGACCTTCCGGGCGCTGTCCACGCTGGAGGGCGGGCTGACGATGCTCTCGCCCGGCTTCGACATGGTCGCCGAGGCGGAGCGGTTCGGCCAGCGCGAGCTGACCAAGCGCCTGCGCCCGGAGTCGCTGAGGGAAGTGGCGGCCGAGGAGGTCGTCGCGCTGCTGCCGATGCTGCGCCGGCTGCCCCGGCGGGTGGACCGGATCGCGGCCGCGGTCGAGGGCGGGCGGCTCAGCGTGAACGTCCGGCTGCTGGCCGACGAGCGCGACCGTAAGGTCATCACCGGGTGGGTCCAGCTGGGCGTGCTGACCATCCTGGCGGCCACCGCCGGGTTCATGGCGGTGGCGCTGCTCGCGCTGAAGGGCGGCCCTGCCATGACCCCGGCCATCGGCCTGTATCAGTTCATCGGCTACTGCCTGCTGGTCATCTGCGCGCTGCTGGCCCTGCGGGTGCTGGCCGCGGTGTTCAGGACCGGCTCGTCCTAGCTCAACGGGCAGCGCCGAGCAGGATGCCGCGGATGAACGCGGCCTGGCCGACGTGCTGCGCGCAGTCGTCGATCACGCTGACCAGCCGCACGCCCAGCGTCACCGGCGGGTTCCAGCGCTCGTCCACCACCCGGTCCAGGTCCGGGTCCGTGAGGCCGGCCACCAGCCGGATCGTCTGGGCGTGCACCGCGTCGTAGTACCCGGTGAGCAGGTCGGGCGAGGTCACCGTGACCTGCGCCGCCTGCTCGGGGGTGTGCCCGTAGCCGGTGTCGTACGGCTCGAGCGGCAGGTCGAACCGCTGGCCGTACTCGGTCCACGCCTGCGGCACCCCGAACGCGTCCCCCACGTGGTCGTCCTGGACCCGGGTCAGGTGCCACACCAGCCAGGCGATCGAGTTCGCGCCCGGCGCGATGCGCTCCGCCAGCTGGCCGCTGGTCAGCCCCCGTACCACCGCGTGCACATTCTCCTGCACCCGGCCGAACCCGTCTGTCAGTATGTCCGCGCTCGTCAACTGCCGCCCCTTCCGCTCGAACCACAGAATCTACCGAACGAGCTCGTGACACGCCGCCCCACCTGCTCCGCGCCCTCGCCGGGTGGTCGCTGACGGTGGTGCGAGGTACCGTTCCGACGTGCCCCGTGTAATCCCCTCAGTCAGCAAGTCCGTGCCTGACGTCGATGAGCTGCTCGCCACCGCCGTCCACGGCATCGGCGGCGCGGAACGGCCCGGCCAGGTCCAGATGGCCGAGGCGGTACGGCACGCCTTCGAGACCGGGGAGCACCTGGCCGTGCAGGCCGGCACCGGCACCGGCAAGTCGCTGGCCTACCTGGTCCCGGCGGTGCGGCACGCGGTCACCACGGGCAGTCATATCGTGGTGGCCACCGCCACCATCGCGCTGCAGAACCAGCTCATCGACCGCGACCTGCCGCGCCTGACCGCGGCGCTGACGCCGGTGCTGGAGCGGGAGCCGTCCTTCGCCATCCTCAAGGGCCGGCGCAACTACCTGTGCCTGAACCGGCAGCAGGGCGGCGTGGCCGAGGACCCCCAGGACGCCCTGTTCGACCCGGCTACAGCGTCTGATTCAACCGGCGGGCCCGCGTCCCCGCTAGGACGTCAGGTCAAGCGTCTGCACGAATGGGCCGGGGAGACCACGACGGGGGACCGGGACGAGCTGGTGCCCGGCGTGCCCGACGCGGCCTGGCGCCAGGTCTCGGTCAGCGCGCAGGAGTGCGTCGGCGCGACGCGCTGCAAGTTCGGGTCGCAGTGCTTTTCTGAGAAGGCCCGGGCGGAGGCGGCCAAGGCGGACATCGTGGTGACCAACCACGCCCTGCTGGCCATCGACGCGACGTCCGAGATGGACGTGCTGCCCGAGCACGACGCGGTAATCATCGACGAGGCCCACGACCTCGTCGACCGGGTCACCTCGGCCACGACGGGGGAGCTGTCGGGGCCGGCCGCCGACGCCGCCGCCCGGCGGGCCGGGCGGCTGACCGAGTCCGCCGCCGACGTGGGAGCGGCTCCGGCCGTGGCCGACCAGCTCCGCCACGCCGCCGCCGCGCTCGTCATCGACCTCGGCGACGCGCCCGCGGGCCGGATGGACGTGCTGCCGGAAACGCTGGCCGCCACGCTCGCGCAGGTACGCGACGCGGCCGGGGCATGCGCGGACGCGGTCCGGGCCAGCGCGTCATCCCAGGACGAGGACCAGCAGCGGCTGGCGACGACCCGGCTGACCGTGGCCTCGCTTGACGACCTCCAGAGCACGGCCGGCCGGATCCTGGACGCGTTCGAGCGGGACATCACCGAGCGCGGCGAGGTCGTCTGGCTGGACCGCCCGTTCATCGACGACGGCCGCCGGCCGCCCACGCTGCGGGTAGCGCCGCTCGAGGTCGGCCGGGTGCTGCGGAACCGCCTGTTCGCCCAGCGCACGGTGGCGCTCACCTCGGCCACCCTCGCCCTCGGCGGGTCGTTCGTCCCGCTCGCCACCCAATGGGGTTTGCCGCCGCAAGGGGAGTGGGAGCCCACCGGTGAGGAACACGAGCGGCCGATGACCTGGACTGGCCTTGACGTCGGCTCGCCGTTCGACCACGCCAAGAGCGGCATCTTGTACGTGGCCCGCCACTTGCCGCCGCCGGGCCGGGATCAGCTCCCCGAGGCCTACCTGACCGAGCTGGCCGAGCTCATCGAGGCCGCGGGCGGGCGCACCCTGGGCCTGTTCTCGTCCATGCGGGCCGCCAAGGAGGCGGCCGGGGCGCTGCGCGAGCGGATCAGCCAGCCGATCCTGTGCCAGGGGGACGACCTCACCGCCCAGCTCGTCAGGCAGTTCAGCGAGGACGAGCCGACCTGCCTGTTCGGCACGCTGTCGCTGTGGCAGGGGGTGGACGTGCCGGGCGACTCGCTGCGGCTCGTCGTCATCGACCGGATCCCGTTCCCGCGCCCCGACGACCCGCTGGCCTCGGCCCGGCAGCGCGCGGTGGCCGCCCGCGGCGGCAACGGCTTCATGTCCGTCGCGGCCTCGCACGCCGCGCTGCTGCTGGCGCAGGGCGCCGGCCGGCTGCTGCGGACGATGAGCGACCGCGGCGTGGTCGCCGTCCTGGACCCGCGGCTGATGACCGCGCGCTACGGTGACTTCCTGCGCGCTACGCTGCCCCCGTTCTGGACTACCACCGATCCCGCCCTGGTTCGTGCTGCTTTGCGTCGTTTGGGCGCCGCGTCCGCGGGCAGTGCCGCCTCTGGAGCCCCGGCGCCGGCCTGATCCCCGGACGTCTCTTACCGCCTGGTTACCGGAGCTCGTGCTGGTGCGGATGAAACGCCGGATGCTGGGTAACATTTTGGGAACTACTGACGCCGAAGAACCGTTCTGCAAGAGGACTGGCCCACCAGTCGCGGCGGGGAGGTCACTCATGCGGAGGCAGCCGCGAACTGGCGGCAAGCGCCACGTGCTCCGCTGGGTTGCCGTCGCGGCGGTCGTCATCGTCACGGCGGGCACCCTCGGCGTCTACCTGAAGTACCGGGCCGTCTACGACAGCATCACCCGCGTGACGGTGCCGTCCAAGGCGCTCGGCGACCGCCCCCCGGTGTACAGCACGACCTCGCAGGACATCCTGGTCTACGGCGATGACACCCGGACCGGCCTGACCCCGCACCAGCAGTTCATCCTGCACGCCGGCCACGACCAGACCAACAACACCGACACGATCATGGTGGTGCACATCGCGCCCGGCCATCACCAGGTCACGGTGGTCAGCATCCCGCGCGACACCATGGTGCCGGTGTACGAGTGCGACAAGGGCCCCGGCTACACCGGCCAGCAGGCCAACCCGGCCGGCGCCGTGCAGATCAACTCGCTGCTCCAGATCGGCGGGCCGACCTGCCTGTGGAAGACTGTCGAGCAGGTGACCGGCATCCGCATCGACCACTTCATCGGGATCGGCCTGCTCGGCTTCGTCAAGGTCGTCAACGACCTCGGCGGCGTCAACGTCTGCGTGCCCTTCAACGTCAACGACTCGATGTCCGGCCTGAAACTCAAGGCGGGCGAGCAGCACATCAGCGGCATCCAGGCGCTGGCCTTCTGGCGGACCCGTGAGGACCTCGGCGACGGCTCGGACCTGGAGCGGATCCAGCGCGACCAGTTCATGTCCGCCCAGGTAGTCAAGGGCGTCCTGCACAGCGGCCTGCTGTCCAACCCGATCAAGCTGCTGAACGTGGTCAGCGACGCGGCCGCCTCGATGACCACGGACGCCGGCATGTCGGCCACCGACCTGGTCCACATCGGGCAGAGCTTCCGCGACCTGTCCGGCCAGAACGTGCAGTTCATCACCGCCCCGAACGAGCCCTGGACGCAGAACGCCAACCGCATCCAGCTCATGCAGCCGCAGGCTAGCGAGGTGTTCGCGGCCATCGCCCGGGACATCACCGTGCCGAAGGTCTCCGCCACCCCCAGCGCCACCGCCCAGGTGCTCACCACCAGCCCGGCCAACGTCAAGGTCAAGGTGCTGAACGGCTCCGGGGTCCCGCGCCTCGCCAGCCGGGCGGCCGCCGGCCTGACCAGCCGCGGCTTCATCGTGACCGGCACCGGGGAAGCGCCGAACTTCTCCTACACCACCTCGGTCATCGAGTACGGCTCGGCCGCCGACATGGCCGCGGTGAACACCCTCAAGTCCGAGCTCACCAACGTCACCGCGCTGCGGGTGGCCAGCCTCGCCCCCGGCACCGTCGACCTGATCCTCGGCTCCAGCTTCACCGGCCTGGTCCCGCAGACCCCGAAGCTCCCGCAGGCCGGGGCCACCACCGCCGTGACCAGCCCCGCGGTCAAGCCCTCGCAGCCGTCCTCCTCCGCCAGCCCCTCCGCCTCCTCCGCGGCGAGCCCCTCGGCCTCGGCTTCGGGCGTAGCCGGCCTGGCCCAGGCCAACAACGGCATCACC
>JAJKHX010000389.1 GCA_021154785.1 Nocardiopsis sp.
GAGATTAATCGCTTGATAAACGGAGGCTGCCTCCGTATAGTAACCGGAGTAGACCTCCGCTTGTTCCTGATCGTACCGCCTGGCCAGCGGCCTGTCAGCAGCCGGAGGCCTGCTTCACCGCGGCTTTCCCGCGTACCAGACAACCATGGAGGCATCCTTGTCCTCTTCGCATGCCCCGGAGAACCGCCGGGGGCGGCCGGGGATCGCGCTGGCCATCATGCTCAGCGCCCAGCTGATGATCATCCTGGACATGACGGTGGTGAACATCGCCCTCCCGCACATCCAGGCCAGCCTGCACTTCTCCACGACCACCCTGTCCTGGGTCCTGAACGGGTACACGCTGACGTCAGGCGGCCTGCTGCTGCTCGGGGGCCGGGCCGGCGACATCCTCGGCCGGCGGCGGGTCTTCATCGCCGGCATTGCCCTGTTCACCCTCGCCTCGCTGGCCGGGGGGCTCGCGACTACCTCCGGGCTGCTGCTGGCGGCGCGGGCGCTGCAGGGCGTGGGCGGGGCCATGGCCTCGCCGGCCGTCCTCGCGCTGA
The DNA here is from genome assembly GCA_021154785.1 of Nocardiopsis sp. GTDB lineage: Bacteria > Actinomycetota > Actinomycetes > Streptosporangiales > Streptosporangiaceae > Palsa-504. The sequence continues at coordinate 543 of JAJKHX010000389.1, forward strand.
TCGTGACCAGCTTCCCCGAAGGGCGTGAGCGGACCCGTGCGCTCGGCATCTACATGGGCGTGATCACCGGCGGTTCCTCGCTGGGCCTGGTGCTCGGCGGGGTGATCACCGAGTGGCTGTCCTGGCGGTGGGTGCTGTTCATCAACGTGCCGATCGGCCTGGCCGTGGTCGCGATCGCGCCGCTGTTCGTGGCCGAGACGCCCCGGCTGCCCGGCCGGTTCGACCTGGTCGGCGCGCTGGCCGCCACCGCCGGGGTGACCGCGCTGGTGTACGGGTTCATCCGGGCGGCCGCGAGCGGCTGGGGTGACCAGCTGACGCTGGCCGCGTTCGGCGCGGCCGCGGTCGTGCTCACCCTGTTCGTGCTCACCGAGACCCGGGCCCGGCAGCCGATAACCCCGATGCGCCTGTTCGCCGACACCAGCCGGGCCGGCTCGTTCATCGCCCGGCTGCTGCTCATCGCGGGGATGTTCGGGGTGTTCTACTTCCTCACCGAGTTCCTGCAGAAAGTCATGGGCTTCAGCCCGCTGCGGGCCGGGGTGGCGTTCCTGCCGATGACCTTCGCGCTGTTCGCGGTGTCCCGGCTCGCGCCGAGGCTGATGCCCAGGGTGGGCGCCAAGCCGCTGATGATCGCCGGGATGCTGCCCGCGATCGCCTCGATGGCCTGGCTGTGGCGGGTGACGCCGGGCACCGGTTACTGGCCGGGCATCTTCGGCCCGATGCTGCTCATCGGCGTGGGGATGGGGCTGGTGTTCGTGCCGCTGACCACCGCGTCGCTGGCGGGCGTGCCCGCGTCCGACTCCGGTGCCGCGTCCGGGCTGGTGAACATGATCCAGCTGGCGGGCGGGTCGCTGGGCCTCGGCGTGCTGGTGGCCGTGTTCGGGACCGCGAGCAGGCACGCGGCCAGCCATCCGCTGGCCGGCCTGACCCCGCTGGCCCGGTCTCAGCAGGCGCTGACCCACGGCATCGCCGCCGCGTTCGGCTTCGCCGCGCTCCTCGACGTCGCCAGCCTGCTGGTCATCATCACCATGATCAGGTCCCGGCGGACCGCGCCCGCTCCCGTGGCCGCCCCGCAGCCGCGGGAAGAGTCCGTCGCGTCCTAGCGGTCCCTCATGAGGTGACGGAGAAGACCAGCTCCGGCCGGACGCCGGGCACGCGGGTGCCGCGCGGGACGATCGCGGCGGTGCCGTGGTAGACCCGCGTCGCGGCTGTCACCAGCGTGACCGGCGCCGCCACCAGCGTGGCGCCGGTCAGCAGGGTCAGGTCGAGCAGCGAGGTGTAGGCCTGCCCGTCACCGCACGGCGGCGCCGCGATGACGACATCCCGGTGCGTCAGCTGACGAGCGCCCCCAGGACCGGTCCCGGTTCCCGCAGCGGGAGCCGGGACCGGCCCTTCGTCGCCCTCCGGCGCGAGGACGTGCTGATCAGCCAGGCCGTTCCCCTCCTGCGGACGGCCTGACTCGTCAGCGGCACATTCAGCGGGAAAGCTGAGCAGTGAGCTGAACGGGGTGGTGCCGGGCGCTTCGCCGAACGCGATGACCTGCCGTACCCGGGACCGGTCGGCGCCCTCGGCGGCGAGTTCGGCCAGCGGAGCCGAAGTGATCAGCAGCCGCGCGCCGCAGGCGTTGAGCCGGGCGGCGATGCCGGCCGGGCTCGCGCCCGCCTCGATCAGGCAGGCGGCCCCGCCGGCCGCCCGGATCGCGTTGACGGCCACGGCCGCGCTGGCCGCGTCCTGGACGAGCACGCCGGCCGTGTCACCGTCGGCCAGGCCGCGCCGGGCCAGGCCGCCCGCCGCCGCGCGGACGGTCCGGGCGAACCGCGGCCACGCGGTCACCGAGCCGTCGCTGGCGTCGACCAGAGCGGCCCGGGGGCCGGCCTCGTCCGCCGTCTGCAGGATGCGATCGGTCATCGCCCGGCCGGACATGCCCGCGCTCACCGTGAACGGGCCTGCCGCCGTGCACTGTCCGGTACCGACGCCGCTTTCCACCAGAACCTCCAGCCGGGGTGTCACAGCGGGCGGGTCCTGGCGTGATGCCGGGACCCGCCCGGCCGCTGCCCGCGGCTGGCCGGATCCCCACCCCCCCTTGGGGACCGGCCCGGCGGGTCCTGGACCCGCCGCCGCCGCGCGTTAGCGACAGTTGAACGCTATGGCCAGGGCAGTCAGCGGCACATGCGCCGAAGTGTGTATTCCGGTGTGCATATCGCCGGGCTCGCCGAACCGGTCCGGCGTGTACATGTGCAGGCGCGATGCTCAGGCGACGGCCCGGCGGGCAGGGCCCGGCGCGTACATGTGCAGGTCCCGGTCAGCCAGGCGGCTCGTGACGGCTGGCCCACGCGGCGACTTGCGTGCGTGAGGTGAAGCCGAGCTTGGCCAAGATGTTGGCCACGTGGCGGGCCGCGGTGGCCGGGCTGATCACCAGCTCGTCGGCGATTTCCCGGTTGGACAGGCCCTGCGCGATGAGCAGCACGATCTCGTGCTCCCGCGGCGTGAGCGGGCTGGGGGCGCGGTGGCCGGCCCCGCCACCCGCGGCGCTGCCCAGGGCGCTGCCGTTCAGTGCGCTGCGGTTCAGTGCGCTGCCGTTCAGCGCGCTGTCCGGGCGGGCGGTGCGTGACGGGTCGGTCCAGGCGGGCTCCGCGGCCCCGGCCGGACCGGGCGCGGACTGGCCGGCCCCGAGGGCGAAGCCGATGGCTTCCTCGGTCGCCAGCTCGCGGCCCTCGGCGAACAGGGCGGCGGCTGAGGTACCGAGCTGGCCGCGGGCGAAGTCGAGCACCTGCTCGATCCGCGGGCCGATGCCGGTCCCGTGCCCGAGGGACTCGCGCAGCTGGCAGGCCGCGCCGGCCAGCCGGGCCGCCCGCTCCGGCTGCTGCTGCGCCGCGGCCAGCACGGCGCACGCCTCGAGCCCGCGGGCGATGCCGAGCCGCTGCCCGCAGATCTGGTTCAGCCGCAGGTTCTCGGCCAGGCTCCGCTGCGCCTGGGCGTAGTCTGCGCCGGTGATCGCGATCCAGCCGAGACCGGCCTGGCAGCGGGCGATCTCCGGCCAGGCGTCCAGCTCACGGAAGATTTCCAGGGCGTCGGCATAGTACCGGACGCCCGCCTCGCTGTCGCCGCGGGCGCGGGCCAGCGTGCCCATCCCGTAGCAGACCTGCGCGACGCCCCAGCGGTTGTTGTCGCTCAGCACCTCCAGCGCGGCCTCGTACGCCCGCTGCGCCGACTTCAGCTTGCCCTGCCGCAGGGCGACGGCGGCCTTGGCGGCCAGCGTGAGCCCGGCCTCCCAGTCGTTGCCGGCCGCGGCGGCCGCGGCGATCGCCTCGTCGATGCGGGCGACGGCCTCATCGGTGCGCCCGGCCCGCGCCGCGGCCTGGCTGAGTACCCGCAGCGCGGTGGGCACGGGGAAGTCGTCACCGCCGGCCCGGGCCAGTTCCAGGCTCTCGGTCGCGCAGCGCTCCAGCGTATCGTAATCCTGCAGGTCGAAGGCGATCTCCGCGCGGACGGCGAGGGCCCGCCCGCGGACCTGCGCGGGCACCTCCCCGGCGTCCTCCGGCGGCAGCACGCCGAACCGGTCGAGCCAGGTGGCTGCCTCGCGGGCGTCGCCGTGCGGCACCCACATGTTGCGCAGGCCGATGCACAGCCGCAGGCCCGCCTCGGCGTGAGCGTGCGCCAGCGAGGTCTCCAGCGCGAGGCGGAAGTTGCCGTACTCGGCGATACCGCGGCGGAAGATCTCCCGGCGCACCGGCCAGGGCGGCTCGCCCCGGCTGAACATGGTGGCCGAGGTGTGCTCGACCAGCGCCAGGATGCAGTCCCGCTGCCGCAGCGACAGCGCGTCCTTCTCGCCCGCGGCGTCCAGCCGCTCGGCGGCGTACTCCCTGATCGTGTCCAGCAGCCGGTACCGGGCATCGCCGGCCGCCTCGCCGTCCAGCACCACCAGCGACTTGTCGATCAGCGAGATCAGCAGGCCCAGCACCGCGCCGGCGGGAATGGCATCATCCGAGCAGACCTGCTCGGCCATGTCCAGGTTCCAGCCGGAGAACACCGCCAGCCGCCGCAGCAGCATCTGCTCGGCGGAGTCCAGCAGCTCGTAACTCCAGTCCACGGTGGCCCGCAGCGTCTGCTGGCGCAGCGGCGCGGTCCGGTCGCCGGAATTCAGCAGCTGGAACCGGTCGCGCAGCCGGCCCTCGATCTGCTCCACCGACAGCGCCCGCACCCGGGCCGCCGACAGCTCGATGCCCAGCGGGATGCCGTCCAGGGTCCGGCACAGCCGGGCCACCGACGCGGTGTTGGCGGCGGTCAGCGTGAACCCCGGCCGGGCGCCCGCGGCCCGGGCCGCGAACAGCCGCACCGCCTCGTGGCCGGCCAGCTCGTCGCCGGTGGCGTCGTCGGGCGGCAGGTCCAGCGGCGGCACCCGCCACACGGTCTCGCCGCGGACCCGCAGCGGTTCCCGGCTGGTCGCGATGATCCGCAGCCACGGGCACCGGGCCAGCAGCAGCTGCACCAGCAGCGCGCAGTCGCTGACCTGGTGCTCGCAGGTGTCCAGGATCAGCAGCAGGCGCCGTGAGCGCAGCGCCTCGGCCAGCGTCTGCGCCAGGCCGACCCCCGGCTCCTCGCGGATCCCCAGCGTGTTCGCGACCTGCTGGGCGACCGGGCCGTGCCAGTCGGCCAGTTCCACCAGCCATGCCTCGTCGAGATCACCGGGTCCCGCGCCGTCCCCGATCACCATGCGGGCGAGCTGCACCGCCAGGCGCGTCTTGCCGATGCCGCCGGGGCCGCTCAGGGTCAGCGCGCGGACCTCGCCCAGCATCTTGGCCAGGTCGGAAAGGTCACGCTCACGACCGATGAAGCTATTCGGCTCGGCCGGCAAGTTGCCGGACAGGATCGTGATCGCGGACTGCATGGGCCCTCTGGAAATCATGCGCTTGAATTCGGGAACATCTAGAGTCTCTCACCGTATCGGCTCATCCGCACCGTCGGCGGTCAGTTGACCGGCCCGATAACAACACCCGTCGCCTCGGTGTACCGGACGCGGCCGTAGTACATGACCTTGACCAGTGCCCACCACCGCCCGGGCCGGGCCGTCGCGGGCGCCCGCACCGCGAAGCGCAGCACCGTCCCGGCCGCCGGGGCCAGGCTGAAGCCCTGCGTCCACGGCCCGAGCATCTCCCAGGTGCCGAACGGCGAGATCAGCTGCGCCTCGCCGTGCACCTCGGACGCCAGCCCGCTGGTCACCCGGACCAGCAGCTCGGCCTCGCCGCCGGGGGCCAGCTCGAGTTCTGGCGTCAGCACGGCCAGGTCCAGCTCGGCCGAGCCCGCGGCGTAGTCGGCCACGATCAGCTCGAGCGTCTCCTCGGGCGGCAGCTCGGGGTCGGGCCAGCGGCGCTCGCCGACCGCGACCATGGCGGTGTCCTCGACCAGCTGGCCCAGGTCATCGCGGATCCGCGCGGCGACGAAGTACCGTCCCGGCGCGGTGCCCGGCGGCACCCGCACCGACAGGTCCCAGGCCGCGTAGCCGCCGGGGGCCAGGTCGTAGCGCAGCTCACGGCCGGGGGTCACGGTCAGCCCCGCGGGCACGACCAGGTCCACCGACCCGGCGGCGGTCTCGGCCCCGCAGCCCACGGTCAGCGTCAGCGCCGCCGTCTGGCCCGGTCCCGTCTCGCCCGGCCCGGCGACGGCCGTCCGGACGGGGGAGAAGTGCACGGCCACCGGCAGGTTACCGGCCGGCGCGGGCCCCTTCCCGTGCAGCCAGTAGCGCGTGTGAACAGGCTGCACCGGCTCGGACCCCGGAGCCTGCGCGGAGCCCGCGAGCCCGGCCGCCGCGGCCGCGCCGCGCGCGCTCACCCGCAGCCCCGCCGTCACCGTGCCGAAGGCCGGCATATCGACAAGAACCGTCCCGTTCTCCATCGGCAGGGCGGCGCCGTCGGTCTCCTCGAGCAGGTCGGTGAGCCAGGCTGCCGCGATCTCCGGGCGCCCCGAGGTCCCCGAGATCCCCGGGGCCGCCGGGTTCCCGCCCAGCCTGACCCGCGCCGTGACCGGCCGGCCGCTGGTCTCCCGCAGCCGCACGGTCAGCTCGGCGTCCCCGCCGGCCGCGGTCCTGGGCCGCCCCGCGGCCAGCGGGTTCCCGCGCGGCTTCAGCGCGCTGAGCGTGACCGTACCCGGCTCCACCGACAGGCCGCCCCCGGGCCCGGCGGCCCGGCCGGGGCCCTGGCCGGCCACGGCCAGCAGGTCGTGGTGGTAGTCCTCGGCCAGCGGGCTGAAGCCGGCCGCGCGCCAGTCCCCGGTCCCGGCGGCCAGCGCGTACTCGAACGTGTGGCTCCAGTGCTGGTAGGCGAAGCTGCTGCCGTCCGGCGCATTGCGGCGGTCCCCGTCGATCCAGATCCCGGACGGCCACGCGCTGCACGACCGCATCAGCGACATGTGCAGCGTCCCGTCCGGGGTGACCACGCCGCCGGGCGTGCCGCGGTTCAGCAGCGCGACCGACCGGTCGGCCAGCGGCACCGCGGGCCGCGACGCGTCGGCGACCGCTTCCCCGGTGTCCACCACCGCGTCGGCCAGGTCCCCGATCAGGTCGCCGACCGCCGCGGCCAGGTCACCCGCCACGATTAGCACGGGCAGGTCGGCCGCCCCGCGGACGTCGGCGTCCGGGCCGAAGGCGTCAGCCCGGTCCCGGGCCGCGGGGACCCACAGCCGCGCCGTTTCCCGGCCCTCGTCCAGCCGGGCCGCCAGGGCCTTGGCGTATCCCGGCCCGGCGGCCGACAGTACCTCGGCCGTGAACGGGTTCACCTCGGGACCGCCGACCGCGATCCGGACGTCGGGCAGGTTGGAGTCCACGTCGACCGCGCCGTACCGGGTCCCGTCAGCCTGGCTGCAGGTGGCGGTCACGCCCGCCGCCGCCAGCGCGACGAGCAGGTCCCGGAGCAAGCCGCCGACCTCGTTCGGCACCAAGGGACTGACTACTTCGGCCACGCCGATCGCCTGGCTCAGCCCGCTGCGGTCCCGGACCCGGGCCGTCGCCCCGGCCCCGAACCACTGATGGGCCGGGTTGTCCAGGGTGTACCAGTGGTCGGCCGAGTCGACGTCCACGGCGCCGAACGACCGGCCGATGACCGCCGTGGCGGTCTGGTACACCGGCAGGCCGCCCGGCACGCCGGCCGGGAAGCGCACCCGGAGCAGCCGGTCGCGCCCGGTCCAGGCGTCCACGTGGGTGCGGAACTCGACCCGCGCGGCCCCGTCCCACAGCAGCGTCTCCTGGGTGACCTCGAGCCCGTCGAGGGTGAACGAGGCCGTCAGCCGCGAGCCGATGGCGCACCGCTCGGCCCGCACCCGCGCCGGGGCCGACGCGGATCCGGCGCCCGGCCCCTGGGGCGACAGGTGCCAGGGACCCTCGCCGTGCCGGGGATGCTGGGCGTACTCGTCCTGCAGGATCAGCTCGTTGCCCGGCCCGTCGAGCACCGGGGCGCCGGTGCGCTTGTCGGTGACGCTGACCGTCCCGCCCCGGGCGGGATCCGCGGTGACCTGGTAGGCGGCGTTCTCGATGACCGTCCCGGGGATGTCCTGCCAGGCCGGCCCGGCAGGCGCGTCGGCCGCGGCCAGCCGGTAGGTGCGCAGGCCGAGGACCGGCACCGCGGCCGCCGGGAACGTCAGCGTCACCTCGGCCAGCGACCCGTCCGGCCGTTGCCTGATCCCCTCGGCCAGCGACGGCACCGGGCTCCCGGCGTCGTCCCGGACCTCCAGCCAGCGGGTGCCGTCCGCCGGGACCTCCACGGTGACCCGGGCCAGCCCGTCCCGCGCCCGGGCCAGCCCGTTGACCACGCTGACGGTCAGCCCGGGGCCGGTAGCCCCGGATAGAAAGGCGACGGCGTCACGGCGGGCGGCCGTGGCGAGTTCCCACGCCTCCCGCCAGCCGCCGGCCAGGTCCAGGTACACCTGGTCGGATTCGACGCCGGTGATGGCGTCGTGGTGGGCGCCGTAGGCCAGCAGCCGCCAGGCCTTGTCCAGCGCGACCTCCGGGTACGGCGCCCCGGCCAGCCAGGCCAGGGTGCCGAGCCGCTCGGCCTCGGCGACCGCGGTCTCGATCGCGCGCTGGGCCTGCTTGGTGTCGATGTAGGAGACGTCCTTGCCGGTGTACACCGGGTTCATGTCCCTGGTCTGCGGCGTGATCCAGGTGCCCGGCGCGGTCCCGTGGCCCGAGCCTGCCTCGGCGCGGACGGCAGCGAAGAAGTCCCGCGGCACCGCGGTGGTGAACCGCGGCCACACGTAGCGCTGGTTCCAGCTCCGGTGGATGTCGGTGACCCAGCGGGCCGGGATGACGTGGTCCGAGCCGACCGGCAGCAGGACGTTGCGCGTGGCCGCGACCTGGGCCAGGCCGCGGAACTGCCCGTACGCCTCGCGTTCGGCGGTTTCCAGGTCGGCCGGGGCGTTCAGCCGCCAGCCCGCGCCGTAGTGGTGCGCCATGTACGCGGTCAGCAGCCCCTGCCCGTCCGGGGAGATCCACTCGAATTCCGTGCTGAACTGCATCCGGCGGTCGCCGCCCTCGGCCCCGGACGGGCCCCACTGGTGGAACGGCCCGCGCGCCCACGCCGAGGACGTCAGGCCGGCCGCCGCCATCAGCCCCGGGTACCCCGGGTCGTGGCCGAACGCGTCCAGCATCCACGCGCTGCGCGGGTCCCCGCCGAACACGTCGCGCTGGAACCCGATGCCGTACACCGCGTTGCGGATGATGGCCTCGGCGCTGATCAGGTTGGTGTTCGGCTCGTTGTAGTTGCCGCCGACGATCTCCACCCGGCCCTCGGCCATCAGCCGCCGCAGGTCCTCGCGGTCCTGCGGGTGCGCGTCGAAGTAGGGCTTGAGGTAGTCGAGCTCGGCCAGCACGAACGTGTAGTCCGGATCCTTCCTGGCCTTGTCCAGGTGCGCGCCGACCAGCTCGAACGCGCTCCTGACGTCCGGCACCCGGCCGTCCTCGTCCGGCAGCGCCAGCCGCGCCTCGGTGAACTGGCCCTGGGTGTTCCACCACACCGGGTCGTAGTGGAAGTGGCTGACCATCCACATGGTCCAGCCCGGCTCGGCCACGGTGATGTCGGCCTCGGCCTGCGCGCGCGCCGTCTCGCCGGTCATGGTGACCGTGACCCGCCGGGTGCTGCCCGGCTGGTAGGGCGCGGCGATCTCGGCCGGGACCTCGAAGGTCTCCGCACCGCCGGGCTGAAGATCATGGACGCCGAACGGGCCCGGATCACGTACCCCTGCCCCCTGCACGTGGATCCGGCCGGACGTCGCCGCGGGCCCCTCGTTGACCAGTGTGACCCGGATGACCTGCAGCGGGCGCTGCGCGGTGCCGGTGAAAAGATCGGTGGACTCGACGCCGGTGATGCGCATCTGCCCATGCTTACACGAGCCGCCGGGCCGGTGATACCCGGCGCGGGTCACCCGGCCAGGCGCCGGGCGAACTCCCGGGTGGCGGCGGCGGGGTCGGCGGCCTCGGTGATGGCGCGGACCACGACCACCCGGGTGGCGCCGGCCGCGAGCACCTCGCCGAGCCGGTCCAGGCTGATGCCGCCGATCGCGAACCAGGGCCGGGCGGGCTGCTGCCGTGCGACGTGCTCGATCAGGCTCAAGCCGGCGGCCGGGCGGCCCGGCTTGGTCGGCGTGGTCCACAGCGGCCCGGCGCAGAAGTAATCGACGTCCGGCTCGCCGGCCGCCGCGCCGGACTGGGCCGGGCTGTGGCTGCTGCGGCCGATGAGCGGGCCCGGGCCGAGGATGCGCCGCGCCACCCGCACCGGCAGGTCGTCCTGGCCCAGGTGGAGCACGTCGGCTCCGGCCGCGAGGGCGACGTCGGCCCGGTCGTTCACCGCCAGCAGCCGGCCGTGGCGCCGGCAGGCCTGCCCGAATACCTCGAGCAGGGCGAGTTCCTCGCCCGCCTCCAGGCCCTTCTCCCGCAGCTGCACGATGTCCACCCCGGCGCCGAGCACGGCGTCGAGGAATCCCGGCAGGTCCCCGGAAGAGCGCCGGGCGTCCGTGCACAGGTAGAGCCGCGCGTCCGCCAGCCGCTCCCGCAGATCGCTCGTCACCGGGCCATCCAATCACTGTTGTCCCTCAGCCCCGGCCTCCGCCCTGCTGCCTGCGCCCCCGTCCTGGCCCTGGCCGCTCGTTGTTATAAGGTGAATAGTCGGAGACATTCCGACCACGGGAGCCCACCGGGCTGAGAGGGAGGCCACGCGCCTCCGACCGTCGCACCTGATCCGGGTAATGCCGGCGAAGGGAGTGGAGTTGGCCGTGACCGCAGACGTTGTCATCGCAGGCGGCGGTGTCATCGGAACCGCGATCGCCTGGCGCGCCGCCCAGGCGGGGCTGGACGTCACCCTGGTGGACCCGGAGCGCGGCGACGCCGCCTCGCTGGTCGCCGCGGGCATGCTCGCCCCGGTCTCGGAAGCCCTGTTCGGCGAGGGGGCGCTGCTGCGCGTCAACCTGCTCGCCGTGGCCAGGTTCGGCTTGTTCGCCGCCGAGCTCGAGGAGGCGGCCGGCCACCAGGTGGGGCTGCGCCGCGAGGGCACGCTCGCCGTCGCCTACGATCCGGGCGACTACGCCGCGCTGGTCCGGCTGACGGCGTTCCGCCGGTCGGCTGGCCTGGACGCGGAGGAACTGGACAGCCGGGCCTGCCGCAAGCTGGAATCCTTCCTCACTCCTGACGTGCACGGCGGCGTCCTGTTCGCGGCCGACTGGTCGGTCGACAACCGGCGGTACACGGCGGCCCTGCGCGCGGCGGCGGCCCGGGCCGGGGTGCGGGTGGTACGGGACCGCGTGACCGAGGTGCTGACCCGGGACGACGGCGCGGCCGGGGGCCGGGTCGCCGGCGTCAGGCTCGCGGACGGCGGCGACATCGGCGCGGACCGGGTGGTGGTGGCCGCCGGCTGCTGGACCGGCACGATAACCGGGGTTCCGGCGTCCGCCCGGGCCGCCGTGCGGCCGGTCAAGGGCCAGCTGCTGCGGCTCCGGCATCCGCGCGGCATGCCGCCGGTCATCACCCACACGATCCGGGCCACCGTGCGCGGCGCGGACGTCTACCTGGTGCCGCGGGCCGACGGCGAGGTGGTCGTGGGGGCCACCTCCGAAGAGCGCGGGCCGGACCGGACGGTGACCGCGGGCGCCGTGCACGACCTGCTCCGCGACGCCATGAGCGTGCTCCCGGTGACGAGCGAGCTCGAGCTGGCCGAGACGTGCGCCGGGCTGCGTCCCGGCACGCCGGACAACGGCCCGGTCGTGGGCGAGGCCGGCCCGGACGGCCTGCTGCTGGCCACCGGGCACTACCGCAACGGCATCTTGATGTCCCCGGTGACCGCCGACGCCATCGCCGCCCGCCTGGCCGGCCAGGCGGCCGCGCCCGAATGGGAGCCGTTCGCACCCGGGCGCTTCGATACGGAGGGGGTCCGGTGACCGTCCAGGTGAAGCTCAACGGCGAACCGCGCGAGCTGCCCGCGGGCAGCTCGGTGGCGCAGGCGGTCGCCGCGCTGACCGCGGCCGCGGCCGGCGTGGCCGCCGCCGTCAACGGCGAGGTGGTGCCGCGCGGCGCGTGGGCCGCCACGCTCCTGCGGGACGGCGACCAGGTCGAAGTCGTCACCGCCGTACAAGGAGGCTGAATTGACTGGCGCCGAACTGCTGAACCGCCCGCTGACCGGGCCCGACGGGATGGAACCGTGGGTGCTGGCCGGGCAGGAACTGGGTTCGCGGCTGATCCTGGGCACCGGGGGAGTGCAGAGCCTGGAGGTGCTCCGGCAGGTCCTGGACGCCTCGGGCACCGCGCTCACCACCGTGGCCATGCGACGGGTCGCCCCCGACGGCGAGGGCTCGCTGCTCGGCACCCTGCGCGAGGCCGGGGTCCGCATCCTGCCGAACACGGCCGGCTGCCACACCGCGAGCGAGGCCCGGCTGACGGCCAGGCTCGGCCGGGAGGCGCTCGGCACCGACTGGGTCAAGCTGGAGGTGGTCGCCGACGACCACACCCTGCTGCCCGACCCGGTGGAGCTGCTCGACGCGGCCCGGATGCTGGTCGCCGACGGGTTCACGGTGCTGCCCTACACCAACGACGACCCGGTGCTGGCCCGGCAGCTCGAGCGGGCCGGCTGCGCGGCCGTCATGCCGCTCGGCGCGCCGATCGGGTCCGGGCTCGGCATCCGCAACCCGCACAACATCGCGATGATCGTCGAGCAGGCGGGCGTCCCGGTCGTCCTGGACGCGGGGATCGGGACCGCCAGCGACGCGGCCCTGGCCATGGAACTGGGCTGCGACGCGGTCCTCATCGCCTCGGCCATCACCCGGGCGGCCGAGCCGGGCCGGATGGCCACCGCGATGCGGCTGGCCGTGGCGGGCGGGTACGCGGCCCGGACCGCCGGGCGCATCCCGCGCCGCTGGCACGCCCGCGCGTCCAGCCCGCAAGCCGGCCGTCCGGAACTGCCGTCGTGAGCATCCCCAGAGTTCTCACCATCGCCTCGTCGGACTCCGGCGGGGGCGCCGGCGTCCAGGCTGACCTGAAGGCCTTCGCCCGCTGCGGCGCGCACGGGATGTCGGCCATCGTCGCGCTCACCGCGCAGAACACGGCGGACGTGCGCGCCATCCACGAGGTGCCGCCGGCGTTCGCGCGGGCGCAGATCGACGCGGTCCTGGACGACATCGGCGCGGACGCGGCCAAGACCGGCATGCTGTTCTCGGCGGCGCTGATCGAGGCGGTCGCCGGGGCGCTGGAGGACCGGGACCTGCCGCTGGTGGTGGACCCGGTCATGGTGGCCAGCTCCGGCCGCACGCTGCTGCTCCCGGAGGCCGTCGGGACCCTGGTCCGGCGGCTCTTCCCGCTGGCCACGGTGGTGACGCCCAACCTGCCGGAGGCCCAGGCGCTCACCGCCATGATGACCGAGGACCGCGCGGTGCTCGCCGAGCGCCTGGTCGCCCTGGGCGCGCGCGCGGCCCTGGTCACCGGAGGCCACGGGACCGATCCCGTCGACCACCTGTACGACGGGACGCGGCACCTGGCCTTCCCGGTCGCCCGGCACGGCATCGCCGCCACCCACGGCGCCGGCTGCACCCACTCGGCCGCTCTCGCGGCCGGGCTCGCGGCCGGGCTGCCGCTGGCCGCGGCGGCCCGGCAGGCGGCCGAGGTGGCCAGCGAGGCGGTGGCCCACGGCCTGGCCGGGCTCGGGGCCGGCGAAGGTCCCGTCCATGTCCTGCACGACTACCGCTCCACGGCGAGGAGACCGCGCGATGAGCGACAGCTTCAGCGCTGAGCTGTGGCAGGGGGTGACCGGCGTCTACGCCGCCATCGTGGCCCACCCGTTCCTGACCGGGCTGGCCGACGGCAGCCTGCCCCGTGACGCCTTCGCCTTCTACGTCGCGCAGGACGCGATCTACCTGCACGGATACGCCCAGGCGCTGGCCGCCGTGGCGAGCCGCGCGCCGACCCCGGGGCAGACCGAGATGTTCGCCCGGCACGCGGCCGACGCGATCGCGGTGGAGAAGACCCTGCACGGGTCGCTGCTCGCCGACCTCGGCATCGACCCGGTGGCCGCCGGGCAGGCCGAGCCGGCCCCCACCAACCTGGCCTACGTCAGCTACCTGCTCGCCGCCACCAGCACCGGGTCCTACGCCGAGGGGGTCGGCGCGGTGCTGCCGTGCTACTGGATCTACTGGGAGGTCGGCAAGGAGCTGGTGCGCCGCGGCTCATCCGACCCGCGCTACCAGCGGTGGATCGACACCTACGGCGGCGAGGAGTTCGGCGACGTGGTGCAGGCGGTCATCGACGTGACCGACGAGCTGGGCCCGGGCCTGGGCGCGGCGGAGCGGGACCGGGTGCACCGGCACTTCCGCGCCACCAGCCGCTACGAGTGGATGTTCTGGGACATGGGCTACCGGAAGGAAACCTGGCCCGTCTGATCCTCGCCGTCGCGGCCCGGCGTCCCCGGCCCCTCGGGCGGGTCAGTCTCGGCGCGGTTCTTGCGCGCGGGGATCCTCCGGTGCCTGCGGTCGGCGTGCGAGTGCTTGCCGGCCTGGCGATCCTGGTCCAGGCGCTTGTGCCGGGCAGAATAAGACAAGGTCCCTCCAGGTATGAGATGCAGGGGATCTCGCCCGCCGCCGGCCTGCCGTGCGCCTCCCGCTATGGCCGCCGAACCCGCGCGAGGCTCGGGCCTCCCTGCTCCTCCCGCCTCCCGGAGTCGCCTCCGGTAAGTGCCCGTTTTTCACGGTGAAAACTTTCTACTGCGCCATCTGGTGCCGCGCAAGACCTGTGCCGCGGTTTTCCCCGGCATTTTCCCCGTCCACATCCTGATCCACAGATTGTGGCTTGTTATCCGCATATGCCGGTAGTTTTCCACCGTCTTGCGCACAAGCTATCCACAGGTCGCCGGGGGTGACCGGCAGAGTGCAGGCGGCTCCGGGCGCTTTCTATCGTGGTTGTTCCCGTCAAATCGGCGGAATTAACTCCGCGAAATCCGTTTGCCGCTTCCGCCTCGTCTGGCGCCATCCGCGGTGCCGGCCCGTGCCACGATGAGAATCAGCGGCGGGGGCCGTCGTCACTGGCGTAGGCGAGTCCGGCCGGCGAAGGGCAGGCGGATGGCCATCTTGATCCGCACCGAGGACATTCCGTCGGCGCAGCGTCACGACGCCTGGCGCGGTGTCGTGTGCGACACGCTGGGCCCGCTCGATTTCCGCAGCGACCCGGGCACGCCGCTGCGGGGTGAGATCGCGGCCGGCCAGCTGGGCCCGGTGAACGTGGGCCGGGTCGAGACCTCGACGCCGCACAGCGTGCACCGCACGACCGGCCTGATCCGGCGGGGCAGTCCCGAGCTCTACCGGGTCGCCCTGGCCATGTCTGGTCACGCCTGCCTGCTGCAGGGTGACCGGGCCGCGCGGCTGGGGCCGGGAGAGTTTGCCATCTACGACTTCAACCGGCCCTACGAGCTGGCCTATGACTCGGGCGTGCAGCTTGCGGTGTTCAGCTTCCCGCGCGAGGTCCTGGCCCTGCCGGCCGACCTGGTGGCCGGGCTCGCCGCCGTCCCGGTCCGCACCGACGCGGGTGCCGGCGCCCTGGCCGCGCCGCTGCTCCACCGGGTGGCGCAGGACATGGATACCTATCAGCCGGCCAGCGCGGCCCGGCTGTCCGCCGTGGTCATGACCCTGCTCACCACCGCCATCGCCGAGCACGCCGGCCGGGCGGGAGCGCTGCCGCCGGAGTCCCGGGAGCGGGCGCTGGTGCTGCGCATCCACGCGTTCATCGAGCGGAACCTCGGCGAGGCCAGCCTGGCTCCCGGCACCGTCGCCGCCGCGCACTACATCTCGGTGCGTTACCTGTACCGGCTGTTCGAGGCGCAGGGGACGACGGTAGCCGCCTGGATCAGGCACCGGCGCCTCGAGCACTGCCGGGCCGACCTGGCCGACCCCGCCCTGGGCCGCACGCCGGTGAACGCGGTCGCGGCCCGGTGGGGCCTGCCGGACCCGGCCCACTTCAACCGGTTGTTCAAGCGCACCTACGGGCTGCCGCCGGCCGAGTACCGCCGCGCGTTCCTGCCCCCGGCGGGCTGAGAACGCCCGGCCGGGAAGGTCAACTGGCTGGCAGCGGGCGTCAATGCCAGCCCGGACGTGGCCGCGCAGACTGGAAGCCGTCCCTGACGATCATTAACCAGCGAAGGAACCCCCATGGCCACCAAGCTTTTCGTCAACCTGCCGGTCAAGGATCTCGGCCGGTCCAAGGCCTTCTTCACCGGGCTCGGCCTGGACTTCTTCGGCCAGGCCGAGGACATGGCGTCGGTGATCATCAGCGAGCACACCCAGGTCATGCTGCTGACCGAGGCGGCGTTCGCCTCGTACGCGCGCAACGGCGTCGCGGACGCGACCGCGCATACCGAGACGATCCTGGTCCTGGGAGTGGAGACCCGCCAGCAGGTGGACGAACTGGCAGACCGGGCTGAGGCGGCGGGCGGCCAGCCGGCCGGGGCGACGCGCGACGACGGCTACCGGTACCAGCGCGGCTTCGCCGATCTCGACGGACACCACTGGGAAGCGCTGTGCCTGGTCGAGCCCAGCTGAGCCTGGCCGGGGCCGGGGATGAGCGGCATCCGGACGAGCGCGGTGACGTCAGCCGACGGCACCGTCATCGCCTTCGACCAGTCCGGCGCGGGCCCGGCGGTCGTCTTGGTCCAGGGCGCGCTGAACAACCGGGCCGACCCGGTCATGTCCGCGCTGGCGGCGGGCCTGTCCCGGCGGCTGGCCGTCTTCAGCTACGACCGGCGGGGCCGCGGCGGCAGCGGTGACACGCAGCCGTACGCGGTCGGCCGGGAAGTCGAGGACCTGGCCGCGGTCATCGCCGCGGCCGGCGGTCCGGCCGCGGTGTTCGGCGGGTCGTCCGGCGCCGGGCTGGCGCTGCGCGCCTCCGTCCGGAATCCGGCCATTACCCGGCTGGCCCTGTGGGAACCGCCGTATCACGTGGACGGCAGCGCACCCCCGCTGCCGGATGACTTCGCGGGGCAGCTGGAGCGCCTGGTGAGGGCGGGCAGGCGGGGGGACGCGGTGGAGTGCTTCCTCCTCCGGGCCGTCCAGGTCAGCCCGGAGGACGTCGCTCTCATGCGCGGCCAGCCGTTCTGGCCGGCCATGGAGGCGGCGGCCCAGAGCCTGGCCTACGAGGCTTACGTCATGGGTCCGGGCAACGCGCTGCCCGGGACCTGCTCGCCGGCATCACGCAGCCCGCCCTCGTGCTCAACGGCGGTGCCAGCCCGGCCTGGATGAGGCGCGCGGGACAGGCCGCCGCGGACGCCATACCCGGAGCCGTGCACCGGGTGCTGGGAGGGCAGGCTCACTCGGTGGCCCCCGAAGCCATCGTCTCCGTGCTGCTGGAGTTCCTCGTCCCATCCTGACGCGGGGGGACGGCATCCTTCAGCCGCCCGCCGCCCGGTAGGGGCGGAAGAACGCGCGCAGTTCCTCCGCGTACAGCTCGGGCTCCTCGAACGGGGCGAAGTGGCCGCCGCGGGCGGGCTCGGTCACGCGCACGACGTTCGCCGTGCGCTCGAGCCAGGCTCGCGGCGGAAGGACGACGTCGCCGGGGAACAGGGAGAAGCCGGACGGCACCTCGACCCGGCGGGCGTGCTGCGCGAGCGGGATCGCGGCGTTCGCGCGGTACATCCGCATCGACGAGCCGATGGTCCCGGTCAGCCAGTAGAGGGTGACGTTCGTGAGGATCTCGTCCCTGGTGAAGCTCCGCTCGACGTCGCCGTCGCAGTCGCTCCACGCCCGGAGCTTCTCGACGATCCACGCGGCGAGCCCGGCGGGTGAGTCGGTCAGTCCGAAGGCGGCGGTCTGCGGTTTCGTGCTGTGCATGGCGGCGTAGGCACCCTCCGTCCTGCCCCACGCCATAGCGCCCTCCAGCCAGGCCTGCTCCTCGGGCGTGAGGTCCGCCGGGTCGCCCGCGAACCGGGGCAGGCCCGCGTCGGTCCGGTGGACGGCCGCGACCCGGCCGGGGTGGTCGAGCCCGAGGTAGCGGCTCACGTGGCTGCCGACGTCCCCGCCCGCCGCGCCGAACCGGCGGTAACCCAGCACGCTCATGAGCTCGGCCCACAGGCCGGCCACCGCGATGGCGTCGAGAGGCTCGCCGGGCCGGTCCGAGTACCCGTAGCCCGGCATGTCGGGCACGACCACGTCGAACGCGTCGGCCGGGTCGGCGCCGTGCGTGCCGGGGTCGGTCAGGAGCGGGATGACCTTCGCGTACCGCCAGAACGAGTCCGGCCAGCCGTGGCTGAGGATCAGGGGCAGGACGGGGGCCCGGGAACCGGCCGTCCCGGCCGCCCGGGCGTGCACGTAGTGGATCCCGAGGCCGCCGAGCGTGACGCGGAAGCGGGGGAGCCGGGCGAGCACCGCCTCCTGCGCCGGCCAGTCGAACCCGTCCGCCCAGTAGGCCACGAGCTCGCGGAGGTAGCCGAGGTCGGTTCCCATCGACCAGCCGGCGTCCTCGGGTGCGTCCGGCCAGCGTGTCGCGCGCAGCCGGGTCCGCAGGTCCTCGATCGCGGCGGGACCGGCCCGCGGGGCGAACGGCTCGGGGGCAGGAGGTGCGTCCGGCATGGCAAGCATCCTACGGTCCGGGCCGGGCTGGCTGCCGGCGGCCGCAGCCTTAGCCGGGCTGCCGGCCGGGGCCGCGGCCCTAGCCGGGCAGCCGGACGCCGAAGCCGGTCACGGCCAGCTTCAGCAGGACCTGCCCGGGGGCCTGCAGCGCGGTGACCTTGGCCGCGCTCAGCTCCTCCAGCTGGGCCAGCCGGGTGGCGTAGGCATCGGGCCCTTGCCCGCGGGCCTGGTTCAGCGCGATCGCGTTGGCCCAGACCTTGGCCCGTGCCTCGCGCAGGAAACGCTGGGTGCCAAGGTCACTGAGGGGCTTCAGCAGCCGGTCCAGCAGCGGGGCAGGGCCGGACAGCCGGGCTAGCTCGTCGCCCTCGGCCGCGACCCGGGCGGCGAGCACGCCGTCGATCGCCCGGTGATCCGCCTCGCGGCGGGCCACCAGCGCCGCGTCGCCGAACTCCTCGTCGCTGATCACCGCCACCAGCGCCTGCGGCAGGTCGTAGTTGATGTGGGCGTTCATGCCGAGCAGCACGTGCCGGAGCGGGGGCAGGCCGGCCGGGGCGCCGAACGCGATCTCCCAGGGCCGTGACGGCCTGCGTCCCGCCAGCGCCGCCTCCAGGGCGTCGAGGTACAGGTCCGCGAAGGCGATGTCCCAGCGCTCCAACCAGCCAGGATCGGCGAAGCCGCCGCGCCTGATCTGCTCGGCCACCGCGACCGTGGTCCGCTGGTACGTGGCGTGGAAGTACCGCCGCTGATCGCCGTCGGCCTGCAGCGGCCCGAGCAGGGCCGCCATCCGCGCGATCAGCTCGTCGATCACGTGGCCATTATGTCCGCGGACGGTCTCGCTGAGGTGGATCGACGAGACCGCCGGCGTGGCGTGAAAGGCCAGCCGCACGTGACCGGTGCGGCTGGCCTTCCTGTCTAGCCTGCCGATGCTTCGGAAGCACCGTTCCGAGCGACTTGTCAAAACAACCCTTTCGAGAGTAGTGTTTCGAAACATGACTTCCGAAGAATCCGCGAAGGGCCAGGCGCCGCCGCCGGCGCCCGCGGAAGCACGGGACCCGGCCGGCCTGGCCGGGAGGGCGGACGCGGCGGCTGATCCGGACGGCGACGGCCCGCGCGTCCGGACCGACCTGACCGACCCGAAGGCCATCCGGGCGCTCGCTCACCCGCTGCGCTGGGCGCTGCTCGAGGCGCTCGCCGAAGCCGGGACGCTCACCGCGACGCAAGCCAGCGACATGCTGGGGGAATCCCCGGCCAACTGCGCTTTTCACCTGCGGACCCTGGCGAAGTACGGCTTCGTGGAGGAGGCAGGCGGCGGCCGGGGCCGGGAGCGGCCCTGGCGCCGGGCCTACCACACGCTGAGCTGGGGCAGGAACTCCGAAGATCCGGGGGCCACGCTCGCGGCCCAGGCTCTGGACCAGGTGTACATGGACCGGCTGCTGGCCCGGGCCCGGCGCAGCCTGACCTCGACGGCGTCGTGGCCGCACGACCTCGATGACATCCTGGGGACGTCATCGAGCAGGCTGTACGTGACGCCCGCCGAGGCCAGGCGCCTGTACGACGAGATCTCGGAGGCCTTCGACCGCCTGTCGGCCGACCGCGAGCTCACCGGCCGCCGGGACCCGGAACGCCGCCCCCCGGACGCCGTCCCAGTCGAGTTCGTGCTGCTCAGCTACCCCATTCTCGATTCTTGGCTGCCCCCCGCTCCGCAGGCCCCGTAAATGTCAGACCCCCGACGGACAATGGCAGGGCCGGACAACCGAAGACACCCGCCAGGCAGCTGACCCTGTGACCTCTGACCCTGACCCCGGCCCCCCGTAACTCCTGGCCGCCCCCGCGGTCATCAGCCCTAGCCCGAGCTGTCGGCAAAATTCGAGATATATCTTGACAAGTTCATTACTCGAGATACATCGTAAGTATGTCACCTCAGTATCCACCGAACGGACCAGGAGACGCCATGCATCCCGAAATCGCCAAGACCCTGGTCGCCCAGCACCGCGATGACCTCGTGCGGCACCCGGTGGCCGGCCCGAAGGCCGCCCACCGGTTCCCGCGCTGGCGTATCAGCTGGACCCGGACCGTGCTGGCTCCGGCCCGCGGCCGGTCAGTGGTGATCATCATCTCCGCGCACCGGTCGGCCTGACCCCGGCCCGGCCGCCCGGCCGGCGCGTGGTTCCTAGCAGGCCGGCCATCTGCCTGCCTCGATGCTCAGCGCGGCCAGTAGCGGCGGGTAAGGCCCCCTGGATAGGGTTAGTCCGTCCAAACGGGCTAGTCAGCGCCAAGATGGCGGGGGGAACCGGAGATGAGCCATGCCTGAGCGGCCGGCCACGCTGCGCGATGTCGCGGCCGCGGCCCGGGTTCATCCGGCCACCGCGTCCCGTGCGCTCAACCCCGAGACCCGCATCCTGGTCAGCGAGGACACGGCCCGCCGGGTGAGCGAGGCCGCGGGCCGGCTCGGCTACCGGCCCAACCCGGTCGCCCGGAGCCTGCGGACCAGGCGCTCGCACACCGTCGGGGTGCTGATCCCTGACCTGAACAACCCCCTGTTCCCGCCGATCGTGCGCGGCCTGGAGGACAAGCTGGGCGCGGCGGGCTACGTCGCGCTGATCGGCAACACCGACGCTGACGCGGGCCGCGAGCGCACCCTGTTCGAGCAGATGCGGGCCCGGCACGTCGACGGGTTCGCGCTGGCCACCGCGACGCTGCACGACCGGCTGCTGGCCGAGGCGGCCGCGGCGGACGTGCCCGTCGTGCTGATGAACCGGCTGGCGCCGGACTACGGCTTCCCCTCGGTCTCGGTCGACAACGAGCAGGGCGCGCGGATGGCGGTCAGCCACCTGGCCCGGCTCGGCCACGCCCGGATCGCGCACATCGCGGGCCCGCAGGAGGCATCGACCGGGGTGAGCCGGCTGCGCGGGTTCCGGGACGGCATGGCGGCGCACGAGCTGGCGGTGGACGAGAGCCTGATCGCGTACGCCGCCAAGTACACGGTCGAGGAGGGCACCCGCTGCTGCCGCGCACTGCTGGCGCGGCATCCGGGCTTCACGGCGGTGGCCGCCGCCAACGACATGCTGGCGGTGGGGTGCTACACCGCGCTCGACGAGCGCTCGCTGTCCTGCCCCGACGACATGTCGGTGATCGGCTTCAACGACATGCCGTTCATCGACCGGCTCCGGCCCCCGCTCACCACCGTGCGCTTCCCGCACTACCAGCTGGGCACCGAGGCGGCCCAGCTGCTGCTCGAGCGGATCAGCGGGGCCGGGGGACCGGTCAAGATCCTCTACCTCGCGCCGGAGCTCATCGTCCGGGGCTCCACGGCCGCGCAGCACGCGGCGGGCGGCACCGCTCCTGCCTGACCTTCCGCGGTCCCTGATCGCCCCACGGGACTTTGGTAACAGGTTGGGCATCCGGCGTTGACAAATGGGGCCGGGCGGGCAGAATCTCGATTGCAAACGATTGTGACCAGAGCCCGGGCTGGCACGAGGGAGGGAATCCAGCGACATGGCGGCACGCGATCACGCACATCGGCTGGGCTGGCTGGGCACCGGCCGCATGGGCGTGGAGATGGGTCGCCGGCTTCTCTCAGCCGGCTGTGACCTCGCCGTCTTCAACCGCTCCATGAACAAGGCGGAGCCGCTGACACGGCTGGGCGCCAAGCCCGCGGCCACCGCCGCGGACCTGGCGGCCAGGGATATCGTCTTCATCACCGTCGGCTCGTCGCCGGACCTGATCTCCGCGGTGCTGGGCCCGGGCGGCCTCATGTCCGGTACCGGCGCGGCTCCGGCGGTGCTCATCGACTGCTCCACGGTCTCGGCCGAGGCCTCAGCCCGGGTGCGGGCCGGGATCGCCGGCCGGGGCACCGCCCTGCTGGCCGCGCCGGTGATGGGCAACCCGAAGGTGGTGCGGGCCGGCCAGATGACCGCCGCGGTCTCCGGCCCGCGCGATGCCTTCGACCTGGCGGAGCCGTACCTGGCCATGCTGGGCCGCGGTGTCACCTACGTGGGTGACGGCGAGGAAGCCAGGATGGTGAAGCTGTGCCACAATCTCATTCTCGGCGTGGTCGCCCAGTCGCTCGCCGAGATCACAGTTCTCGCGGAAAAGAGCGGGATCAGCCGGCAGGCGTTTCTCGGCTGCCTCAACAAGAGCGTCATGGGTTCGCTGTTCACCGGCTACAAGGCGCCGGCTTACGTGAACCTCGATTTCGAGCCTACGTTCACCGCCACGCTGCTGCGCAAGGACTTCGACCTTGGCCTGGCCGCCGCGCGGGAACATGAGGTGCCGATGCCGGTCGCCGCCGTGGTCCACCAGCTCATCCAGGGCCTGGTCGGCCGCGGGTACGGTGATTCGGACTTCGCCGCCCTGCTGCAGCAGCAGGCGGATTCCGCGGGCCTGGTGCTCGTCAGCGAGCACGCGGAGGTCTCCGACGGGCTCGGCACCGGCAATGACACCAATCCGTGACTACCCCGAACGAGGAAGGAGGCACCGGGCGTGAGACCCTCCCTCTCCCGGCTCTCCAAGAACGGCCTCGCACTGAGCGCGGTAGCTGTCCTGTCGGCCGGAGTCCTGGCCGCCTGCAGCAGCAGTACCACTGCCTCGGGTACCAGTTCCAGCCCGAGCACCAAGTCACC